>CAKQSI010000042.1 GCA_934272745.1 uncultured Clostridia bacterium | reverse complement strand
CGGATGAGAAACCGACCGCAACGCGGCTTGTTTGGGCAAGGCAAACGCCCGAAGTTGTACTTTTCGTACTACGAGCGGCGTTTAACGCCGCATAAATCGGTTTATCACCGCAAAAATAGTTAGGGATGGCGGATGGAATCCCTACTTTTAAAACAACCAAAACATTCGGTTTGTCCACCGTTAAAGCAAAGTTTTCATAAATTCTTCGGCTTTTGCGATTTCTTTCGCAACGTACGATTTCGATTTTCCCGTTTCTTTTGCTATTTCGCGCATGGTCATATCCAAAAAATATTTCATATACACCATTTGCTTAACGATCGGCGGAGTAAGAGACTTCATCAGTTTTTCCACGAGAAGTCGCGTCGTGGTTTTATCTTCTACGTCGTCGCCGTCGGAAAGGCAAAAAAATTCGTCAATATTTTCCGTCGGACGGCTTAGCGCCGATTTTAATGTGTTCAGCGCCGTATTTCTTACGATTTTACACACCCACGCGTATGCGTTCGTGCCTTTTTTATATTTGCCTGCGTTTTTGACTATTTTCAGAAAACTGTCCTGAACGACGTCTTCCGCAAGAAAAGCATCCTTTACTACGCCCCGGGCAACCATAAACATGGTTTTCCCCATAAACAAATACAGCAGATCTACGCCGTTTTCGTTTCCTTCTTTTATCAAAGAAAGGGCATATTCTGTTTTCTCGTACAACTCGACGTTCAAAACGTTTTCTCCGATAATCAGTAATAATAGTATTACAATTATAGCGTATCCGACAGGTTTTGTAAAGCATAATTCGTTTTCGCTTCCTTAATGACAATTTATGTGCTCGATGAAACCCGCATCGCTTGCCGGACGCATTATGCCGCCTTTTAACGCGGACGCGCTCGCGTCAGGAAACAATGCCTGTTTCCTGATACGATGGCTTTCTGCCCCTTACTTATGAAAAAAGGGCTGACGAACAATCCCGCTTCTCCGCAAAACGCCGGTTTAAGATGCCCTCTTCCCGCCTGCGCCCTCCCGGCGGCGAATTTCAAAAAAAATTCTGGAAAACGATTGACAGAAGCACCCTTGTATGATATCATAAAGATATCAAAATAATCTCAAGGAGAAATGATATGGAAGAAAAGGTTTTAAATGGGAAAAAACACGGCATGCGCAATCTTCTGATTGCGTTCGCCCTTATTATCGTGACAATTGTCGGCTTTATTTGGGCAACCGACACGATCGACTCCGGCGAGATAGCTTTCGGGACGGTACTTTTTGTCCTTTCGATTGCGCTTTTGCTCGTTTCCATGCTTCTGTTTGCGGGGCTGAGAGTATTAAAACCGCAGGAAGCGCTGGTGCTTACCCTTTTCGGCAAATACATCGGCACGCTGAAAGGAGAAGGATTTTATGCGGTGAACCCTTTCTGCTCTGCGGTCAACCCGGCTTCGAACACGAAACTGAACCAGAGCGGCGACGTTTCGACCGTTGCAACCGCAACGAACGTAAAAAGCGACGGCCCTGCGGTAAACATGGGCATCCCCAACAAAAAAATTTCTCTGAAAATCATGACGCTGAACAACAACCGGCAAAAAATCAACGATTGCCTCGGCAACCCGGTGGAAATCGGCATCGCCGTTACCTGGAAGGTCGTGGACACGGCGAAAGCGGCGTTTTCGGTCGATAATTACAAGGAATATCTTTCGCTCCAGTGCGACAGCGCGCTTCGGAACATCGTCCGGATCTACCCCTACGACGTGGCGCCCAACGTGGACACGACGGGCGACGGTCTGGCGGACGAAGGAAGCCTCAGGGGCTCCAGCGAAGTCGTTGCGGAAAGAATCAAAAACGAGATTCAGTCGCGAGTGGAAATCGCGGGGCTGGAAATTGTCGAAGCACGCATCACTTATCTTGCCTACGCGCCCGAAATTGCGGCAGTCATGCTGCAGCGCCAGCAGGCTTCGGCGGTCATCGACGCGAGAAAAATGATTGTCGACGGCGCCGTGGGCATGGTGGAAATGGCGCTGGAACGCCTGAAAGAACACGGCACGATAGATCTTGACGAAGAGAGAAAGGCGGCGATGGTTTCTAACCTTCTGGTCGTCCTTTGCGGCAACCGCGACGCGCAGCCCGTAGTCAATTCCGGAAGTCTGTATTAAGATGAACGACGGAAAGAAAAAACAAATTCCGCTCAGAATCGGCGCGGAATTGTTTGACGAACTTGCAAGGTGGGCGGAAAGCGACTTTCGCTCGGTCAACGGACAGATCGAATATCTGCTGACCGAGTGCGTGAAATCGCACAAAAAGAGCGGGAAACACGTTCCGGAAAGCGTTGCAAAGCCGGACGAAAATAACTGACGGAAGGTTGGATTTTGCGCCGATCTGCCCCGTCTTATAGCCGTATGCGCCCGCTTTGCGTATAAGCCCCGCTTTGGCGCAGGCAGCCATAAACGCGCGCATCCGCCCGAAGCCCTATGCAACGCATCTCATCTCCTCGCGCGGTATTCGCTCCGTGTTATGTACACCCCGTTCGTCCGCGTCACATATGCTCTTTTGGCGTGAAGCTATAAAACGCATATACGCGCGCCCGGTGCGGATCCTCCTATAAATGCGCACTTTGGCGCAGGACTTTCCTCCGCGACCGCTTATCTGTCCGGGTTTTCCATTCTCCCGCCGAATTCCGTTTTTCATTAAAAAACTTGATAGAAAACGCCCGCCGCAAGTCTTGCGGCGGGCGTTTTCTATCATAATTTTCAATAAAAATCAATGCTTGCGGAGAGAAAAACTCTGTCCCCGGATAAACCGCCGCGAACGAAGCCCACACGCAAACCTGTCCGAAATTGTCGTCCTGCACCCCGCAATCGTCGTCCTTCCCCCGCAATAAATCAAAAATTACAGCGACGGGTCGCCGGAGGCGGATTTTCGCCTTGGGGGCAGCGTTTGTTTTCTGCTCTTTGCGGCACGCCGGCGGATATCTCTGCGCTTTGCGGCACGCCGCCGGGTGTTTCTTCTGCCTTTTGCGGCGGCGCAGGCGTTTTAGCAACGATCGGCAAGCCACATTCGTTTTACGCGTTCTGCAACACGCTGCCGGGGGTGTTCTCCCCGCTTGCAAGGTATTGCAGGGTGTACAGGCGGTAATACCTGCCGCGTTTTAATAAAAGTTCGTGATGGGTGCCGCGTTCCTCGATCACGCCGTTTGACAGCACGATGATCTGGTCGGCGTGCTGTACGGTGGAAAGACGGTGCGCAACTACCAGCGTGGTACCCACTTTCATGACCTTTTCCAAAGAATCCTGAATCAGGATTTCGGTTTCGGTGTCGATATTCGCCGTCGCTTCGTCTAAAATGATGACGTCCGGCTTATGAATCAGCGTGCGCGCAAAGGAAAGCAACTGCCGCTGTCCGGCGGAAAAGTTGTTTCCGCGCTCCAAAACCGGTTCGTCCAGACCCTTTTCGGTCTTTCCGATAAAAGAATCGGCGTTGACGTAGCGGCAGACGCGCATGATCTCTTCGTCCGGGAATTCGTCTCTCAGGACAATATTGCTACGAACGGTACCCGAAAACAGGAACACGTCCTGCAACATTTGCCCGAAATGGCGCCTCAGTTCCGCAATCTTAACGGTGCGGATATCCACGCCGTCCACGAAAATCTGCCCTTTCGTGACCTCGTAATTACGGCAGAGCAGGGACAAAATGGTGGACTTTCCCGACCCGGTAGCGCCCACGAACGCGGCGGTTTCCCCCGCCCTGACGTGAAAAGAAACGCCCTTCAGCACCCATTCGCCGGGGATATAACTAAACCACACGTCGCGGAATTCGATGTCCCCTTTCACGACGGGGAAGTCGATGGCGTCCGGCGCGTCCACGACCGCAGGCACGGTGTCGAACACGGTAAAGATTTTTTCCGCGGAAGCGAAACAGGATTGCAGACGGTTAAACTGATCGGCAAGGTTCTGAATGGGGTTGAAAAACTTGGTGATAAACATATAAAAGGACACGATAACGCCGCCCGTGATAGTTTTCCCCATAAAACTTGCGCCGTCCAGCACGCCCTTGCCGCCCAGATAAAACAGGCACAGCACCGACGAAATATACAGCAGGTACACCGTGGGGCGGAACACGCCGAACACGAAAATTTCGCGCTTCATCGCCTTGTCCAGTTTGCCGTTTTTTTCTCCGAACTCCTTCTCTTTCGCGCTCTCGCGGTTGAAGATCTGCGTGATTTTCATACCCGAAAGGTTTTCGGAAAGGAAGGTGTTGACGTCGGTCGTGCCGTCTTTCACGGCGCGGTACGCCTTTCTGGAAAACTTGCGGAATACGACCGTGAACAGCACCACGAACGGCACGAAGCAAAGCACCATCAGCGTGAGTTCGTAATTGAGCGCCAGCATGGCGACCAGAACGCCTAAAATAACGAAGCAGTTTTTGGCAAGCCCCACGATGACGTTGGTAAACATCATCGAAATGGCGTTGGTGTCGTTCGCGACGCGGGTGACCAGTTTCCCCACGGGCATATGATTGAGTTGCTCGTGCGAAAGACTTTCGATATGCGAAAAGAGGTCTTCGCGCAGGGCGGAAAGGATCTTCTGCCCCACTTTCTGCAAAACGACGGCTTCGAGATAGGTACAGACCAGCGAAACGATCAGGACGGCGGCGTAGACCGCGATATACGAAAACAACGTGGGAAGCGCGAAACTGCCCCGCACCAACTCTTCGATGTTCCCGATGAGGAGAGGCGAAACGATATCGTACGCGATGGAAACCACCATCAACGCTCCCACGAAAATGAAACTTTTTTTGTGCGGTTTGGCGTAACGCAATAAGCGGCGGATAATTTCGCCGTCTTTCATATTCCGGTCGAACCCGATCGCCTCTTTTTTATTTTTCATCAGGGCGTACGCCAGAACGAACAATACCGAAAGCGTGCCGATGACGGCGCCGACGACCAGCAAAGGATAATACTCTCTCATCTTGCGCCTCCTTTGCCGCTATTTTGCGGGTTTGTTCCCGATTTCCGGGGGACGTCCCCCTCTTTTGGGGAACCGACAAGGGCGTCGTTCCCGGTCGTCCGGAAAGCCTCCGGCGCGGCAAAAGCGCCATCCGCAGACTTTCGGTCATTTCCCGCAGTCGCGGCGCCCATCGCAGGCGCGGAAGCCTCCGGCGCGGCGGCTAAGCCGGAAGCACCGGTTTCCGCCGCGGTTTCGGACTGCCGTTCGTCTTCCAGTTTTTGCAGATCGACCATCTTTTTATATTCCGGCGAAGAGCGGTACAATTCTTCGTGCGTACCGACGGCGACCAGTTTGCCGCCGTCGATGAAGATAATTTTATCCATGCGCTCCACGGTAGAAACGCGGTGCGCGATTAAAATCGTAGTCTTGCTGCTCCGTTCGTGCTCCAGATTGTCTAAAATGGCGCGCTCGGTTTTGGTATCGACTGCGGAAACCGAGTCGTCCAGAATCAGCACGGGGGCGTTCTTTAAAAGCGCCCGCGCGATGGAAATGCGCTGCTTCTGCCCGCCGGAAACGGTCACGCCGCGTTCGCCCAAAACCGTCTGATACCCTTCGGAAAAGGCGGAAATATCCCCGTGTACGTCGGACGTTTCGCACACCCGGCGGACGGCGAAGCGTTCGGCTTCGTTCCGTTCGTCCAAAGAAAACGCGACGTTGTTTTCGATCGTGTCGCTGAACAGGAAGTTATCCTGCGGGACGTAGGCGCAGTTTTCGCGCACCGAACGCAGGGTCAGATCGTTGACGTCCTTGCCGTCGAAAAATACGGTGCCGTCCGGCACGTTGTAGGTGCGGAGCAGCAAGTCCACCACGGTGGTTTTGCCGGCGCCGGTCTTTCCCACCAGACCGACGCGTTCCCCCGCGGCGATGGTAAAGGAAAGATCGGAAAGGGCGTCGTATTCCGCGTCCGGATAGCGGAAAGTGAGGTGGCGGAATTCGATCTCCCCTTTCGCGCTTTGCAGATCCACGGCGCCGGGACGATCTTTCACGTCGATCTCTTCCGCTAAAAAGGCGCTGACGCGGCGGACGGAAGCCTTCCCGCGGGAAGTCATATCGATGAGTTCGGAAACCGCCATAATGGGCCACACGACGCTGTTGAAGTAGCCGATAAATTCCACCAGTTCCCCGGCGTTGAATTTGCCCTTATACACCAGATAGCCGCCGTAGCCCAAAATGACGCAGACGACCGATTCCACAAACAGCGTGACCAAAATATTGAACAGCATGGAAAGTTTGGTGTATTCGACGTTGGCGTTTTCGTTGTCTTTGTTGATTTTTTTGAAGGCGGCAAGTTCTTTGGCTTCCTTTACGAACGCCTTGATGACCGCGATACCGGAAAAACTTTCCTGCGCGAAGTCGGACAGGCGGGAATATTCCTCCTGCCGCTTTTCCCATTTTATGGTCAGCGATTTGCCCACGACCAGCGCCCCCAAAAGCAGCAGAGCCATGGGGATTAACGAAAGTCCGGTGAGAAGCGGATCCATTTTGCCCATTTTCGCCACGGCAAGCCCGCCCAAAAACAGGGCGTCGAACAGCATTAAAAGCCCCCAGCTGAAACTTTCCTGCACGGTTTCGAGATCGTTGGTGAACAGCGACATCAGGTCGCCCACCTTGTTTTTCTGATAGAACGAGCGGGAAAGGTCTTTGGCTTTGGAAAACATTCTGCCCCTCAGGTCGGTCTGCACCAGCACGCCCGTGCCGAAAAAGCACACGCGCCAGAGAAACCTGCCGAATAGCATCACCGCAATGACTCCCAGCATGGGCAGGCAAATTTTATCTAGCAAAAAATCGAGGTCGAAGGGGACGAGCTCTCCGCCCGTTTCCACAAACCCCGTATTGACCCCGTTGATGAGCATGCGATACAGTTCCGGCACTTTCAACTGGAAATAATCCACGACCACCAGCGAAAGCAGCCCCAAAAGCAGCAATCCGCCGTAGCGCAAATAATATCGGTTGATAAATTTCCCGAAAATCATTTCTCCCTCCGTACTTTTTCCGGAAAAGCGCGGACGACCTCCGCAACCTTTCCCCTTTCTCTCAAAAAGGCGGGCGAAAACGCTCTTTCGCCGATTCGCCGTATGTGTTTCATTATTATACCACTCTTTTCCGCATTTTCAAACGATTTTGACGAAAGAAACGAAAAATCGGCGTTTTTTCTTTGTAGCAAAGAAAATCCGGCTACAAAACCGTTTTCCCGCGCGCGGAAAGGTCGCCGCTCTGTTTCCGAAACGGCCTGCCTTTAGCAACGTCGCGTTTTTACCGCCGGAACGCCGCAAAAATCCCGTCCGTCGACGCCCGTCCGATTGTTCCGCTCCGAAAACACGTGCAAAAAATCCCCGGGGAGCAAATTTGCTCCTCGGGGAACAGTGAGGAAAATGCTCTTGCCGCACAGGATTAGGGTACGGCAAAATGAGAGAAAAAGCAACTTCTGCCGTAGGAAATACGACATTATTATCCGAATTTGTACCGGGTTTTTACAAACGGTCATCGTTTTCGGGAACGCGTTTACCTTACCGCCCGGCACATGGGATTGCTCCCGTCGCGCCGCATTTTGCGGCGCGACGAGGCCGCAACGCTTTTATTCCGCAGCGTCGACGGTAAACGAATCGAACCAGATCGTCCCGGAAGCGGTCTTTTCCGCCCCCGGATAGATCCCAACGCGCACGGCATAACCGTTCTTGTCGTTTAAGTTCGCCGTAAAGTTTACGGTTACCGTCGTCCATTCGGTCGAAAGCTTGGAAATGGTCTGCGTAGTCACGCCGCCCGAAACGTAACTCGGTTCGTGTACGACGAACAGGTGGCTCAACGTCAGGTCGTCCCCCGCTTTGTAGCGGAAGGTCATGACGTAGTTTTTACCGTTTTCCAGCCCCTGCATATAATAGTCGAGGAACAGTCCCGCGTCCGCATCGTTCGCCGCCGTAGAACCGTTGCAGTCCACTTTCAGCACCTTTTTCCCTTCCGCCCCGATAACCGAAGATGCGTCTTCGATGGTGGCGACGGGGGCGGTCGTCATGCCGAGCGACCAGGCGGAAAGCCCTTCTTTGCCGTCGGCAACCGCCCAGGGCGCCTCTACGGGGACGTTTTCCTGATTTTCTTCCGCATAAGCGGAAGGAACAACTTCTGTCACCAGAATTTCGTCGAGGTAGAAGCTGCCCGCGGGCGTTGTCCCGTCGACGACGTAGAAGCCGAAGCGCACGCCCCACATCGTCCTTTCCGCGGCGTTCGCCTTAAAGAGAATCTTGCCCTCTTTCCACTCGGAAGAAGCGTCCGTCACGACGTATTCGCCGTTTTCCGTCGGATTGAGAATGGTGAGAGTTGCGCCGAAATTCGCTTCGCAGATAAAGGACGCTTTCAGGTTGAATCCGTCCAGCGCAAGGTACTTAAAGGTCAGTTCGTACGTCTTGCCCTCGGTAAGATCTTTCAGGTACAGATCGAGGTTCAGATTGCCGCCGGTAACGCCGGAAGCGTCGATTTTCACCGACTTGCCCTTTCCGCTTGCGGTCTGCTCGGTATCGAGCGACGGTTTGATGCCGCTGTTCTGATCCCAGTAGATCAGCCCTGCCGAAGAACTTTCGTTCAATTCCCAAGGTCCGCCCATGGAACCGATGGTTTCCGTGTTGTCTTCGATAAAGTCGGACTTCACGACTTCTTGCACCATAATATCGTCGAGGTAGAAACTGCCCGCGGCGGTGGTGTCCGCCACATAATAGAAGCCGAAGCGCACGCACCACATGTTTTTCACAGGATCGCCCGCCGTAAAGCGGATGACGCCCTGCTTCCACTCGGTGGTGGAATCGGTCACCCAGTATTCTCCGCCGTGGTTGGGATTGTCGATGGTAAGCGTAGGTCCGAAATTCGCTTCGCAGATAAACGAACGGGTCAGATTGAAATCGTCCGTCGAATAGTACCAGAACGACAGTTCGTACTGCTTGCCGGTCGTAAGTCCCGCCATATACAGGTCAAGATTGAGGTTGTTTGCGGTGACGCCCGCGGCGTCGATCCGGATGGACTGGAATTTGCCGGTACGGGTGTTGGTTTTATCCAGAACGGGAGTCATGCCGCTGTTCTGATCCCAGTATGCGAGGCGGGTTTCCGTACCCGCATCGGGAATTTCCCACGGGGCTGCCGCAGGAACGGACTCCTGATTGTCTTCGATAAAGTCAGAGGGTTCTTCGGGGGTGGGATCTTCGGGCGCTTCTTCCACCTTAAAGTTGTCGAGATACAGCGCGCCGGAGCCTGCCGATTCGGTGCCCGGTTCAAACCCGATCCGGATACCGGTCAGTCCGTTCGCGTTGTTTGCGCCGTAGAAGGTAAATTCCACTTTGACCCATTTGCCGTTTACCGGGGTAACGACCAGCGCATCGACCTTATAGCCGGAATCGTTGTTCGGGTACATATTCGCTTCGTAGATCATGGAGATCTTGTTGAACACGAAGTCTTCCCCGTACACGTAGTAGGTCATGACGTACTTTTTGCCGTCGGTAAGACCGCGGAGCGCGTAGTCGAAATAGAAGCCGCCGTACCACACGTTTGCAGGCTGGGTGCCGGTGGTATCGAACTTCACCGCCTTGCCCTTGCCGTCCATCGTGCGGTCGGTCACCAACGAGAATACGCCGGCGGGTGCAACCGCAACTTCACTCCACCAGTAAGAAAGTCCGCCTTCGTAATCCGCACCCATATCCCAGGGACTTTTGTTCGGAATCGAAGTCTGATTGTCTTCGATGAAGTCGGAGGGTTCTTCGGGGGTGGGATCTTCCGCGACTTCTTTCACTTGCAGTTCGTCGAGATAGAAACTACCCGCGGGCGTTGTCTTGTCGACGACGTAGAAGCCGAAACGCACGCACCACATATTTTTCACAGGATCGCCCGCCGTAAAGCGGATGACGCCCTGTTTCCACTCGGTGGTGGAATCGGTCACCCAGTATTCCCCGCCGTGGTTGGGATTGTCGATGGTAAGCGTAGGTCCGAAATTCGCTTCGCAGATAAACGAACGGGTCAGATTGAAATCGTCCGTCGAATAGTACCGGAACGACAGTTCGTACTGCTTGCCGGTCGTAAGTCCCGCCATATACAGGTCGAGATTGAGGTTGCCGGTCTTGACGCCCGCGGCGTTAACCTTGACCGATCTCCATTTGCCGCTTGCGGTCTGTTCGGAATCGAATTCCGGCACGATGCCGCTGTTCTGATCCCAGTATGCGAGGCGGGTTTCCGTACCCGCGTCGGGAATTTCCCACGGGGCTACCGCAGGAATGGTCTTCAGGTTATCTTCGATAAAGTCGGAAGGTTCTTCCGGCTCCGGGTCAGGCAGCGCCTCCAGACCGATGACGTCGAGATAAATTTTTCCGGTGCCCAGCATGCCCTTCGTGGGATAGACCGCAAAGCGCACCGCCCAAAGTCCGCGTTCGGCTGCGCCGGCAACAAAAGTCACGGATTCTTCTGTCCAGATATCCGCCGCGGGAAGATCGAGTTTCACGTTGACGCCGGAAGAGAAGTTGGGTTCTCCCGCCACGTTGAACGCCGCGTTTTCCAGCATGTTTTTGTATGCGAAACGCAGTTTATAGGTACGCCCTTCGGTAAGTCCGGACATATAGTAGTTGAGGAAGTAACCGCGGCCGTCGGTTTCGTTTACGCCGGTGGTTCCTTCCATATCTCCGACAATGCCTCTGCCGCCGTCGTAATTTTCGTCGGTGAACGAATAGATCCGTTCGCCGCCCGTTTCGTACGACCAGGAGCGGAAGCCGGCAGCGTCGCCGTCTTTCACCGTCCAGGGGGCGGCGTCCGCGACGGTACCGAATTCGGCGGCGTTCAGCGTGGAACGCAGCAGTTTAAAGCCGTCCATGACCAGTTTTCCCTTGCCCGTCTTGCCGAAATTGGGACGAATGCAAAGGCGCAGCGCGCAGGCGCCGTCACTGCCCGGGTTGGCGATAAACGCAATATCCACGTCCGTCCATTCGCCGTTTTTAAACGCGCAGGCGTATTCGTACCCCTGCACGGTGCAGGTCTTTCCGGAGCCGAAGTTGCGTTCGGGCATGGCGAGAAGTTGAATGTCGCTGGTGGCAATACCTTTGGCACGGAAAGTAAAGTGATAGGTCTTGCCGGCGGTAAGTCCCGGGAGGACGTAATAGAGGAAGTAACCCGCGTCGTCCTGTTTGGTGATCTTGTCCGCGCCGGAGAGGTTGGCGACGATGACTTTGCCCTCCGCTCCGTCGTAATCCGTACCGTTTTCCACATAATAGATCGACGTTTCGGTCTGCGGATAATCCCAGACGTAAAAACCGCTCTTATCGCTTGTTTCGGTAATGGTGTACGGCGCACGCCAGGGAATAATGCCCGTACTCATCGTTTCTTCATCATTAAACGATGAAACTTCTTCCATTTCGACGTTGCCGCGGCTGAAGTGAATGTCGTCCACGAGGAAGTAGCCGGTAGCGCTTTCGTCGTATTTCCAGAAGCCCAGTTTCATAATGTTGTTGCCGTTGGTGGCGGCGGGGTTGGAAATGAAGGAAAGCGTGTATTCCGTCCACTTTCCGTTTACCGCCTTGCCGGTCACGACGTAGTTGCCGAGATCGCCGCCTTCCGCGTTGTTCTCGTGCATCAGCGCGACCTTGAACTTGGACAGATCTTCTACGTTTGTATACAGACGGAAACTTAAGTTGATGATAATGCCCGGTTCAAACCCGTTGAGCGCAAAGTCGAGATAATAACTCGCGTCTTTGCTCATCAGTTCGGTATTGACTTTGATGGACTGCTTGCCGTTTTCGTACTGATCGGCAGGATCTTTGCTCAGACGAATGACGCTGTACGAAGAATATCCGTCGAGCGGCACGCCGTACGACCAAGTGGAAAGCTGGGTCTTTTTGATGCCCCATGGCAATTCGTAAGCAAGTCCGGTCAATCCTTCTTCGCTGACGTCTTCCAGATTATCGAAGCGTTCTTCATCCACAAATTCGGTGTAATCCATGTCGCGGTGCGGCAGATGTTCCTGCCCGGATTTCGCCCACGCGTCCAAAGACGGATCGTAGGTGAAAGTGTAGGGTTTACCGAGAGAAATCCCCTCGAAATTTTCCATCGTCTCGCGAAGTACGACCGTAATCGGCGCGGAAACGTCGACTTGCGTGCGTTTGAAGTAAACGCGCAGCACGTTATTTTCCACGTCGTAATCGGCGCGGGCATTCCCTGCCGCAACCAATCCGGCAAGGCTTTTCCCGTTGATCAGAATATTGGGAAGAAGATTGGAATCGGTAATGCCGTGTTCGGTTCTGCCGGCGCCCGCTTCCAGCGTGGTACCGCGCAGACTGCGGTTAAAGCGGATATCGAAACGGGAATATTCGTCGTCCCACCATTCGATGCCGCCTCCGTAAACGCCGTCCAGCGCCGTGCGGGTGACGTTCGGAATCAAGCCGCGCTCTTCGTAGTTCTGCATAATATACAGAATGTCCGAAGTGTCCCCTGCGGGAAGCAGCACGTCGATACCCGCCATCAGTTCCGCGCCCGTCAGAATGCGGTGCTGACCGCGGTCTTCAAACCAGACGTGATAGGTGCGGTTTTCGTCCAGCCCCTTGAGCGCGATCTTGCGGGAAGAAGTGGCGTCGCTGTGGCGGAAGAACATGGCATAGCCTTCCTGCCGCGTTTCGTCAAACAGTTCCCACGCCATCCAGTCGGTATTGGTGCGGGTGTAAGGCAACAACTGATAATAATCGCCGTAGTTGAACTGCGAAACGATCTTGTGTTCTTCGATCGCGTCCTTGATGAAATCCACGTCGGGCGCACCGTCTTTATTTATGGAAAGAACTTCCATAAAAGCGGTTTCGCCCATGCGGAGGAAGTATTTGTTCGCCGTGTTGGCAGCGTTGGTTGCCGCACGGAAGTACGGGAACCACTTATACATTTCCAACGAATAGCATTGGTTGGCAAGCGCGTCCGAATAACCGTAGTCGGTACGATGCAGCGCCACGGCGTAGCGCATGGTATCGAGATCCAGACGGAACCCGCCGGAAGCGCAGGCGTCAACGGGCATTCTGGTGGCGTCTACGATGGCGTCCCAGTAAGCGAAATGCCCCTGAATGTGATGGTTTTCGGTCATACCCAGACGGTCAGAACCGTTCAGTTCGTCTTTTGCCGTCCAGAAAGGCAGCGGTCCGATGTTAAAGTCTTCGCGGTAGAGCGAAATGCCGCCCTCTTTGATGATGGTAAGCACGCGGTTGGTGACCCATTCGCGACATTCGTCGATGCCGAGGTCGAGGAAGTTGTTGTTGATCAGCCATTCCTTTTTGATGGTGGAACCGTCGTCTTTCAGCGCGTCGGTCAGAATGGTGAAACGTTCGGGTTCAAACCACATCAGGGTTTTGACTCCGTTGGCTTTGGCGTAATCGGTGGCGTCTTTCAGTTTGGTGGGGAAACGATTCAGGTCCAGTTCCCAGGTGCCGACGGTCTGCCAGCTGGTGGGCGTGGAACCGATATACGTCTGATCGATGTTGTAATACCAGCCGGCGTCCAGCCAAAGGAAGGTAATATCCAGTCCGTTATCGCGGCAATAGGTAATTTTTTCCTTCATGGTCTGTTCGGTTTCCTGCGTAAATTCTGTTCCGCCGGAACCGCCGGTAACGACGCGCTGGGGCGGGAACAACTGCAGGTTGCCGTCCGCGTCTTCCACGCGGTACATAATGTTGTCAACGTACCATCTGCGCCAGAGGTTTGCGGCGCGGTCGGCGTCCTTATCGTCGTAAGAAATCATCGCAATAGAGGGCGTGCGGACGGTTTCGCCCGCTTTTAAGTAGGAATGGAAGGTTTCCTGCCCGGCGGTGATCTGCGTTTCGTCGGTGGAAACCGACTGGAAGGTGGTCTTCCACTGTCCTGCCCAACCCACGGCAAGGATCATACCGCCGTCGCCGTAAGTAAAGTTATAGTACGGGAAGGCGCCCTGCGTACTTCTTCCGTTTTCCGGACAGAAAGAATGTTCGCCGATGATGGGCGTCGTAAGGGGCAAAAACTGCGTCGCGTCGCCCTTGGTGTGGTACAGCGTGGGATTTTCGCCGATGAACGACTGTCTGAGCGACAAAAGATCGCTGACGACCGGGGAATCGTGATCGGTGGGGTTGTTGATATACATGACGTAATCGTACGCCGCGTATTTTTCGTAATGCACGAACGTGACGGTAAACACCAGTCCGCTCTGGTTGTGCGTGGCGGTGATCGTATACTTGATCTGCGTCCGTTCGTCGTTTGCCTCTTCTTTCAGATTGACCGTAAACGCCGATTCGGGGAATCCGTTATATCCCTGTCCGTCAACGGAGAAGGATACGGGGAATTTGGCAAAATCGCCCATAATCCGATCGACGTACGCCGTTACGCGCGCACGTTCCGCAGCCGTCGCCACGTTTTTGCTCTGGTAGACCGAGGGCGGAACGGTGGGTTCCACCGACGGCTCTGTCGTCGGCTCGACGGTGGGCTGTGTTGTGGGTTCGACCGACGGCTCGGTCGAAGGCTCCACGGTGGGCACTTCCGTAGGTTGCGTCGTCGGCTCGATCGTCGGTTCCTCCGTAGGCCCGGTTGTCGGCGCTTCGGTAGGATTTACCGAGGGCGAGGGAGCAAGCGTCGGCTTCTGCGTCGGTGTCGCCGTGGGCGTATCCGTGGGATTTACCGTGGGCGCGTCCGTGGGATTTGCCGTGGGCGCAGGGGTTACGGTAGCCGTCACGCCGGAAGAAGGCGTGGTCGAAGGATCCGGTTTGGGATCTTTTCTACCGCAGGCTGCCGCTCCGATTGCCACGCAGCAAATCAGCAGGCAAACGAGCAGCCATTGCAATTTTTTCATATCGATTCCTCCTTATTTATTCGATATTTTTTTATATGCGAGGTTTTGTCCGGGATTTTAACGAACAAAACCAATAATATTGCCACCTTTTCGGGCGATCGGATCCGGTTTATCCGGAGTCGGTCTTTAATACAAGAAGCCCCAAACCTTGCCCTTAGGGCTCAGACTCTTCTTTACAATCGGGAAGCGCAAAACCCTGCTTTGCGGAGCACGGCAGCGCTGAATTTTGAACTCGTTTCAAAATTTACTTTCCGGAGTGTTTTTCGTCACGATAAAACGACTTTTCTTTTATCGTGTTACGACAAAACAAGTTCGTCCGCCCTAAAACGCGTTTCCAATCCCTGCGGCAACCGGCAATCGCCAAAAGCGCCACTTTAAGGAAACCCGTAGTAAACAGAAAACACTTTCCCTGCTAACCTGCAAAACACGAAAACCCGCCCGCTCGCCGCACTTTTCAAAAGCATTCCGATTGAAAAGAAGTGCAATCGAAGCCACTCCTCTCGAAAATCCGGAAAATAAATTTAAGCGACAGACGGAAAAAGACAACGCAAAAGCGCCCCGGCAGCAAGCCGCGCTTTCCCCTTTCGTGCCGTGGGATTTTCCACAGCGCCCCGAAAGAATATCGTCGAAAGAACCCCCTCGGGGCGCTGTACAAAATCCGAAAAATGCAGTTGTAATTCGGCGGTGGATAAAACCGCAACAATCGTTATACAAATAGTATACCCCCCCCCCTGTCGAAATGTCAAGCGTTTTTCCAAAGTTTTTTCATTGTTTTTTAACTTTTTGCGGTGCCTTAGGCTCTGCTTCGATTGTGGACAACTTTTGACGCCGAAAACCACGTGCTTTTGACCGTAATTTAAATTTTAGCCGAAATTTTTGCCGGTTTTAAGCAAATTGCAAAATTTTTACCCCGCTCCTTTCCGTCCAGTTCCGATAAAACCGCTTTGCTTAGTTTGGTAAAATGATACTTTTTCCAACGCGCCTTTCCCTTTCAAGAACCAAACACAAAGGAAATTCCCATGCGCAACCGCATTTTTTCTCAAATTTTCCCTGTTGAAAAGTTAAATTTCACAAAAAATGACACAATTTTCATTTATATACTATATCAGGGTAATTCTGAAACGAGGGGAACCGTTTTCACCACGCGCAAACAACAGTCTGACGCGAGAAAAACGAAGAGTTTTTTCCGCCAAACGCGGCAAAACCGGCAATATTATTGCCCAAACGGATTGCTTTGCCCAAAGCCTTGCGTTATTTTTCGCCCCGTGTTATAATTGCAATACGATCAAAATAAAGGGGCAAAAACGGTGCAACAACTCTTACTCGGCGCGATCGTGCGGGTCGGCAATTTCTGGTATTTTTTCTTTCTCGCAACGGGCACGCTCGGCACTATCGGGCTGTATTTTCTGCTGAGAAACCGTTCCTACCGCTTTAAATACGGCGTACTGCTCGGCATATTGTTTGCGGGGCTTTTTCTGCATTTTTTAAAGTTAGCGTTCAAACCCTACCGCAGCGAACTGCCCGCTTCTATCCGCAAGGTCACGTTTGAAAACATCTGCGCCGTTTCCACCCTCATCTTTCCCTGGATTTTTCTGTGGCGGAAGAACAAAACGCTCAACTGTTACCTTTATTTCATCGGCGTGGTCGGCGGCTTGGCGGCGCACCTCTACCCCACAAACGCCCTGAATCAACCCGTGCCGGCATTCGACACCTGGCGGTTTTATATCAACCACTGGGGACTGATCGCCGTTCCCGTCGTGGGCGCCGCGACCGGCGTTTTAAAAGTCGATTATAAAAAATGCTGGACGGCGCCGCTGTTCTTCCTGCTCATCGAAACGGTCATTCTGGTCAACGAAATCATCGTGGGAAAACTGGGCTGGATCGACTGGGTGGACTGGGATCTGTCGTATATGCTGGACGCTTCTACCCGCAACAGTTCGTTCGTGTTCGGTCCCGACCCGGCATATCAGAACGTGACCGGCTTTATCCGCATTTTCGTGCCGAAACTATTTACGCAGGACGTGCTGGGCATCAACGGCGGGGTGGATTTTTACTGGCCGGTCGTCTGGCTGGCGATTCCGGCATTTATTTACCTGCCGCTGTTCTATCTGATCCTTGCCGCGCCCTTCACCCGGAAGGATATGAAGCGCGACTTTATCGCCTTAAAACGCAAGTGGCGCACCCTTGGAACGGGCGCGCCGGAAAATGCGGATACGGACGGTGGCGCGGATACGGACGGTGACGCGGATACGGACGGGAACGAAGCCGCTGCCCTTGGATCGGACGCAGCAGAAAGCGTGAACCTTTCCTCCACCGGAAACGGTTTACGGACGGAAGAGCCGGCAAACCCCCTTCCGGAACCGGGCGAAACGCCGTCGGAGCCGGCGGAAGAACGCGCCGCGACGGATAACGGCAACTGAACCTTCTTCGGAGAAAAAGTTATGAAACTGGAACTTACGCAAATCAAGGCGGAAGAAGTTTCCGTCAAAAGCAATTTATCGGTCAAGCCGGGGACGTTTTCGCTCAACCCGCGCTTTTCCCGCCGGGCGGCGAAAAACAACGTCGATCCCGCCATGCGACTGCTGGTCCTTTCCATGGAGATCGAGCCGAACGCTGCTACGCCCCTGCCCTTTACGATGAAAGTAGTTTTGCAGGGCTTTTTCCGCGTGGAGGAAGCGGAGGATGACAATGCGGAACGCGAATTTCTGCGCCTTGCCACGGCGGCGCTGCTGCCCCATCTGCAACAGTCGGTAAGCTTAGCGCTTGCCGCAAGCCACCAGCCGCCCATTCTTCTGCCCGTCCCGGCAGACGGCATTCTTTTCCCCGAAGATCGGGATTCCGCTTCTGCGAAACCCTCCGTCGTGCTGAGTTGAAATATCCGAATCTTGCGATACGTTATGCAATTTTCGGTGCAAAATTTATCTGCATTCCCCGGATTTAAGAACCCGGGTTTTATAATTCCGTTATGCGAAAAACAATACGAAAGACAACTTTATCCGACCTTGACCGCGTGATGGAAATTTACGCTCTCGCCAGGGCGTTTATGCGAAAAACCGGCAACCGGACCCAGTGGGAGGACGGCTATCCCCCGCGCAGCCTGATCGAAAAGGAGATCGCGGCGGGGCGGTCGTTTGTGATCGAAACCGAAAGCGGCGTTCATGCCGTTTTTTCTTTTCTGCTCGGCGAAGACCCCACCTACCGCCGCATTGACGGCGCCTGGTTATCCGACGGACCTTACGGCACCATTCACCGCATCGCAGGCGACGGAACGCTTTCCGGCGTGTTTGCCGCAGCCGTCGCCTTTTGCCAAAAGGTCACGCTGCACCTGCGCGTTGACACGCACGAAGATAACAAGATTATGCAGCACGTGATCGAAAAAAGCGGTTTTACCCGCTGCGGCGTTATTCTGCTTGCAAACGGCGCCCCGCGCGTCGCTTTCGAAAAAGTCTGATTTTTTGATTGATCTGAACCCCGCCGTAAGAGAGTTCCGCCCGCGGCAGAATCACGCTTTGTCTGCGTAGGAGCAAACGGCGTTCGCCCGCAAGAAAGTTCCGCCCGCGACAGAATCACGCTTTGTCTGCGTAGGAGCAAACGGCGTTCGCCCGCAAGAAAGTTCCGCCCGCGACAGCATCGTGGTGCTTTGTTTGTAGTAAAAAGAACGGCGTTTCGCCCGCATAAACCAGCCCCGCTTCCGAAGCGATAAAGCCGGAGAGGGAGCAAAAAGGAGAAAAAAATTGATTACTTCCACCGATATTTTGGAAAAACTTGCAATCTTCCAGCCGCAGCAAAAAGAGGGGATTATCGAAGTGAATCTACCCCTTTTGCTGGACTCGACCGGGGAGTGTATTACTCTGGATATTTGCCCGGCGCCGGAGGGATTTATCATTTCGGACGGCGGTTATACCTTTGAAAAATATAACGACCCCGCAAAAAAGTACGTTAGGGATTCCATTCGCCATCCCTACTATTTTTGCGGGCATAAATCGGTTTTTGCTGTGTTAAACTCCCATCGTCGTACGAACGGTACGCCTTCGGTCGTTTGCCTTGCAAAAACCTAGCCGCAAGCGGCGATTTCTTCACCGCAAAAACGCTGGTCGCGCCGAAAAGAGCGTATTTTTTGATGATTTGCCACGGGCGTGAGGGTTGCCGTTACCTCCCGTACGGCGCCCGAGCGCCGCGCGCATAAGG
>CAKQSI010000041.1 GCA_934272745.1 uncultured Clostridia bacterium | reverse complement strand
CCGCCCCTCATTCAGATATTACAGCCATAACGCATATTTACCGTATTTATACTCAGTATTTATTGCCCGTTCTACCCGGTAAATTACCCGTTTATGCACGGCGTTTCACAACCTGTTTATATGCGCGCTGCCGGAGTAACCTTGCCTTCGGCAATCGCTTGGTATTTCAATAACGATATAATTCCGCTTCCGCCGCGGCGGAAACCAAGCGAAACCGACCCTTACGCGTCCGGATCCTCGTTCAGGCGGAACAGCGTATCGAACAGCGTGGTGACGAACAGCCAATGCGCGTCCGGCAACGGGTGATTGATGCCGCCCGCAAGAAATTCCGTGGTCGGCACGCCCTGCAGATAGAGATTGCGCCACTTGCGGTAGGTGTCGGAAATAGCGATATTGCGCTTTTGCGCTTCCTCTCTCCCCACCTTTACCACTTCGTCAAACAAGCCGCTGGTCATATAGTCGGCGGTCTTTAAGGCGAGTTCCATATTGTGCGGTTCGGTAGCGCCGCTGCGGTAATAGTTCATCGCGTTGGGGGTCATAAAAATAACTTCCGTCCCCGCGGCAAGCAGCTTATCGAAGGTTTCGCCCAGAAATTTGCGATAGTCCTTTGCCGTGCGGTCTTCCGCCCAGACGTCGTTTAAGCCGAGGTTCACCACCACGAGGTCGGGGTGAAACGGCAATACGTCGCGGTCGATGCGGCGGAACGCCCACTCGGTGTTGTTGCCGCCGATGCCGGCGTTCAGCACGTAAGCAGGCACCGCGGGAAACAGTTTCCCCAGCGCATAGCGGAATTTAGAAACGTACCCGGCGTTGGTGTCGTTGGCGCAGAAGCATCCCTGCGTTACGCTGTCGCCTAAAAAGGCGATGACCGGCATTTCGGCGTTGTTCGCGTCCTTATTCCGCGCGACCAGTTTTTCGACGAAACGGTATTGCTTCCCCAAAGTTTGTTTTTCCATTGTTATTTTCTTTCCCCCTTATAATAGTTGATCAGACAGCCGGAGCAGACGATCGCCCGTTCCTCTTTGGTCATCGGATCGATTTTTAAAAGCAGATCTTTCACCTTTCCTCCGCGGATCAGCCGGGCGGGGAATTCGGTAATGCCGGCGGAAATCTTTTCCCTGACCGACGGAACCAGCACGTAATCGCCCGCCTCGAAACAGTTATTTTTGACGAGGAAAGGAATCATGCCCCAGTTGATCACGTTGCTGCGATAGCGTTTGGTGGCGTATTCCACGGCGAGATTCGCCGCGCCGCCCAGCACCCTCTGGCAGGAAGCCGCCTGTTCCCTTGCGGAACCGTCCCCCGGCTTGACGCTTGCCACCGCGCTGCCGAACGACAGTCTGGAAAGCAGAATGCCGTTTTTGGCGAGAATTTTATTCATCTCTTCCGACCCTGCGGAAAGCAGCAGTTTGCCCTCGGTTGCGGCGTCTTTCGCGCGGGAAACGTACCCCGGATCCTTTTTGGACAGGGTGAATTCCGCCAGTTTCTGCGGGTTGGAACGGTACGAAGAGGTATCCCCGGAGGGAATCAGATCGTCCGTGGTCGTGACCGCGTCGTGCAGACTGGAAACCACTTTCAAAAGCAAATGGTCTTTCAGCGCGGGCATCTCCGGCCAGTCCGCAATGTTGGGGCCGAACACCAGTTCTTCCTCCTGCTGCGCCTTGCCGAACCCGCGATAGACCCGGCGTTCGTAAATGCCGCCGTCAAACGCATACCGCTTGATGCGATGGTTGAAGTCGTCCGCCCTGTCCGCCGGCGTCAGAACGCCGCCGTTTGCCGCCGTTGCGGCGATGCTGCGCGCGTCCATCAGGCAGGTAGCGGCAAGTTGTCCCTGCCCCGGTTTGCTGCCCTCGCGCATTTCGAAATTGCGGGTGGTATGGCGGATAGAAAGTCCGTTGTTGCACGGCACGTCCCCCGCGCCGAAGCAGGGTCCGCAGAACGCCGTCTTGACGATAGCGCCCGCTTCCGCAAGCAGCGACAGGTAGCCGTGATCCGCCAGACA
The DNA here is from genome assembly GCA_934272745.1 of uncultured Clostridia bacterium. Lineage (GTDB taxonomy): Bacteria > Bacillota > Clostridia > Christensenellales > Borkfalkiaceae > SIG402. The sequence goes on along the minus strand of CAKQSI010000041.1, from coordinate 17,147 downwards.
TTTATAGACCGGTTGGCTGGAGGGGTAAACGGACAGCGAAAAGGCGCCGTTCCCCGTGGATTTTCCCTTTAACATATTGGCGGCGATGGCGATATTTTCGTACATACCGCCCGCGCAGCCGGCGATAATCCCCTGCGAAACGTGTACTCTGCCTTCCCGGTCTACTTTATCGGTCAGGCGGAATCTGCCGCCCGGGAGCAGGGATTCGCCCACTTTTTCGGCTTCCCGCAGGTAGTCGCCGGGGGCGGAAAGGAATTCGTCTATCGTATAGGCGTTGGAGGGGTGGAAAGGTAGCGCGATCATGGGACGGATCTCGCCGAGGTCAAGTTCGATCGCGGCGTCGTAGAGGGCGACCCGCGCCGGCGCAAGTTTTTTGTAATCCCCCGCTCTGCCGTGCAGGGCGTAGTATTCCGCCACCCTTTCGTCGGTTTCCCATACCGAAGAAAGGCAGGTGGTTTCGGTCGTCATCACGTCGATGCCGTTGCGGTAGTCCAGGGAAAGCCCGGCGATTCCGGGGCCGGCAAATTCCAGCACCTTGTTTTTGACCAGTCCTTTGGAAAAGACTTCCTTTATGAGCGCAAGCGCCACGTCCTGCGGACCGACGCCGGGCGCCGGTTTCCCCTTGACGTATACCAGAACGACGTCCGGATAGCGCAGGTCGTACGTTCTGCCCAGAAGTTGTTTGACCAGTTCGGGTCCGCCCTCGCCCACGGCAAGGCAACCCAAAGCGCCGTACCGGGTGTGGGAGTCCGAACCTAAAATCATGCCGCCCGCTTTCGCCTGCATTTCGCGCATGTATTGATGAATGACGGCAACGTGCGCGGGGACGTAATCGCCTCCGTATTTTTTGGCTGCGGAAAGCCCGAAAACGTGGTCGTCCTCGTTGATGGTTCCGCCCACGGCGCAAAGGCTGTTGTGGCAGTTGGTCAGCGTGTACGGCAGGGGGAATTCCCGCATACCGCTGGCGCGCGCCGTCTGGATAATACCTACGTAGGTGATGTCGTGCGAGGCAATGGCGTCGAATTTAATTCGTAGTCCGCAGTTTTTCAGGTCGGCGCCGGGCGCGTAGTCAAACGCCGCCCCCGCCGCGTTATGTGCGGTCAGAATGCCGTAAGCCATAGTGCCGCGCTTTGCGTCCTGCACCTGCTCCTCCGGAATGCCGAGCGCTTTTGCAATGCGCCCCGGGGCGTCCGCCCGATTGAGTACCACCTTGCCGTCTGCAAGGTAGACCCCGTTTTTAACGTACTTCATATTCTCTCTCCCGTATTTTCCGCGCTGCCCGCGGAAATGCGCCCGCCGCCTGAAAGGACTTTTCATTTTTTCTATGGCAAAACCGGGCATTTTTATTGTGGTTTCTTTATTTTACACTATTTTTTGCCGATTTTCAACTAATCTCGGGCGGTTACCCTTTTTTTTTTGAAACTTTCTTATAGAAAATTGTTATAGGAGATTGAATATTTGCCCCGTTTGTGGTAAAATTCCTGTGCGGGAGGCATTCTGCCCGCCGGAACGCATTTTGATCGTCGCCCGCGGGGAAGCGTTCCGACCCCGCGGGCGGGGAAACGTTCCGATCGCCGCGGGGAAGCGTTCCGACCCCGCGGGCGGGGAAACGTTCCGATCGCCGCGGGGAGGCGTTTTGGTCGTCGCCCGCAGGGAAACGCAAGGTTCTGCCTTGCGGGGCGCAACGGCGCCAAGGTATAAAGTAAGTTGAAAATCCACTTCCCTTAGTTTTAACGGAGATTGTTATGAAAGGTCGCTATCGTTGTCAAATCGGGAAAACGTCGGTCATTCTGGCGTCTGTCGGCATCGCGCTGTTTACCGCGGGGCTGGTGCTCAATATCATCCGGCTGTTCTCCTTTTCCGAACTGAACATTTTCAACCAGATCAACTGTATCCTGATTCTTGCGGTATGCGCGCTGGTCATTGTAGAACTCGTGCTGTTTTTGACTTCCGCCCGGTACGAGATCCGCCCCGGCGTTTTGGCGCTGAAGTTGGGTATTTTTTCCCTGAAAATCGACCTGAAAGAGATTTCGGAAGTAGTGTACAAGGAAAAAAGCAAGCTTTTATTCGTGCTGTACGGCGAAAAGTTGATGGTGGTGCGCATTGCGCCCGTCCTCTTTAACGACTTTGTGGACGACCTGAAGTCTGCCGGCGGCGAATTTCAGTATTCCATCGACTATCAGGATCTCGAAAACGTATAACGGTTGTGACTTTTCGGACGAAAAGCGTTTATCATTGTTTGCGCGCCCGGCGGGAACCGTCCTGAAGCCGCGAGAGCGGAAACGCTGTAAAAAATCACCGGATAAACACGTTGTAAAATCCCCAAACCGCCGGAAAAACCCGGCGGTTTTCTTTCTTCGCCTTTCTATAAAAACCATGAGCGCGAAACGCCCCTAAATGCGAAAACCTTTTTGCACCAAGTTATAAAAACCGTAGGAGCAAAGGCGCCACAATCCCTTGAAAAACCGCCGTAAAACAATCATTTTTCATTAAAATTGCATAGAAAAGCCGCGGGGCGGGCGGAAGCAAATGCTTCCGCCCGCCCCGCGGCGTCAGTTGTTGTTTACCGAAGGCGCCCGATATTCCTTTCGGGTCAGCCGTCGATTTCCTGCAGGCGTTTCAGCCAGGCGAGCACTCTGCCGTTTTCGAGATATTCCAAAACGGCACCGTCGCGATAGCGTTCGTTCGACACGACTTTGCGGATAAACGACACCGCAAGTTCGGGAGAAAGCGTAGCGGCGTCTTCGCTCAGCAGGCTTTTTTCGGTGTACTCGATCGCGTTTTCTTTCAGCGCGTCGCGTGCGAAGCCCGCCTGATAGTGCGAAACCACGTTCATAAACTCCGAAACTTCCGGCGCGTAGCGCACGTAGGGCGTTACGTACGGAAGCACTCTGCCGCTTTCGTCTTTCTTCAACTTGTCCTGCGGAATTTCCTCTCCTACCCATTCGCCATAGACCGTTGTTTTTTCCAGCAGCGGAATAAAACGGGTCAAGTCCTGATACCTTTGCATACGAAAGAAACTCCTTTTTTCTTTATTATAGCATACTCCCCTGCAAATTACCATACTTTTTTGCGTTTTTTTTGTAAATTTTCGCCGCTTTCCGGCGGATTTATCAGAAAACGCAATCGCGAAATGCCGAATCGTCCGGCGAAAACCGCAAAGCGGAACCCCCTCCCTTTTACGAAAAACCCGCCCGCGGCGGGGCAACCACGGTTGCCCCGCCGCGGGCGGACGAATTTTTATATCCGAAAATCAGTCGTTGTACAGGGTCAAAAGTTCGGAAACGTCGGTCACGCCCTGCATGACGAGGCGTTTGCAACTGTCCCACAGGCTGACCATGCCGCCCTCTTCCGCCAAGGAACGCACCTCCTCGATGGGGGCGCCGTTGGTAACGGCGTTGCGGATCTTGTCGTTCATATACATAATTTCGTGTACCGCAACACGCCCTTTGTACCCGGAATTGTTGCAGAACTGACACCCTTGCGGACGGAAAATAGTCGCCGGCTCCGAAAGCCCCAGAATCTTCATTTCCGACTCGGTCGTCCTGCCGCGTTTTTCGCACGCGGGGCAAAGGCGTTTGACAAGTCGCTGTGCGATAACGCCGACGAGCGCGTCCGCGACCAGATAATCGGTGACTTTCATATCCTCCAGACGGACGACGGCGCCCGGCGCGTCGTTGGTGTGCAGGGTAGAAAAAACCAGATGTCCGGTGATCGCGGCGCGAATGGCAATCTCGGCGGTGGTTTCGTCACGAATTTCGCCGACCATGATGACGTCCGGGTCCTGACGGAGAATACTGCGCAGGGCGCTTGCAAACGTCAGGTTGGCTTTGGTGTTCACCTGCACCTGATTGATGCCCGGCATGGTGTATTCCACAGGGTCTTCGACGGTGATGATGTTGACCGTGGGACGGTTGATTTCTTTCAGGAAAGAATACAGCGTGGTGGATTTGCCGCAGCCGGTAGGTCCGGTAAGCAGCACGATGCCGTAGGAATGCGCGAGGATTTTGTCGATGACCGCGTTTTCTTCGGCGGTAAAGCCCAGTTCCGACCGCGAGAAGTTGAACGCCGTCTTGTCTAAAATACGGATAACGAACTTTTCGCCGTAGACGGTGGGCAGCGTGGATACGCGGAAGTCGTAATCGGTGCCGTTGACGTTCATGCTGATACGCCCGTCCTGCGGAATGCGACGTTCGGCAATGGAGATGCCGGAAAGAATTTTTAAACGCGCGCAGATGGCGGGGTAACTCTCGATGGGGAATTCCGCCCGCTCCTGCAAGTCGCCGTCGATACGGTAGCGCACTTTGACGGTCTTTTCAAACGGTTCGATATGAATATCGCTGGCGCGGAAGGGTACCGCTTCTTTGATGACGGAGTCCACCAGCCGGACGGCGGGATTGTTGACAACTTCCTCGTCTTTGGCGGCGGAACCGATGGGCAGCAGCACGCTTGCGCTTTCGGTATCGCGCGGCTTGGTTTCCCTGAGGTCTTCCAGCGCGTCCGCGGTGGACTGCACCGCAAGGTTGGATTCGATAAAGGTGTCGATCTCGTTTTCGGGGACGAGAATATAGTCCTGCATTCCCGGAAAGGTCTGCCGGAGCATGGACAGCGTGAAAAAGTCGGTCGGGTCGGCGATTGCAAACAGCGTCGCGCCCCGTTCGTCCCGCCGTACGGGGACGATTTTATGCTTTTTCAGAAAGGTGAACGACAGGCTTTTGAAGAGTTCCTTGTCCACTTCCAGCATTTCCATGCGGCAGGTGGGCATGCAGAAATATTCCCCCAGCGCCGCCAGAGCGTCCGCGCCCGAACAGTACCCCTTGTAGGTCAGGTACGATTCGACGGGCATTTTCAGTTTTCTGCAATCTTCTAAAATCGCGTCGACCTGCTTTTTTTGCACGATCTTTTTATAGACGTAGAATTGCAAGATGTCGGAATTGACGTCCATAGTTTTTCTTTCTCCCCACCGTTTCCGGCGTGTATACGATGCCTTTTATTCCGGGAATCGCCCCGGGATATAGTTATTTCAGCGTATTCATAATCTGCAACAGCGGCGAATAAACGGCGTAGAACAGCACGCCCACGCTTGCCCCGATGACGATTAAAATGACGGGCTGAATCATTGTGGTGAGCGCGGTCAGCGAGCGCTCGACCTGATTTTCGAAATAGGAACAGGATCTGCCGAGCGTGGCGTCCAGTTGCCCCGTCTTTTCCCCTACCGAAACCATCTGGATCAGCATGTCGGGGAACAGTTTGTACTGTTGCAGCGCAAAGGTCAGAGTCATACCGCCGCGGACGTCCTCCGCAGCCAGACGGAACTGCTGTTCCACGTATTTATTGCCCATGACCACGACCACTTCGTCGATGGCGTCGGCAACGTCCATGCCGCTGGAAACGAGCAACGACACCGATCGGCAGAACCGCGCCGAAATGTTGCACTTGATGATATTTCCGATATACGGCAGGTGAAATTTGAACTTGTCCCAGTACAACCTGCCTTTTTTCGTATTGATAATAAGAAGAAACAGCGCCACGACCGCCGCCACGCCGAGCAGCAGATATTTCCAGTTTTTGATGACGAACGCGCTGATGTCGTACAGCGCCAGCGTCAGTTTGGGCATTTCGACGTCCAGCGAAGAAAGCGCGTTCTGGAAGGTCGGAATAATAAACGTGACGAGCAGAATGATGATGGCGAGCGCCATAAAAATAAGAAAGGTGGGATACATCATCGCGGACTTGGTTTTGGCGCGGATTTTGGCGTCCGATTCGAAATAATCGGCGACCGAGATCAGCACGGTGTCGATCTGCCCGGAAAGTTCGCCGATCCGCACCATACTGACGAAAAAGTTGGGAAAGGCTTTCTTGTGCTTTTCCATGGCTTCGGAAAGCAGCGCGCCCGATTTGATGGATTCGTACACCTGCTCCAGCACCTTTCTAAAATAAGAAGAATAGGACTGCGCGCGGAGCACCGCAATGGAATCGACGATGGAGGTTCCGGAGGTCAGCATGACCGAAAACTGCCGCGCAAACGTGGAAAGTTCCGCAACCGACGCTTTGCCGGACACGGAGAAAAAGGGGCTGGGCGATTTATCCGTCTTGACCTTGGACGAAACGAGGAAAAGGTTCTGCTTTTGCAGTTGTTCCCTTAAGTCCTTTTCGTTTTCCGCAAGGTAGATCCCCTGAAATTTTTTGCCGTGCAGATTGACGGCGGTATATTTGAATTTTTTCATACGCTCTCCCAAAAGCGGCTTAAATAAACAGCCCGAGATAAAAGTCGACGATCGCGTTGCCGAAAAACAGGCAGATCGCGGCGGACGCGGTAAGGTAGGGAGCAAAGGGGAATTCCTTTTCCTCCTCCCCCGTTTCCCGCGCCTTTACGCGGCGGACGATCGCCGCCACGCACGCCGAAAGGCTGGCAAAAATCAGCGAAAGCAGCAGGTTTTTCCACCCTAAAAGAAGTCCCATCGCCCCCGCAAGTTTAACGTCGCCGAAGCCTAAGCCTTCCTTTTTCTTAATGAGAAGAAAGCCGAAATACAGCGCCCCGAAAAAGACCAACCCGGCGACCGCGCCGATCGCGCGATCCAGCGGGGAAGCGTCGGTTTCGTATTTCAGCGAACCGTAAACTAAAAGTCCCAGTCCCGCAAGCGCCGTGCCGATGATCATACTATCGGGCACGATCATGGTTTCGAGATCGCTGAAAAAGGCGACCGTCAGGCAGGAAAGCGCAACGGCGCTGCAGATCACGGGAACGATCCCCTGTTTATAGAACCGCGTGACCGAGAAAATCCACAGAAGGCAGTTGCAAATTTCCACCACCGTGTACCGAAAAGAGATATGCGTTTTGCAATTTCTGCACTTCCCGTGAAGAAGAACGTAAGACAGCACGGGAATATTGTCGTACCAGTGAATAGGCGCGCCGCAAGTCGGGCAGTGCGAAGCCGGCTTTGCGATATTCATTCCCCGCGGCAGGCGGTAGATGAGGACGTTCATAAAACTGCCGAAGCAAAGCCCCAGCACGCCCGCCAGAATATAGGTACAGATGAGATAATATTGCTCCATGAGCGTCCTCGTTTAAAGTGGTTTAAATAAAGTATTGAACCCGGTTTTAATCGGTTGCGATAAGCCGGCGGCGCTGCGTTATATAGCGGCGCTGCGTTATATAGCGGCGCTGCGTTATATAGCGGCGAGGCGTTATATAGCGGCGAGGCGTGATTGCATTATCCCGTTTTGGGGAACCGTCCTACTCTTTCTTGTTTTTTCCAAACGGCAGCGAGAGTTGAAAAAAGTTCGTCCGTCCCTGTTTCAGCGCCGCAAAAGCGCCGTAAAGTTCGGGATACCTCTTCTCCTTTGCCGCTTTGTCCCACGCGGTAAAGGGCAAAAATGCGATTCCCCCTTCCGCTTTCTGCTCCTCGTTTACCCTATCGATCACCGGATAGAATTTTTCCGGCAGGTTGAAAAAGATAAATTCGGGGTCGGGCAGATCTTCGGAAAGGGCGACTTTCCGCGCATAAAGCAGCAGCCATTTTTGCAGAATCCGGAAGTTTTCGTACGCCACGCCGTCTGCGGTCGTCGGCACCTCCCGTTGCAAAAACTTGGGTAATTTTTTGGGGTTTTTATGGTAAAAATGCAGACCCGCAGCCTCTGCGGTGGCGTTTTTGCCCTCTTCCGCAGTCAAATTTTCCGGGGTTTCGTCCCCGCCTTCCGGCGCAAATTCCGCTTCCATCTCGCTGAACGTGGTGACGGAAGAAGCGCGGGCTCGCTCCTTCGCGTTTAAAACGGCAAGCTCGGCGCTGCGGTGATCGGTGGTCTGATATTCGTCCGCCACCTTGCCGCACCGCAGCAGGTTTTCCCCGTACGGGACCGAACACACGCCCAGCGCCCGCCCCTTAAAGGACAGGCAGACGTCGGTGCGTTCCTCCTTGACGTCGGCAAACAGAAAGGTTTTTCCGTGATATTTTAAGGAATTCGCCCCTGCGACGGCAAGGGTCGCGGCGGAAGCAAAAGTCGTCCCGCGCGGCAGAATTTTCAGCGAAGTGAAGATCCGGTAAAACTCCGCGGCGACGCTTTTTTCGTAACACGTTGCGCCGAACGTAGTATATTGCTTGTTTTTTTTGACCGCAAAGCGGTCGATTTTTTTGTCTTTGGCGGCGGCGCCGTACAGGTTAGTCAGTTCCGCTTCGTACGCCTGCTGCATTTTGTTTTTGGCAACGTTCGGCAAGCGGAACAGATCGATACCCACCGCCTCGTTCGGCAAAACCAGCGCCGCGACCGAGGCGCGGAACGCGGGATCGGCGGCGATATATTCCGCAAGCAGCGTTTTGATTTCGGCATAAAACTCCGGGGTAAAGGGCGCTTCCCGCAAGGGGCGTTCTTCCACTTTGGTTTCGTCCACGGTTTTGCCCGCGGCTAAAATGCGCAGCTTTCCCGCCGCAATATCCGGTGCGATCGTGTATTTCATATCAATCTCCGTAAGTGTACTGGGTAAGCAGATAAGTTCCGTCGCTTTGCGCGGCAAACCGTACCAAAAGTCGCACCCCGTCCCCCTTTTTTACGGTAACGGTGCGAAATGCAGGCTCCTCGCCGGAAGCGGCTGCTGCGGTTTGCTCCAGGCTCCAGCCATAAAGGGTCAGTTTATCCGCGTAAAGCGCGGAAAGGTCGGGGGCGGATCCCGAAATTTCGCTTTCCGTCTTGCCCTGGTAGGCGGAAGTTGCGGCGGTACCGATCTCGTCCAGCAGCAGTTTTTCGTCCGTATAGGCGTTATACCTGTCCGAAAGTTTTGCAGACTGTGTGCCGAGCGTTAAAATCAGCGCGATGAACACGGTCACAACGACCATAAACACCACCGCGTATTCGATGGTTGCGCCGCGGGTACGGGCGGACTTTGTATAGCCTGTTGCGCCGCGGATCAGAGCAAGGTTTTTACCGTTTTTTGCCGCGCCGTTGCCGCTGATCGAGAAAAAAACTTTACTCGCCGCCACGCGGGTTGGGCAAATGTTACCCTCCGCGCCGCGGGTTGAAACAAAATTTTTACTGCTTTTTGTGGAGCCGGGCATTAGGAAAATGTTTCCCTCCGCACCGTTTGCGTGGGCGGATATTTTCAGGTCTGCCACGGCATTGCCGCAATCATTCGGGGTGCCGTGCGTGCCGTTTTTCGCGTACCGCGGCGCAAAAATTGAACCATTTTTCATTTCGTCACCTCGTAAGTCTTTTGGCAAACGGGGCTTTTCTTCCCGGTCAGATAGGCGGAAACCGTAGCAGAACTCCCGTCCAGGCGCCATTCCGCAAAAAGAGAAGTTTTTTCCGCCGTAAGCCGCAACGTCAATCTGTTGCCGTCCGTCCCGCTTTCTATCGTGAAAAGGGCGGTGCGATCTTCCGCGGTAAAGGTGATCGAATCGCTGCTTTTCTCCGCGGTTTGGTACTGCCCTGCCGAAACCGTGCAACCAAAATCCATACCAAGCGCCAGACTCAGCCGCGTGTGCAAAAGCTTAGTCAGGACATCCTCTTTCGTTTCGCCCTCGGGCGGGGTCTGGTTCAACCCCTCGCGCGCGTACGCATAAGCGGAAATCAGTTCTTCCGCCTGACTGCTCAGCATCGTGACCGAGGCGGAACGCGCCTGCAACTTCATTCCTACGGAAATCGCAACGCTGCACGCGCCCGAAACCAGCACGATGATCGCGATGGCGAGAACCGCTTCCGCAATCGAAAACCCGCGGCGGCTTGCTTTATGTGCCGACCGTCCGGGGGCAGAAACTTCTGTCTTTTTTGCGGCACGCACCCTCTGCCTTACGCAAGGCTGCGCCGGTTCTTTTGTGGCGGCAACCAAGTGCGCGTTTGGAATCATGACGGCAGCCGTCTGCGTTTTTCCGGCAACTTTCTGTGTCTTTGCAAAAGCCGTCTGCATTCCGCCGGCAACAGATGGAAATTTTTCGCCGGCAACTCCTTGTTCTCTTCCGGCAATGCCCGTCTGCGTTTTTCCGGCAACTTTCTGTTTTCTTTCGCCGATAATCGCTAAAACCCTCTTCATGCGATCACCTCGCAGGCGTAAATTTTGCCCTGCACGCGAAGCTGCGCCGTAAAGCGGATCTTTGCCGCGGAAGAGGAAGTATAGGGCGAACTTTGGGTATAAAACAACAGCCCGTAGGCATTTTCCATGGACAAGGTTTGGTTTTTCGCGTTGTTCGCGCCGTAAAAATAAAGGACGTCACACCCTTTTTCGGTACCGGTCAGAGTCACGGTCATTTCCCCGCAGCGGGCAACGGTGATGCTTTCCCCCATGCCCGGCAAGGTTTCCGCCGTAAAAGCGGAAGCGCCGCCGCCCTCGGCTTGCGCGGCAAAAAGGATTTCGTTTCCGCTTTCGTCCGCAAAGGAAAACCAACGGTCGGTTTCCGCACGGATCTGCGTGAGCTCGCTCACCATGCGGGAAGCCTTGGCGTTTTTGGCGCTGTAAGCATTCATAAACACCAAAAAGGTGGAAACCATGCCGCCGATCAGCGCAAACAGCGCCAGTACCACGACCAGTTCCGCCAGCGTAAACCCGGCTTTTTTCCCGCGCGGCGAAATTTGCGTGCGCGGGGTTTGTGTATGCGAAGTTTGAGATTGCGAAATTTGCGTGCGCAAATTTTTCGTACGAGGCGCGGCAATTTGTAAAGGCTGTACGCGCGAAGTATGCGTGCGCGTCGCAGCAATTTGCGACGCTTGCACGTCTATATTCTGCGTGTCTTTCGCCTGGGGTTGCGGAGTTTTTATATACGAAGTTTGCGTGCGGTTTTTTATAAACGGGCGGGCGGAAGCCTGCCCCGAAAGCGCCGTACGGCTATTGATGACGGACTGCGCGCCGCAGCCTGAGTTATGGAACGGATAATTTGTCACGGCAGTCCTCCTGTAAATTTTTTGAGTTGCGCGCGGCTTTTCCGCGCGCGGGTCAGCGGAACGATTTTCGGCTTGCGTATCTCGCTTTACGGCAAGGTTTCTTTCGTCCGCGGGGCGGGAATCCTTTCGCCCGGAAAAAGCCCGGGCAACGCCGCAAAAGCACCCTTTGGAAAGCGGGCTGAAACGAAGCCCCGGCGCAACGCCCGAAAAAGGTATCTATTGCGGAAAGTTTGCCGCCGGCAAAATAAGCCTTGCAAACCGAACGGCGCAAGCCGGCGCCGCCTTGCCGAAAACCCGGCAAAAGGTTTCCCTTTCCCTTACGTACTTTTACGGGAAACGGGGCGGAAGTGTATGCAAAAGCCGCCGTTTTAAGTAAAAACATACAAGTGTTTTAGCAGTTTCTTATACCTTTCCTATTATTCTTTTATTGTAATATAAACCTGCCGTTTTGTCAACCTTAACCGGGAAATTTTGAACGGAAACCGCGAAAAAAAACGTAAAAATCTTTTCCGTTTTTGTCATAATCCGGCACCCGATTTTTACCCGGCTTCGGCATTTTGATTTTTTCCGTCCGCCAAGCATGTTTTATGAACAATGTCAATATGCGAAAGCGGCGGCAATAGCGCGTTTTTGCTTAACGGTATGTAAAAGAAAACGTCGCTTTATCTTACTATCGACCGCAGGCACACAAAAAGCGGCGCCGTTCGGCGCCGCTTTCAGGAGGGTGGATTTTAGATTAAGTTAGAAGTCTTATTTCTTCTCTAATTTATAAAGTTTAATGTGTGCAGCGTTCATTACCGTATATCCCGTGGGAGCAGTAGCAGCTCTATAAGCAGCTAAAGCCCCTTCATAGGTAAACGCTCCTTCAGAACCTTCCGTAACGGTAACAGGAGCGGCATTAAACTGTCCGTCAACCACTAAGAAATAGACCTGAGTTTTGTCTTTTTTATAAACAATAAGGTAATCGCCTTTTTCACTTTCGGTCGCAATTTCCGGAGCGAAGTTATCCCATTCGGAACGTGCTTCCTGCAGGGCAACGCTTTCGTTCGCGTTCTTGATCACGTTGGAGAACGTAGGAATGAGAACGGCAGCGAGGATCGCGATGACGGCGATGACGATGACCAGTTCGGTAATAGTGAAACCTTTTTTCGTCTTCTTATTCATAATGAACTCCTTTTGGCATTTTGCCAAATACATTTTTCTGCTTTATCCGCACGGAAAGCGCGGGGCGGCGCCGGGATTTTACCGGCACAATGCCGCAAATAAGGAACCGGAAATTCCGCCCCTTATTCTTATTCTTCTGCCGGGGTTTCGGCTTCTTCTTCCGTTTCCTCAGCGGCTTCTTCGGTTTCTTCAACTTCCTCTGCTTCTTCGGCAGGTTCTTCCGCGGCTTCGGCAGCGACTTCTTCCGCGGGGGCTTCCGCTACGGTTTCAACGACAGGCGTTTCGGCAGCCGCTTCTTCTGCGGGAGAAGCAACTTCTTCGGTTTCTTCCGCGGCGCCTTCGGCGGCGGCAGTCGCTTCCGCTTCAGCACGTTCCTGTTCCTTCTGCAAACGGCGGCGTTCCTTTTTCTTTTCCTTGCGGTATTCGGCGTCTTCCTTAATATTTGCAAGGGCGATGTCTACCGTCTGTTTGATCAACGCGGCGTCGCCGTCGTCTTCCAACCGGATGGCAACGGGAGCGATTTTGATGTTTTTGATGCCTTCTTCCCGCACGAAACGGTTGAGGTCGGTATTTGCGAGCATGAAATTGAACACCGCTACGCCGCGTTTGATGACGACGCGTGCGATTTTGCCCGTCTTATACTTATAAGTAACGGCAGAAGGCGCTTCGATCTTGCGGCAGAGGGGATCCTGCAGAATGTAGGCTTCCACTTCGTTGAAACGTGCCTGTTCCTCTTCGGAAAGGGCGGCAAATTTCTCCGCAAAGGTCTGTTTTTCGGGTTCCCCGCGCTCGAAAACGATGCTGTTTTCGCCCAGTTCGGCATAGCGCGCGGTGTCTTCCCCGTCGTCTTCCAGCGGTTCGACGTCGGGCTCTACCACCTCTTCTTCGGCGGCAGTTTGAACGGGAACTTCCTTAATCACTTCGACTTCGCGCACGATTTCTTTCGTGGCGGGCAGATCGCCGAGGACTTCTACCTTGCCGGAATTGACTTTTAAAATCACGTCGTCGCCGGTCAGGCGAAGACCTTTCGCTTCCGCAGCGGCTGCGGCGGATTTTTTATTTTTCGCTTCGAAGCGGGATTCGATCGCCCACAGGACGATTGCAACCAGCAAAAGCGCGAGATATACGCAACTGATAGCGACGTAAAATTTACCCATATCCATAAGGTTAGTCCTCCTTGTCGTCGACCTTTTCCAGTTCGACGCCGTCGCTGTTCACTTCCGCGCACTCGATATGCACGGTCGTGCCGTTTTGTTTGATTTCCAACACCTGACGACCGTCCGTCGCCGGTTTTTCCGCTACGGCGCCATTTTTCATGCGCTTAGCGAGTTCGACCGCTTTATAGCAGACCGCAGCGGCCAGAACAACCGCAAACAGAATGCACACGACGACGATCACGATTTCTGCAGTACTCATTTCTGCTTCCATACCTCCTGATTGTATTGCTATACCCTGCACCGTAAGTAGTTTTTCGGCGAAATACGGGGCGTTTCCCCGTCCTCTGTTTTGGCAAAATTCCCGCCCGGAGGCAGAAAAACCAGCACAGCGTGACGATTTTCGCCCAACGTCGCCCGAAAACGGTGCGCATACGGGGGATTTCCCCTTATGTCAAGACAGATTATAACACCCTTTGCCCGCATAGTCAAGCGTTTTCCGGCAAATAATCGAAACATATGTGTTTTTTCGACAAAATTTTTACTTACGGCTGAATCGTTTTTCCACACTTTTCATATTATTATTCCGTTTTCCGTCTTTTGTGGAAAAATATACGGTCGCTTGATGTGCGGCAGAATATCGCTGCGGAGCCGGCTCTGCGGGGCTAAGGAAAGCGGCTTTTCAAAGTTCCTCTCGTTTACCTATGCAAAATGCGGGGAATTTAGAAGTTTTTCATTGATTTTTGCGGGATTTTCCGCGCCTTTTGCCTGCCCGGTTTTTACCGCCCGGCAGCCGCTGAGAATCCGCCCGGCGTGCGATTTTCTTGAAACGAGTGTTGTTTTCGGGAACGATCCCACCGTTTTGGCGCCCGGTTCCCGCGTTTTCGTTTACGGGTGACGCGGTTCTTCCCCACAAGCGGGGGCGGACTTCCTCGGCAAAAGAGGAGGAAATCGTGCCGGCGGTTTTTTTGCAAACCGTAGAACGGGTGGCGGTGAGAAAGGCGGTTATCCACAAGATAGCGGGAAAACGGGCGGGGTGAGCGCAATTTTGCGGGCGAAAATTTTCCGCCCGCAAACTTTGCAAAAATTTGACGAATTTCGTCTTTACCCACCCGTTTTTCATCAAAATAGCCACCCCCCCCCCGGGGTATATCAACGTCTGTTTTTATAACCGAAGGCGGTAAAAACTTGTAATTTTTTATTTTATTTTTGCATTATTTCCGCCTATATCCCGCTTTTTCCGAATGAATGCGCCTTTAAAATGCGGGGCATTGCCGGGCTTTCGGCTCCTTTTTAAGGAGTGGAAAAATTTTTCTTTTTGCGTAAGAATGCGGAGTTATCCACAGGGACGAAAAATACAAAGTGCGCTTCTTCCCTGAATTATTATAGGCGCAACGCAGAAAGTACGGAACCCCCTTCGCCCGGTATCTGCAAGTACGGCAAAAAATTGCAACGGAACGCAAAAAAGTTCTTTTTAAGTTGACAAACGCGGCGCTCCCTGTTATAATGTAAAAAAGAGAACGTCAGGGGGAGCGTAATCCCCGATGCGGCACTTTTCCGCTTGCCGGACGGCGAACTGCACGAAAGCAGTTTTGCGGAAGAAGAAGCGCACGTTCTCCCAAGGGTAAGGTTTTCGCGACTGACGGAATTTTCGTGGGGCACCACGGGGGAGCGAAAAACCGATTTTTCAGCCGACCGTCTGGGCGCTCCTGCTTAAACCAAAAGCAGGCGTGCCCTTTTCTTTTTCCGCAGCCGTTTTTGCAGCCGGGAAAGCGCCGGCATTTGTAAGCGTTTTTTGCCGCGCGGCAGCGGAAAAATTCGCTTCGTGGCAGCGGAAAAAATGCTTTCTACGCCACTTGCATCGCGCGGGAAACGGTTCCGCCCGGCAACCCGGCACACCATACAGCAACCGTTCCGCCGGCAAAAAAGTTCGCCCGGCACGAGAAAGTTCCGCCATGGCGGGAAAATTCGCCGCACGAACCAAGAAACGTCGGCGCCGCGTACTTACCGCCCGCGGCAAAAACGATTCACCCAACAATCACCCTTCCGCCCGGCGTGAAATTTCTTCCTCCCCCGCGCGGACAAAAAGGAGAAAAAATTATGACTATTCTGTCCGACATCGAAATCGCACAAGCAGCAACGCTCGCCCCCGTTTCCGGGATCGCGAAAACCGCCGGCATTCCAGCGGAAGCCCTCATTCCCTACGGCAAATACAAGGCGAAGATTGACCTCGGTTATCTGCAATCCTTAACCGCCCGCCCGGCGAAACTCATTCTCGTGACCGCGATCACGCCCACCCCCGCGGGGGAAGGCAAGACCACGACCACCATCGGGCTTGCCGACGGACTGCGGAAAATCGACAAGAACGCCGTCGTCGCCCTCCGGGAACCTTCGCTCGGTCCCGTGTTCGGCGTCAAGGGCGGCGCGACCGGCGGCGGAAGGGCGCAAGTCGTCCCCATGGAAGACATCAACCTGCATTTTACGGGCGATTTCCACGCCATCGGCGCGGCGAACAACCTGCTTGCGGCGATGATCGACAATCATCTCTATCAGGGCAACGCATTGAACATCGACCCGCGCCGCATCACCTGGAAGCGCTGCGTGGACATGAACGACCGTCAACTCCGCTTCGTCGTGGACGGGCTGGGCGGCAGAGTCAACGGCACCCCGCGCGAGGACGGATTCGACATCACCGTCGCTTCCGAAATCATGGCGGTGTTCTGTCTGGCAAACTCGATCGCCGACCTGAAAGCGCGGCTTTCCCGCATCGTAATCGGCTATACGTACGACGAAAAACCGGTCACTGCCGGGCAACTCGGCGCGGTCGGCGCGATGACGGCGCTGCTGAAAGACGCGCTCGCGCCCAACCTCGTGCAGACGCTGGAAGGCACGCCCGCGCTGGTCCACGGCGGACCGTTTGCCAACATCGCGCACGGCTGCAATTCGGTCATCGCGACCAAAGCCGCCATGGCGCTGGGCGATTATGCGGTCACCGAGGCGGGCTTCGGCGCCGATCTCGGAGCGGAAAAATTTCTGGACGTCAAATGCCGTCAGGCGGGGCTGAAGCCCGACGCCGTAGTGCTGGTGGCAACCGTCCGCGCGCTGAAAATGCACGGCGGCGTGGCGAAAACCGACCTTGCGGCGGAAAATCTGCCGGCGCTGAAAAAGGGACTTCCCAACCTGCTGCGCCATCTGAAAAACATTACCGAAACCTACCGTTTGCCTGCGGTGGTCGCGATCAACCGTTTCCCCACCGATACCGACGCGGAAGTGGCGCTTCTTACCGAAGAATGCGGCAAATTAGGCGTGAACGTGGTGCTTTCCACCGTGTGGCAGGACGGCGGAAACGGCGGCGTGCGCCTTGCGGAAGAGGTCGTGCGCCTTTGCGAAGAGAAGAACGATTTCCGCTTTGCGTACGAATCGGACGAGCCGATCGAGAAGAAAATCGAGCACGTCGTGCGCCGCGTTTACGGCGGCGACGGCGTGACCTTTACCCCTGTCGCGAAGAAGGATCTGGCAAAGTTGACCGAACTGGGGTACGGCAATCTTCCCGTCTGCATTGCGAAAACGCAGTACAGTTTTTCGGACGATCCCAAGGCGCTCGGCGCACCGGACGGGTTTACGATCACCGTGCGCGGACTGAAAGTTTCCGCAGGCGCGGGCTTTATCGTCGCGCTGACGGGCGACATTCTGACCATGCCGGGACTGCCCAAGCGCCCTGCTGCGGAAGGCATCGACGTAGACGACAACGGTAAAATTTCCGGATTGTTTTAAGACGGAAAGGGTGGGCTTCCCGCAATCGTTTTACGGTATCCGTTTCGCACGTACAGGAGCGTGCACATAAGGGTACGAGCAAATACGCAAGCGAGTGTCCGCACGGGCACGCAAACACGGGCGTATATTCGGACAAACAAATACCAAAGAACGTCCGCACGGATACGCAAGCATAAACAGTGGCGGGGG
>CAKQSI010000040.1 GCA_934272745.1 uncultured Clostridia bacterium | reverse complement strand
GGTAAACGGGGCAAAGTGCGAAACCGACTTTTCCCCGGGTCTTCGACCCGTTCTTAGGTAAACGGGGCAAAGTGCGAAACCGACTTTTCCCCGGGTCTTCGACCCGTTCTTAGGTAAACGGGGCAAAGTGCGAAACCGACTTTTCCCCGGGTCTTCGACCCGTTCTTGGGTAAACGGGGCAAAGTACGAAACCGACTTTTCCCCGGGTCTTCGACCCGTTCTTGGGGTGAACGGGGCAACCCCCCATTCGCTCTATCAGTCAAAACCAAATAATTGCACAACGCATTTCCGGCGACTTAAATCGTTTTTTTTGGGGCAAGGCGGACGAACCCCGGCTTGTTCCCGATTTTGCGGGACGTATCTGAAAAAACGTGTCCGAAAGACATATCTTAAAGAACGTACCCGAAAAACGTATCTAAAACGTTTCGGAAAAACGTTCTCCGGGGATCTTGTTTTTGATCCCCACCGTTAATTTTACGAATGCTACCCGGCAGGCGCGGACAAAATCGGCGCGGACGGTAATTTTTCTACTGTGAGGTAATCCTATGGCTGAAAAAATCATCGAACTCAAGAACGTTGTCAAAGACTACGACGGCAGTCTTGCCGTCAACCACATGGACCTGTACATCCGAAAGGGTGAATTCGTCACGTTTTTAGGTCCGTCCGGCTGCGGAAAGACGACGACGCTCCGCATGATCGCCGGCTTTGAAATGCCCGACAGCGGCGAAATCCTGTTCAACGGCAAAAGTATTCTGGACACTCCGCCGCACCAGCGCCCCATCAACACCGTCTTTCAGCGGTACGCGCTGTTTCCGCATCTCAACGTGTTCGATAACATCGCGTTCGGCTTAAAGCAGAAGCGTCTTGAAAAACAGGTGGTGGACAAAAAAGGCAACTTAAAGACCAAAAAGGTCAGATTATCCAAGGACGTCATCGAAAAAAAGGTGTACGACGCCCTGAAAATGGTAGGACTTACCGACTACGATTTTCGTGACGTCAACTCGCTTTCCGGCGGGCAGCAGCAGCGCGTCGCCATCGCCCGCGCGATCGTCAACGAACCCGAAATTCTGCTTTTAGACGAACCTTTGGGTGCGCTCGATTTGAAAATGCGCAAGGAAATGCAACTGGAACTAAAGGAAATGCACAAAAAACTGGGCATTACTTTTATCTACGTTACGCACGATCAGGAAGAAGCGCTGACCATGAGCGATACCGTCGTCGTCATGAAAAACGGCGTCATTCAGCAGATCGGCACCCCCACCGACATTTACAACGAACCCAAAAACGCGTTCGTTGCGGACTTCATCGGCGAGAGTAACATTTTTGACGGCGTGATGAAAAAGGATTATCTGGTCGAATTCGACGGAGAAGAGTACACTTGCGTGGACTTCGGCTTCGGCGAAAACGAACCCGTGGACGTCGTTCTGCGCCCCGAAGATATTTTCCTTCTGGAAGAAGACAACAAAAGCAGCATGACCACCGGCGTTATTTTAAGCAAGATTTTCAAGGGCATGCATTACGAAATGGAAGTCCGCGCAAAGAGCGGCTACGAATATACCGTTCAGACCACCGAAGACTGGGACATCGGCGAACGCGTCGGTCTTTTTATCAAACCGCAGGATATCCACATTATGAAAAAAGCGCGCCTCAATAACCGTTTCGAGGGCGAAGTGGTTTCGGACGGCGTGGTGGACTTCGGTTCCTTCGGCAAGGTAGAAGTCAATACCGACGCGCTGCTTCCCGACGGCTGGAAAGAAGAAAACGGCGTAAAAGTGGATAAAGACGGAGAAGCGATCGACCTTTCCGGCAAGAAAGTGGAAGTCGTCGTTCCGTTCGACGGCGTGGATATGCGCGACGACCTGGAAGAAGGCGCCACCGTTGCGGAAGTGGTTTCCGTCCTCTATCGCGGCAACCATTACGAAGTCGAACTCAAGACCGAAGAGGGCGATCTTTTGTACGTCAACTCCGTCGATCCGTGGGACGACGGCGATCAGGTCGGCGTAGAATTCTTAAAAGATAAGCTGACCGTTATCGGGATCAAGGAGGAGCAGGCGGAATGAAAAAACTGCGCTTCCAGCGGAAATACGTGGGGATCCCGTACTTTCTGTTTCTGATCCTTTTCGTGGTGCTGCCCATTCTGATCATCTGCGTGTACGCGTTTACGGATAAGGACTGGCACTTTACGTTTGAAAACTTCGCGCTCATCTTTACCCGGGCGGAAGCCATGACCGCGGTCGTCAAATCCATCGGCGTGGGGCTGGTTTCCACGGCGGCGTGCCTTTTGATCGGCTATCCCGTGGCGTATTTCCTCGCTACCAATTTCAAGAAAAAGGGCGGGGTGTTGATGACGCTGTTCATTCTGCCTATGTGGATGAACTTTCTGCTCCGTACGCTTGCGATGCGCGGCATCTTCGACTACCTCCGCATCACGCCGGGATATTTCACCACCATGCTCGGTATGGTGTACAACTTTCTGCCGTTTATGATCCTGCCCATCTACAACCAACTTGCCAAGATGGACAAAAGTTACATCGAAGCCGCAAAAGACCTCGGCTGCAACAACCGCGAAGTGTTTTTCAAAACCGTGGTACCGCTGTCCATGCCGGGCGTAATGAGCGGCATCACCATGGTGTTTATGCCCTGCATTTCCACCTTCGTTATTTCGGATATGCTGTCCAGAAACACCATTCAGCTGTTCGGCAACCTGATCAACCAGGCATATAAAATGGATCAGTGGAACTATGCCGCGGCGCTTTCCACGCTGATGCTGGTCGTGATTTTGATCAGCACGCTGGTCACGAATCGTCTTTCTAAAGAGGAGGAGAAAAAATCGCTATGGTAAAAAAGATTCTTTCCAACTGCTATCTCGCGCTCGTTCTTCTCTTTATCTACACGCCTATCATGTTCGTCGTCGTGTTTTCGTTTACCGAAAGCGGCGTTATGGGCGACTGGCACGGTTTTTCGTTCAACCTGTACCGCGATCTGTTTGCGGGGGCGAAAGGGCAGCAGATCTTAAAAGTCTTTCTCAATACGCTGGAAGTGGGGCTGATCGCTTCCTTCTTCGCGACGCTGCTCGGCACCATGGGCGCGATCGGCATTTTCTATTCGAGAAAGAAAATGAAACACACCTTTTCGTTTATCAACCAGATCCCCGTTGCGAATGCGGAAATCGTCACCGGTATCTCGCTTTTACTGCTGTTTCTGGTGTTTGCGCTGCCGCGCGGACGGGTTACGGTCATTCTGGCGCATATCACGTTCTGCGCGCCGTACGTCGTTTTGTCCGTTCTGCCCAAATTAAAACAGATGAATAACAATATTTACGAAGCCTGCCTCGACCTCGGCGCCACGCCGATGAAAGCGATGTTTTCGGTCATTCTTCCGGAAATTCTGCCGGGTATGATCTCCGGCTTTATGTTGTCGTTTACCCTTTCCATCGACGACTTCGTCGTCACCAACTATACGACCAGCACGTCGTTCGACACCCTTTCCACCTTTATTTATAAAGACGCGGTAAAGGGCGGGCTTACGCCGTCACTGCGCGCGCTGTCGACGCTCATTTTCGTGGTGGTGCTGACGCTGTTGTTCTTCATCAATCTCCGTTCGAATAAGCAGAAAGGAGGGCGCAAAGCATGAAGAAGATTTTCATCGCGACGCTTACGCTTCTGATCGCTTCCGCCGGGTTTTTCTTTCCTGAAAAGGCGCCCGCACCCGTAAAGGCTGCGGAAAGCCGGCAGGACGTCTTAAAAGTCTGCAACTGGGAAGACTATATCGACGAAGATCTCATTTCGGAATTCGAGGAATATTACCGCGAAAAGACCGGAAATTTGAACTTCCGCGTGGAATACACCACGTTCGATACCAACGAAACGCTTCTGACCAAGATCGAAACGGCGAAAGAGGACTACGACATGGTTTGCCCGTCCGAATACGCCATTCAGAAACTGTATCAGAAGGGGTTGCTGCTCCCCATCGACGTTTCGCAGATGGAAAATTACGAAAACGTTTCGCCCTATGCGAGAAAGCAGTTTGAAGTTTTGACCACGGACGAAGCGGTCTACGCCATCGGCTATTTCTGGGGAACGCTGGGCATTATGTACAACGTCGACCACGTAAAGGAGCAGGGCGTCGATCCCGAAACCATGGGTTGGGAAGTGCTGTGGAGCCCCGCTTTCCGTCAGAAGATTCTGATGAAAGACAGCGTGCGCGACAGCGCCGCCGCCGCTGCGGTTTACGCGCACCGCGAGGAACTTGCCGCCATCACCGACGAGGCGGAATACGAAAAGCGCCTGTTTGAAATCATCAACCCCGAAACCGAAGAGGATATGCAGGTCATTCAGGATCTTCTGATCGCGCAAAAGACCGACGTCGGCGTGTTTTACGAAGTGGACGACGGGAAAGGCGATATGGTTATCGGCACCTACTCCCTCAACCTTGCCTGGAGCGGCGACGCCTGGTGGTCGATCGTCGAAGCGGGAGAGGGCGGCGTTCATCTGGATTACACCGTCCCCGAAGAGGGCAGCAACGTGTGGTTTGACGGATGGTGCATTCCCAAGTACGCGAAAAACATTCCTGCCGCAACGGCGTTTATGGACTACCTCAACGGCGGCGAATCGGCAATCCGCAACATGGACGCGACCGGTTACATCAGCGTGGTTGCGACCTACGAAACGCTGGAATATCTGATGGAGGTTGCGGAAGAATCGCCCGAATACGCTGCGGAAGTGGACGCTTCTTACTTCTACACGGGGGGCGGATTCGTGCTTCCCGAGGGGAGCGACGTGGACGTTTCGCGCGTGACCATCAACCGCATTATGGTCCCCGATTACAGCACCATCAAACACTGCGCCGTAATGAACACCTTTAAGGACAATCAGGCGGCAATGAATATGTGGAATGCCGTCAAGGGCGACACGCTGCCCGGTTGGGCGATCGCGCTGATTTTAGGCGCGCTTGCCGCAATTTTAGTCGGCGCGATTGTCTATAAACTCTTGAAAGAAAAGAACAAGATCAAGCGTAGAAAGGCGGTAAAGGAACGCCAGATGCGCGAAATGCAGCAGGAACGGCTGGAACGCCAGCAAAAGCGCGCCAGAATGCTGGAAGAGGCGGAGGAAGCCGCAAAGCGGAAAGACGAAGCCAAAAAACATGCCGCCCCCGGAACGACCCCGGAAGGTAAGGCGTAAGGAAAGTCTGTTTCCGGATATGTGCCGGACGGCAGAAGAAAGAAAGTCCCGCTGTCTGATATGCGCGGCGGCGGGCGTAGGAAGTCTGCTTCCGGCGGGCGAGATTTTGTGGCCGCGCCTGACGGGCAGGGGTAAAAAATCTGCCGGATATACGCGGACGAAAGATATAAAAATATCGTTAAAAATTATAAAAAATTGGGAGCGCAAGTATTGCGCTCCCAATTTTTATGGGTGAATGATTCGATTTTTTGGGTTGTCGTCTTCGTGCTGAGCGGGATTTTCGAGCGCACGCGGCGTGCGTTACGGGGCTGCCTGTGCGGGTGTGCCTTATGCCGTTGGATGCCCTTAAGGCTGTTTCTTGTGTTACCTGTTTAAGAGCGTGGGGTCCTTTTGCGCGTGTATTTCTCACACGCGGTCACCTGTTTGCGCGGGGTCGTTCGTCTGTAAATTTGTTTCCTGCGCCGGAGGTATCTGCGCGGGGTCGTTCGTCTGTAAATTTGTTTCCTGCGCCGGAGGTATCTGCGCCGGGTCGTTCGTCTGTAAATTTGTTTCCTGCGCCGGAGGTGTCTGCGCCGGGTCGTTCGCCTGCAAGTCCGTTTTTTGTGCGAAGCGGGTTGCCTGCGTGCCGGATTCCTGCGGGAGGGGAGGATTTTCTTGCGCTTTTGGCGACGTTTCGGGGGTCGGTTCTTTTAAAAACAAGCCGTTTTCCATCAGCAATCTTACCGCGGGGTCGGGCGTTGCGGCAAAGGTTAAGCCGTAAACTTTGGCGGCGCCGCGCCGTTTCAGCACCTTTGCAAGCGCGGACAGCGTGGAACCGGTCGTAATGACGTCGTCGATCACCAAAACGGACAAGTCTTTGACTTCGGCTCCTTCGGCAAGGCGAAAGCAGCCGGACAGGTTTTCCAGTCGTTCCGCGCGGGTCAGTTCGTGCTGCGTTTTGCTTTCTTTCACTTTCAAAACCAGCGGGCGCAGCGGCAGATTCAACAAGTGTGCCGTTTCTTCCGCCAGAAGGTGCGCCTGATTATAGCCGCGGCGGCGCTCCTTTTTCGCCGTCATGGGGACAAAGGTCACCACGTCCGCCGAAAATCCGGCAGCGGTCCACGTTTTCGCAAGAAAGGGCGCCAGCACTTTGCCGAGATAAGGGCGGTTGTCGAATTTGAAATGCTTGATCACCGTGCTTCCGGGCGGAATGTAATCGAACGCCGCACGCGCCGCGTCGAAAGCGGGCGGATCGTCCTTGCAGGCAAGGCAAAGCCCGTCTGCAACCGTTCTCCTGCCGCATTTCGGACAAAATTTGCCCGTGATTGCGGAAAGGCGGCTTTTGCAGCGGTGGCAGATGAAGTCGCTTTCAAACGTTTCGGCGCCGCAGACTGCGCAGGTGTAATCGTGCGGAAATTTTTGTAAGAGGAAGGACAGAAATCTCATTTTTTCTCCGGGGTGGGGCGGTTCTTTCTTCGGGGGTTAAGGCAGAATAACTTCCGGTTGCTGTTTTGCGCGCCGCAGGAGCGGAATCTTGCATTGCGGTTTTTGGCTAGGCGTGAAAAGTTGCCGTTTTTGCGGTCGGGAAGCCAATGGCAAAAGTCACCGCCTTACATTTTTGACTTGCGGTTTTTTTACGCTTCGCGGGCAAAGTGCGCTTTGTACGCGTCGGTATGCGGTCGATTCGTGCGATGTGTTGGGATAAAGACTGCCGCGCACCGCGTTCCGCGGCGCGCGGCAGAAGTGTTTCGCAACGAACAGTGTGTTTCGCTACGGACGTGACAGAAGCACTTCGTCGCGAATTTCGCGACACGTCTGCCATTTTTCGCGTCATAGCGAAGGTTTCGGGGTGGCGCAACTTGCGGCAAAAGCGACTTTGGTTTGTCGCGCAGTCGCAGGCCGGCGGCAGTGCCGGGCGCTGGGGTGACGCGCAGTTGCCGAGCGGCGTAAAAATTACAGCACGCGGCAGGCGCCTTCGCTGCGGACCTTTGCGAGAAAGACGTTTTCGTTTCCGTAAAGGGTTTTCATATACGCGGTATAATCTTCGGCAAAGCCGTTTTCCACTACCGCAAGAATGGTGCCGGCAAATCCGCCGCCGTGTACGCGGCAGGCGCCGCGGTCGCCCAAAAACCGTTCGGAAAGTTTCAGCGCTACGGGAATGCGTTGCGCCTTTTCGCCGGGGACGGCGTTGTTTTGCAGTTGCGTCAGGCTGCTTTCGCCGCTCAGGCGGATGCAGTCCAGAAACGCGGATACGTCCCCCGTTTTCAACGCTTCGGCAGCGCGGTCCACAACGCGGTTCTCGTCAAAAATATGCTTGGCGCGGAGAATGCTTCTCCCGGGGAGTTTTTCTAACAGGTCGGGCATGGCGGCGTAGAACGCTTTTTCGTCCACGTCGCGCAAAAATTCTTTGCCGAAATAGTTGCTGACCGCAAGCATTTCCTTTTTGATGTCGGCGTAATGTCCGGTCAGTCTGGCATGGCTGCCGCCGGTGTTGGTGATGATGAACGAATACCCGGCAGGCGCCTGTAATTTTTGGATGAGGGGGCGTTCCGGCACGCGGAAATCCAGCGCCGAAAGACCGCCGAGGGAAATGCCCATCTGGTCTAAAATGCCGCACGGCTTGTTGAAATAGACGTTTTCGGCATACTGCGCGACGGCGGCTTTTTCTTCTTTGGAAAGGGAACCGGAAAGGTACAGCGCGTTTTCGATCTCGCAGACCAGAAGTTCAAACGCGGCGGAAGAGGAAACCCCCGCCCCCTTGAACACGCTGGAAGTGGCGTGCGCGGTAAAACCGCCGATTCGTTTTCCCATTTCTTTCAGGCGGGCAAGAACGCCGCGCGTCAGCGCCTGCGAAGTACCGTATTCGTTCTCGTTTACGGCAAGATCGGAAAGGGAAACGGCGATGTCTTTATATCCCTCCGAACAGATACGGACGACGGGTTTTTCTTCTTTTTTCACCGCGGCGAGGACGTCGCACGAGATCGCCGCAACCACCACTTTGCCGTGCTGGTGATCGGTATGATTGCCTAAAATTTCCGCTCTTCCCGAAGAGGAAAAGAAAAATTCCGGCGAAGCGTGTTCGTAGGTTTCAAATTTCTTTGCGAGGGCGTCGTAGCGCGCGGCGCGCGCGTTTTCGTCGTAATCCGCACCGTACAGGGCAGTAAAGTCCATAACTTTTTCTCCTTTGGTTGTCCGTAGTGTTTGCCGAACCCCGAAAGGGGAACCGGCACGGCGCGGGCTCTTCTCGCCGCGGCTTTCCGTGTCGCAAGGCGCGACGGAAAGAAAGGTTGTTGAAATTATAGCAGATTTTCCCTTTTCTGTAAAGGGGATTTGCGATTTTTCGGCGCTACCCGGCATTTTTTGCGCGGGGAAGAAGCCGGTTGCCTTGTTTTGAGGTTACAGTAAAGCCGCCGCGCTCTTTTAAGCGCGGCGGCAAACGGAAAATGGTTTCGCTGATTTTGTCGGTTGCAAACGTGCGACAACTTACAGCCCCGTGCGGGAATGGTGCGGGACGAAACAGCCGGCGCGGAAAATTGCAAAAGGATATTTACGGCTAAAACAGGACATATACAACCCTGCGCGGCAATATCGTCCGGGCTTTTACAGCCCCGTGCGGGGAAGTCCCCTGTTTCGGGTGCGAAAAGCGCCCGGAAAAATCGGGCGCCGATAGGATAGCCGGTCAGATACGGGTGGGACGATAAAGTTTCGTGTTGATTTTTAAGGAAATGCTGTGATTAAAAGAAGAAAAGTTGGCTTCGATCAGGGTGCCGTCTTCCAGCGTGGTGGTGAGGTAAATGGGGACGAAAGAACTGAGCGTGTTGCTTTCGTCTGCCTTTTCGCCGTTGACTTTCAGGTAATGATGATACCAGCCGGAGTAGACGACGATCTCGTTTCCGTTATATTCGTAAACTTTGCAGGATAGACCGAACAGTGTGTCAAGGAAGTAAATCGCAAGAAAAAATATGACTATGCCGTAGAGCATGAGTTCTAATCCTGCGCCGTCAAGCGTCGCTTCCAGAGAAAGGATTTCGTAACTATCGACAATGCCGTCGATGGAATAAAAATAGGCGTGGTAAGTGTTTGCGGCGCCGTGATAGTCGTCAGAAAGATAGTGTTCTTCTGTTGTCAGCAATTTCCCTTTTTCGTCGTAAAAGGCGACGGATACGTCCCCGCTCTCGACTTTTTTGTCCAGCGTTACGTAAAGGGTGCAAGACGAGCTTCCAAAATATTCATCAGCAGAGGTTTCCATAGAGCTGTCCAGAATTTCTATCGTGGTATTCGCAGATTTATTTTTTGCGCGAACCAGGAAAAGGATGGCAAGGGCGAGCAGGATAAAGGCGATCAGGCGGCGGAACAGGACTTTTCGTTTTTCTTTCGGCATAATTTCTTCTTTTCCTCCAAAAATAAAAAATGCGCCAACCGAAGTCAGCGCACGAAAAACGCAAACTCCGATTGTCGCCAAACAAATTTTACGCAGTACGAAAAGCCATACACGCAGAGTGGAATTTGCATTTTTACCAAATTCAGGGAACACGCGTATGGCGACAACCCGTTTCCGGCTGCCGCTGTTTCGTACTTTTATGTAAAACTTGTTTGGCAAAGCAATTATACCATATTTGAGGGAAATAATGCAACCGTTTACGAAAAACAGCGGCAAATTTACAAAAGAGGCGCGTTTTGCGGAAACTTTCCGCGCCCGCGGGCGGGAAGAATTTATAAAACAATTGTGATACGAAATTTATAATTCCCGCGCGGCAAAGATACGGCAATAAAAAGTGCGGCGAGTTACAACCCCGCGCGGAGAAATTGCAATAGGACTTACGGCTACAGTATATTTACAACCCGGCACGGATAAGCGCGCAGCCGAATGCCGCCGTCAGAAATCCCGCGACAAGGCTGCAAAAAACGGGGAGAAAGACGCTCTTTTTTTCGGTCTTGGCAAAGTAAAGCGCCGCGACGTAAAAGACGGTTTCGCTGCTGCCGTAGGTGACTGCCGCGGCGCGGGCAAGGGCGCTGTCCGCTCCATAGGTTTCAAAAATTTCCGAAAGGGCGCCAAGACTTCCGCTTCCCGAAAAGGGCTTGACGAGCAGGAGCGGCGCAAGTTCTTCCGGAATACCGAACAGCGAAAAGAGAGGGCGGAACGCCTTTAAAATCCATACGGAAAGCCCGCTTGCCTGCATCAGTTCGGTCATGATGAAGATCGCCGCGAGATAAGGAAACAGCGAAAACGCGAGGGAAACCGCTTTGTCTGCCCCCTTGATAAACGCGCGGTAGACCGGCACTTTTCTGATCGCGCCAAAAAGCAGCACCGCAAGAAACAGCACGGGTAAAAGATAAGGAGTTAAAGTTTGCATGCGCCCTCCTTGCCGAAAGATCCGCGCTTTTGCGGTGCGGTTTTGTTTTTCGGAAAATCAGCCGGACTTGTTGCGCCTTTTCTATTTCTTGCAATGCGGGAAAAGGGTTTGCCGTTACCGTCGGCGTTTTCCCCGTGCGGGGAAACGGGTTTGCCGGTTTTGCTTTCGCTTACGCCGCCGCGGGCAAGGGGGTTGCCGGCTTTGCCGTTGTTTTTTGCGTTGCGGGAAAGGAAACTGCCGGCATTTTTTCCGCTTTTGCAAGGTTTTTTGGCGAAAACCTTGCGGTAATACGCGTTTACGGGCAGACAAAAGAAAAGCCCGAGGCAGAAGCAGAATAACCCGCAAAGAAGAGCAGGCGGCAAAATATCGTCCGGCGCGGCGCTGCCGAAGGAAACGCGAAGCGCGATGACGTTGGTGGGCAGAAGCTGCATTGCGGTGCAGGTCAGAATGAAAAACAGGGAGGAGCGCCGTTCAAACTCCGCCCGCGCACGTTCCTTTTCTCCGTCCGGGGCGGAAAGAAAGGCGCGTTCCATGCACTTTACCGTTTCGATTCCCATCGGAGTAGCGACGGCGCCAAGCCCTAAAATGTTTGAAAAATAGCATAACGTCATGGCATTTTCGGTGTTTTCGTCCTGCCGATGAAACAGTTTGCGGAAGAGCGGGGCAGAGAATCGGGCAAGTTTCGCGTGGAACTTTGCCGCAGTTAAAATTTCGGTCAGCCCCAGAAAAACCGCATAGGATGCGACGAGAGAGGAAGACAGCGCCAACGCGCGTTCGCTCCCCTTTAAAATGGCGGGGAACGCCGCCCCGGGGGATAAAAACAGCAAAAATACCAGCGAAAGACAAATCGCCGCAACAAAAAGTACGTTCATACAAGCCCCCTTTTCTGCCCGGGCGGGAAATACGGGCAAAATTCCGCCACGATTACCATAAATTTACGAAATCGGACAAGAAAGTATGTCAAACGCGGTCATTCGGTTTACTTTTTTGCGCTTTTGCGGTATACTTAATTATCCGTGGACGCGCGCGTGACAAAGTAATGGCTTTGTAATGGCTTTTTCCGCCGCGGGAAGATATTATTTTTTCGCCGAGGGCGAAACGGTTTTTCCGCCGTGAAACGAAAATATCTTTCCGCATAAGGAAGAAAATGTCTTTCCGCAGCGCGGCGAATTATTTCTGCGGAAAAAGTGCGCGTTCCGGCGCGCGGGATTTCCGCCGTGCGGAATTCTGCCCTTTTCAAAAATACAAAAAACGGCAAAGGACTTTTGCCTTACGGAGGTTTTTATGAAACCCACTTATTACATCACGACGCCCATTTACTACCCCAGCGGGGACTGGCACCTCGGGCATTGCTACACCACCACCGTCTGCGACGCGTTCGCGCGGTTCAAGCGCATGAACGGCTTTGACGTCTTTTTCCTGACGGGGACGGACGAACACGGGCAAAAAATCGCCAAAAAAGCGGCGGAAGCGGGTATGGAACCCAAGCCCTTTATCGACGGACTGGTGGATAAACTGAAAGATATCTGGAAGATGATGGACATCTCCTACGATAAATTTATCCGCACCACCGACGAAGAACACGTCAGATGCGTGCAGAAGATCGTCGAAAAACTGTACGAAAAAGGGGAAATCTACAAAGCCGAATACGAGGGCTGGTACTGCACCCCGTGCGAAAGTTTCTGGACGGAATCGCAGTTAAAAGACGGCAAATGCCCCGATTGCGGCAGAGAGGTCACGCGCGAAAAGGAAGAAAGTTACTTTTTCCGCCTTTCCAAATACACCGATAAAATCTTGAAGTTGTACGAAGATCAGCCGGACTTTTTGCAGCCCAAGTCCCGCGTCAACGAGATGATCAACAATTTCTTAAAGCCGGGATTGACCGACCTTTGCATTTCCCGCACGTCGTTCAACTGGGGCATTCCCGTGACCTTTGATAAAAAACACGTCGTCTACGTCTGGATCGACGCGCTGGCGAACTATATTTCCGCCCTCGGCTATCTTTCGGACGACGATTCGCTGTTCCAAAAATTCTGGCCGGCGGATCTGCATATGACGGCGAAAGAGATTATCCGCTTCCATGCGATCATCTGGCCGGCGATTCTGATGGCGCTCGATCTGCCGCTCCCAAAACAGGTTTACGGACACGGCTGGCTGCTGATCGGCGGCGACAAAATGAGCAAGAGCAAGACCGATAATATCCGCACCGAACTGGTACACCCCAAGGCGCTTTGCGACCGCTACGGATCGGACGCCGTGCGGTATTTCCTGCTGCGTGAAATTCCGTTCGGCAGCGACGGCGTTTATACCAACGAAACGCTCTTAAAACGGATCAATTCCGACCTCGCGAACGACCTCGGCAATCTCGTCAGCCGTACGCAGGCGATGATCGGACAATATTTCGGGGGAACGCTACCCAAAATCGGGTTACCTTCGGAAGAGGACGCGGAACTCATTTCCGCTGCGGAAGGACTGTACGGCAAGGTTTCCGCAGCGATGGACGCGTTGAACGTTCCCGACGCGCTTACCGAAATTTTCAAGGTTGTGCAGCGCGCGAATAAGTATATCGACGACACGATGCCCTGGGCTATAGCGAAAGACGAAAGCAAAAAGGCGCGGCTTGCCACCGTCCTGTATAACCTTTCGGAAACCATCCGTATCGTTGCCGTAATGCTGAAGCCGTACCTTACCAAGGCGCCGGATATTATTCTGGACAGTCTGGGGATCGATCCCGCTTCGGTGACCGATTTTGAAAGCGTCAGAACCTTCGGCGCGCTTCCCGCGGGGAGCACGGTCAAAAAAACGCCGCCGCTGTTCCCCCGGATCGATATTCCCAAGGAACTGAAAGAGGTGGAAAAGATCGTTCTTGCCGAAAAACAGGCGGAAAAGAAGTCGCAAAAGAGCGAACCCGCCAAACCCGCCGTGCACGAGCATAAGGAAAAGGCGCAGATCGGCATCGAAGATTTTGACAAGGTGCAACTGAAAGTCGCCACCGTACTTGCCGCCGAAAAGGTGGAAAAATCGGACAAACTGTTAAAACTCCGCGTAAAAATCGGCGGGGAAGAACGTACGGTTGTCAGCGGCATTCAAAAGGCGTACGCGCCCGAATATCTGGTCGGCAAACAGGTGGTTATGGTGACCAACTTAAAACCGGTCAAACTGCGCGGCATCGAAAGTCAGGGTATGATCATCTGTGCCGAAAACGAAAAAGGAGAACTTTCCTTCCTCACGCCCGAACGCGACGTGGGCGACGGTGCGGAGATCTTCTGATGACCGCTGATCGTTGCGGGGAAGCCCGCCCGGCGGAGCGTACCGTTGACGGCGGGGAGAAACTTCGCCCCACGGGGTGCGCCGTTGATTGCGGTGAGGAAGCCCGCCCGGCGCAGACTTCTGCGTGTTCAAAAAACGGGGTAACGTATACCCGAAATCGGTCGCCTGAGGGCGAATCTGCGTGCGCTTATTTCTGCGGCGCGCTGCCCGTGATCGACACGCATTGCCACCTTTCGGACGAGCGCTATCCGGATAAAGGCGCGGTGGTGGACGAATATCTCGCTTCCGGCGTCGGGATCGCGGTCAACGCGGGCTATGACATGGCTTCTTCCAAAGCGGGGGCGGTTCTTTCCAAAACCTACCCGTCGGTGTTTTTTACCGTGGGCGTCCACCCCGACAACGCCGAAAACGCCACGGAAGAAAATATGAAGATTTTAGCCGACCTTTCGCGGGATGAAAAATGCCTTGCGGTGGGGGAGATCGGGCTGGATTTTCATTATACGCCGTACGACGAAGAAGCGCAAAAACGCGCCTTTTCCCGTCAGATTCTGCTGGCGAAGGAAGTCGGCTTGCCCTTTGCCGTCCACATGCGGGACGCGACGAAGGAAACCGTCGATCTCCTTTCGGCGCACAAAAACGACTTTTCGGCGGCGGTCATGCACTGCTATTCGGGGAGTGTGGAAACGGCAAAAATTCTGCTCGACCTCGGAATGTATTTTTCTTTCTCGGGGACGCTCACTTTCAAAAACGCGCGCGGACTGAAAGAGGTTGCGAGATTCTTGCCCGAAGACCGGATCCTGACCGAAACGGACAGCCCCTACCTTGCGCCGGAACCTTACCGCGGCAAGGAAAACCGCCCTGCTTACGTCTGCCGCGTTCTGGAAGCGCTGGCGGAAATTCGCGGGGAAAACGTTCGGAAAACTGCGGAACGCGTCTTCAAAAACGCGCGCACGGTATTCCCGAAACTGGATCGGTTTCTTTCCGGACAAGGGCGGATTTGACGGTTTTATGCGGGTGGAGTCGCCTGCATCGCGAGGGCGGATCCGATGGTGCAAAAAGGAAGAATTTGCCCGCGCCGCCCGTGGGGGAAAGCGACCGAAGGGGAGTTCGGCAGTCACGCAAATTTGACAGCGGGGAGCCGGGCGCCCGCGTATAAATTTTATGTTTGTAAGACGGCGCGTTCCGTGCGTTTTCCCGAAAAATTTAAGGACAAAACAATGAAAAAATGCGAAAATTTCGTCTATTTTCTGGACGGAAAACCTTATATCAATCTCACCAACCGTTGTTCCAACGCCTGCACGTTCTGCGTCAGAAACGGCAAGGATTCCTATTTCGGCAACGAATTGTGGCTTTCGCGCGAGCCGTCTGAGGAAGAGATTCTTGCCGGGCTCGGCGATCCGAAACAGTATCCCGAAGTGGTGTTCTGCGGCTTTGGCGAGCCGACTTACCGGCTGGATACGTTAGTCGCGGTAGGTTCGGAGATCAGAAAGCGCGGCGGCAGGGTGCGGCTCAACACCAACGGGCAAGCCGATCTCATCAACGGCTATCCCACGGCGCCGAAACTCAAAACCGCCGTCGATTTTATCAACGTCAGTTTAAACGAGGCTTCCGCCGAAAAATATCAGGCGGTATGCCGTTCGGCGTTCGGCGAAAAGGCGTACGATGCGCTTATCGCCTTTGCCGTTTCCTGCAAAAACGAGGGCATCGAAACCTGCTTTTCGGTTGTGGACTGCATCGGAAAAGAGGACGTCGATCGCTGCCGCGAAATTGCAGATCGCGCCGGAATTCCGCTCCGCGTCCGCAAATTTATCCCGCCGGAAGAGAGTTGACCTTCTGCGGGACGGTCGCTTTAGAGATATCGTTCGCCGCGTTATTGCCGAAGTTTGTCTGATTGCAACGGTGTAGCCGGGGTTTGGTTGATTGCGAAGAACGGATAATATTACATATGTCACGCGCGTGCGCTTGCCCGCACGCGCGTGATTTCATACAAGAACACAAAATTACGAAACGCAATGCGGAACACGAAATGCATAATTCCGCTTACGGAAACGCGCAATTCCAAAATACGGAATTGCGAACGCAACACGAAACGCATAATTTCCGCACGCTCGATACGCAATTTCGCATGTTCGCGCGCAGAAATATGCAGTATTATGTAACGCGGGCGCGAAAGCAGCGCGCAATTCCGTGCAATACGGAATGTGGGATTCCGCAATACAAAACAAAAATTCCGCACCGCCGTACCGCCATTTATTAAAGGAGCCGTTTATGGAATCGCTCAAAGAAACTTTGCAAAGGGAACGTTTCTCGTTCAAAAAAAAGTTCGGACAAAATTTTATCTCGGACGGCAATCTGCTTTCCGCCATCGTGGAAGACGCCGGGGTGACCGCCACCGACACGGTGATCGAGATCGGCTGCGGTGGCGGTACGCTGACGGCCGAACTTTGCAAGGTTGCACAAAAGGTCGTCGGCTACGAGATCGACCGCGACCTGCGCCCCGTTCTTTCCGCAAGGCTTGCGGAGTTCGATAACGTCGAACTTCGCTTTGCGGATTTTATGCGGGAACCGCTTTCTTCGGCAGAAGCCGGGCTTTCTTCCTATATCGTGGTGGCGAATCTGCCGTATTACATCACTTCCCCCGCGATTTTAAAATTCACGGAGGAATCCTCCGTGGTCACGCGTCTGGTCGTCATGGTGCAGGAAGAAGTCGCCGAACGGTTGGTCGCCGCACCCGGAACGAAGGAGTACGGCAGCATCACGGCGGCGGTCGCCGCGCGGGGAGAGGCAAAAATCACCCGCCGCGTGCCGCGCAAAATGTTCTATCCCGTGCCGAACGTCGATTCCGCCGTCGTCCGTATCGATTTTACGCGCCGTTACGACGCGCGCACGGCAAAAAATTTCCGCGCCGTTTTGCGTGCGGCGTTCTCCGCCCGGCGGAAAACGCTTTGCAATAATCTGATGCAGTCGTTCGGTCTTTCCCGCGCGCGGGCGGAAGAGGTACTGGGGCGTTGCGGGCTGGATCCCATGGTGCGCGGCGAAACGCTTTCCTACGTCGAGTTTTTACGGATCGCGGAAGAATTGTTCCCTGCAGGGAACGAGTAAGAGGTGTTTTGCCGGGAAAATGAAACCGGGTTCCTGCCGGAATTGTATGCTTTTCCCGCGCTTTGCGCAAGATATGGTATAGAAAAAAGAAAATTCAAAAAAATCAAAATTTCCTGAAAAAACCTTAAAAAAACAGTTGACAAAGTTAGATAGATGTGATAGAATGAGCAAGCTGTCGATGAGACGGCGCCGGACGCAGTCCGGCACGGTAGATTAAAAATCGAATAGAAGGAAATATCAAAGAACTCGAGAAGTTGAACCGCAAGGTTCAGCCGAAAGAGAGAACAAGAATGTTTCTGTCAATTTTAGCATTTAGAAATAAATGCACCAAACAGTCAGCAAATGACAACAAAACGTTAGAGCAGTTGGTTGAAGAAATTCAATCGGCTTTAAGCAATTAAACTTAAGAGTTTGATTCTGGCTCAGGACGAACGCTGGCGGCGTGCTTAACACATGCAAGTCGAACGAAGCAGCAATGCTTAGTGGCGGACTGGTGAGTAATGCATGAGCAACCTGCCTGCATCAGGGGAATAACACAGAGAAATTTGTGCTAATACCGCATAAGACCACGAAGGGGCATCCCTTTGAGGTAAAAGATTTTATCGGATGCAGATGGGCTCATGTCCTATTAGGTAGTTGGTGAGGTAACGGCCCACCAAGCCTGCGATAGGTAGCCGACCTGAGAGGGTGATCGGCCACACTGGAACTGAGATACGGTCCAGACTCCTACGGGAGGCAGCAGTGGGGAATTTTGGGCAATGGAGGCAACTCTGACCCAGCAACGCCGCGTGAATGATGAAGGTCTTCGGATTGTAAAGTTCTGTGATGGGGGACGAAGAAAGTGACGGTACCCCAATAGCAAGCTACGGCTAACTACGTGCCAGCAGCCGCGGTAATACGTAGGTAGCAAGCGTTGTCCGGAATGACTGGGCGTAAAGGGTGCGTAGGCGGTCTGGCAAGTTGGTAGTGAAATTCCGAGGCTTAACTTCGGCGCTACTACCAAGACTGTCGGACTTGAGTACAGGAGAGGTAAGTGGAATTCCTAGTGTAGCGGTGGAATGCGTAGATATTAGGAGGAACACCGGTGGCGAAAGCGACTTACTGGCCTGCAACTGACGCTGAGGCACGAAAGCGTGGGGAGCAAACAGGATTAGATACCCTGGTAGTCCACGCCGTAAACGATGATTACTAGGTATGGGAGGTATCGACTCCTTCCGTGCCGCAGCCAACGCAATAAGTAATCCGCCTGGGGAGTACGGCCGCAAGGTTGAAACTCAAAGAAATTGACGGGGACCCGCACAAGCAGCGGAGCATGTGGTTTAATTCGACGCAACGCGAAGAACCTTACCAGGTCTTGACATCCTATGACCGCCTGAGAGATCAGGTTTCTCTAGCAATAGAGCAGAGAGACAGGTGGTGCATGGTTGTCGTCAGCTCGTGTCGTGAGATGTTGGGTTAAGTCCCGCAACGAGCGCAACCCTTGTGTACAGTTGCCAATATTCAGTTAGGAACTCTGTACAGACTGCCGTGGACAACACGGAGGAAGGTGGGGATGACGTCAAATCATCACGCCCCTTACGTCCTGGGCTACACACGTGCTACAATGGCTATTACAAAGAGCAGCGAAACGGTAACGTCAAGCGAATCTCAGAAAGATAGTCTCAGTTCAGATTGTGGGCTGCAACCCGCCCACATGAAGTCGGAGTTGCTAGTAATCCCGAATCAGAATGTCGGGGTGAATGCGTTCCCGGGTCTTGTACACACCGCCCGTCACGCCATGGGAGCCGGGAGTACCCAAAGTCGCTGGCCTAACCGCAAGGAGGGAGGCGCCTAAGGTAATATCGGTGACTGGGGTGAAGTCGTAACAAGGTAGCCGTATCGGAAGGTGCGGCTGGATCACCTCCTTTTAGGGAGCAACGTTTTCTGCTTAGGCAGAGAGCGAATCCTTAGTCGATCGGAAACGTTCGATATTTCCTCTATTCCTTTTTAATACCGCCAAAAACGCTCCTGTGGGAGCAGTTTTTTTGTAAAAGCAAATAGCCGTGGGGGTGTAGCTCAGCTGGGAGAGCACCTGCCTTGCAAGCAGGGGGTCAGCGGTTCGATCCCGCTCATCTCCACCAACGCGGGCTCATAGCTCAGCTGGTTAGAGCACACGCCTGATAAGCGTGAGGTCGATGGTTCGAGTCCATTTGAGCCCACCAGTCCTTTTTTAAGGACCCGCGGGCAAGAATGAAAACGGAAACGTCTTCCTTCTATCCCCACGCGGCTTTTTTCTGACGCTGTCAGAAAGCGGTAGATTGACAACTGCATAGAAAACGAAAACAAAGTACAGAAAGGCAAAGAGAGATTAGAGAATTTAGAAATAA
>CAKQSI010000039.1 GCA_934272745.1 uncultured Clostridia bacterium | reverse complement strand
CTACGAGCGGCGTTTAACGCCGCATAAATCGGTTTATCACCGCAAAAATAGTTAGGGATGGCGGATGGAATCCCTATTTTTACGAAAATCGCTTAATCCCCGCAGGAAATCCCGTAATCCGCGCTCGCCGAATTATGTTACAATCCCGTAATCCGCGCACGCCGAATTTTTTTATAATCCCAAAAACTCCACGCCTTTTAACAGCACGTCCCCCAGAGTTTCATTGCTGAGCGAATAGAAAATGATCTTTCCCTGCCGTTCGGCTTTCACCGCGCCGAGGTCTTTTAAAGTGCGCAGTTGATGGGAAACGGTGGTTTGATTGAGGTGCAGTACTTTTGCAAGGTCGGTCACGCACATTTCGGAAATGGCGAGCGCGGAAAGCATTTTCAGCCGGGTGGAATCGGCAAAAATGCTGAAAAACCCCACGAGTTCGGTCAACAGGTCGCCCGCGGGGACGTATTCCCGCACAAGCCCTTGGGTTCGTTTGTCAAGTAACAGTAGATTTTGTTCCATTTTTTCTCCTTTTGGGTGCAGTTTCTGTTTTTTGCAGGTTCTGCCCCGCGGCGCCGAGTGCAGAATTTTTTACACACACGGAAACGTTCTGCCCTGCATATGTGCCACGCCCCAAGTATACCGCGCGGGATTACTTTTTGCAAGAGCGAATAAACGGCGATTCTGCCGCATATAAAGGAAAAAGGGCGAAAAACGCCGAACGGAGGCTTTTATGGCATCAACCGGTTTTTTATCCAACGAATGTATCGTACTGGTAGCGTTTTTGTTTATTATGAAGAACGGCGGCATTATCGACTTTACGCAACTTCTGATCATTACGTCTTTCCTCTCCACGACCTCCCTCTGCGAAACCTGCGGAAACTGACCTGTAGGGCGGATTTTTGAGGACGCCTGCGGGGAACCGAACTTTTCGCTCAGCGGGACGGATTTTTGAGGTACGTCCCTGCAAAAACTGAACTTCTCCCCATTCGGGAACGACGCGTTTCGCGCCGTCCATAAATAAAAAACACAGCCGCAAACCATTTGGTTTGCGGCTGAACGCATTTCAATCAATATAGTTATCTGCCACGCGGGCGCCCGTTTCAAAAAGTCCGCTTATCTACCCGGCGCGCTTGGGTAAAATCGTCTGAAGTCCGGCGCGCGTTTCAAAAACGCCTTCCGGCACTTCCGCGCCCATGCAGGCAAAATCATTTGACGATTCTACCCAAAAGGCGGAAAAGGTAAATCACGATGGTCTGCACCATTTTATCGTAAACGAGCAAAAGCGGCGCGGCGATAAGATAAAACAGCCAGGAATTTTCGTTGAGAAAATCCGCTTTCACCACCAGCATAGTGGTAAATTTCAGCAAAATGAACACCGAAACTTCCAAAAGTGCCAGTTCGATGAGGTAGATAACCCAACGCTTCACCCCTTTTCTCGAAAGCACGCACCCCAAAACCGGGTGAATGCCGAACCAGATCAGAAACGGAACGATCCGGATCACGTTGAACCCGGTAAACAGCAAGCCGATCAGACTGCCCGCAAGGTAAGCAAGCACGCACCCCCACACCGAATCCCGGTACAGCGGCAGCGTCAGCGCGATCCCTGCGAGCATATAGCACGAAAAGTCAAAATCGCCGAGAAAACCGCCCACACCCACCAAAATGCCGCAAAATGCCGCGGAGATGGCGGAAATGGCGATGGTTTTGCTGCTTTTCATCGTTTACCTGCAGCAGGAACTGCACAGACTGCAGCAAAGATAGGTTGTGCAGCAGGAAGCCAGACTGTCGCCGCCCATCTGCCCTTGGTTTTGTCCGTAAGGAGAATTGCCGCTTCCCGCGGCGTTGCCGGAAGTAAACACTTTTTGCTGTTCCGCCTGCATGCGCTGGTTGAGATCGGCAAGCGCTTTTTGATATTTCTGGTTGCTGCCGTCCATGGAAACGGCAATCTCCAGTTGCTTTTTGCTCTCGTTCATCCAGTTCTTTTTATAGAAAACGTAAGACTGGAGATAGTGCCATTCCGCGTTGCGGTTGGAATTCTCGTCCAATCTCGCCTGCGCTTCGGAAAGGTCGCCGCGCTTGATGGCGTCTTCCACGGCGGAAAACTCGCCGGAAGCGTTGCCCGCGTCGGTTTTCGTCTGATTTGCCCGGGCGTCTTTCAGGTCGGCATAAGCGCGTTCCAACTCTTCCAGTTTCCTTGCCGCCTGATTGCCTTCTTCTCCCGGCAGAAAACGTTTTTCGCCGAGGTCGGCTTTAAGCGCCTGATATTTTGCGTCGATCTCTTCGTCAGTCGCGTTTGCGGCGACGCCGAGAATTTCGTACGGGTTTGCCATGATTTTCTCCTTTTTCAAACAATTTTCTGGTCTTTAAAGGCATACCCTTATAGACCACGTTGGAAATGAGATCTCCGTTGAATTTCAGTTCCAGTCCTGCAAAATTCTCCCCGACGCAGGAAAGCGTAGAGGCGAACAGCGCCGTGATTTCGCCTTTGGCGGCGGAAAAGAGTTCCGCGTAAGTCGCGGCGGCAGGGTATGCGGCGGCAAAGGGATTATATAGGCCTTTTTTGCGGTCTTTTTCAAAATCGTCCAGCGCGTCGGCAAGATAGATCCACTTCCCCACGCCGTAGCAAAGCGAAAACAGCGCTTCGGACGGATGTTTCAGGGGTAAGGAACGCACCAGCCGTTCCACCATCGTGCCGAACGGGTCGGCGGCGATGTCCGGGCTCGCTTCCCCCCTCTTTTCCAGAGCGGAAAGGCGGGCGTATTCTTCTTTAACGATCTTGTCGAATTCCGGATAATCGTCCGCTGCTTTTTTATACGCGCCCGAAAGAAAAATGCGTTTTCCGCCGTTTTTGCGTTCGTCCACGCCGTCGTCCACCAGTTTACCGTAGGCTAAAACGACGTTCATCGCCGCAAGACTGCACGTGAGGTCGTCTACGCCGGCGATCGGGCGCTTTGTCACCGGGTGAGCAACGCAGTGTTCTTTTTTTACCGCAATATCCACCCCTTCCGTATTGTGCAGCAACGCGGAAAGAAAGGTCAGATCGTAGCTGACGGTCAGCCTGCCGATCGTGTTTGTCTGCTTTCCGATGGCTTTGCAAAGACCGCAGTACAGCGCTTTATACAGCGCGACGTCCTTTACGTACAGATTGTATTCGTCCGGCATGATATAACCGAACATGAACTACCCGCGCTCCCGGGGGACGAATCCCACTTTTTTGTAGACTTTGGAAAGCGTGCGGCGAGCCATGCGTTCGGCTTCTTCCGCGCCGGTTTTCAGCACTTCGTTTAAATACGCCTTGTCTTTGGCGTATTTTTTCTGCAATTCCTGAATGGGGCGCAGGGTATCGGCAACCGCTTCCCCCACGCGGGACTTGAAGTCGCCGTAGCCTTTGCCGGCAAATTCCGCTTCCGCCTCCGCGATCGTTTTTCCCGTGATCACGGAATAAATGGTAAGCAGGTTGGAAATGCCCGGCTTGTCTTCGGCAAAGCGCACTTCGTTTCCGCTGTCGGTTACGGCGCGCTTGAACTTTTTGACGATGACGTTCGGTTCGTCGGTCATGGAAATGAATCCGTTGACGTTTTCGTCCGACTTGCTCATTTTCTTCGTCGGGTCGGCAAGGCTCATAATGCGGGCGCCGCTCTTCGGAATATACGCTTCCGGCACGCGGAAGGTTTCCCCGTACAGGGAATTGAAGCGGATCGCAAGGTCGCGCGTGATCTCCAGATGCTGTTTCTGGTCGGCGCCGACGGGGACGAGTTCGGTCTGATACAGCAGAATGTCCGCTGCCATCAGCACGGGATAGTCCATCAGTCCCATGTTAATATTGTCGGCGTGCGACTGGCATTTGGCTTTAAACTGCGTCATGCGGTTAAGTTCGCCGATATAAGTAATGGTGTTCAGCACCCAGGCAAGTTCCGCATGCGCGGAAACGTGCGACTGATTGAAGATGACCGATTGTTTGGGGTCCAGCCCGCAGGCAAGATAGAGTGCCAGAAGGTCGTAGGTATTCTGGCGCAGTTTTGCCGGATCCTGACGAACGGTAATGGAGTGCAGATCCGCCAGCATAAAAATGCAGCGATAATCGTCCTGCAGTTTTTTGAAGTTGGAAAGCGCGCCGATATAGTTGCCGAGCGTGGGCGTGCCGCTGGGCTGCACCGCGCTGAGGAGAATCTTTTTGGCGATCTCCTGCCCTTTGTTTCCGGTTTGATTCTCCGCTTTGGTTTGCGTCATAAGCGCCGTTTTCGCTTCTGCCCCGGCTGCGTTGATTTCTGCCCCGGCCGCTGCGCCGGAATTGGCGTTTGCCGCGGTATTTTCAGTAAATAATTCGGTCATAATTCTTCCTTTATATTATGCTTTTAAAATGAAAACGGTATGAAATTTCGCTGTTTTGTCCTTTTTTTCGCACTTTATCGGAGATAAACGGACGAACGCCTGCGGTTTTAACCCAGGTCTTCGCCGGCAGCGAAGCGGGCGACCGCGTCTTTTAATTCTTCCGCGGAAAGAACCTTAGAAAAACGCACGGGTTTTTCTTTCAGTTTCGCAAGATTTTCCGGAACCGGCACCGCCGTCATATCCGCAAGCAGTTTTGCCGCGCGGAAGGGATCTTCCACCCGCTTTTCAAAAATCGCCTGATAGACGTCCGTGGGGAATTTATACGGACTGGCGGTAGAAACCACCACGCAGGGTGCGTCCGTCCCCTCTTCCAGTTGATATTGATTCATGACCGCGACGGCGTTTGCCGTGTGCGGATCGAGCGCGTAAAGATATTCGTCGTAGAAGTTGGAAATGGTTTCCGCATTCTCCTCTTCGTCCGCAAAGCCGGCGAAAAATTCCTTGCCGAGTTTTTCCATCAAGGCTTCGGAAACGGTATATTCCCCCGTTTCTTTTAATTCTTTCATGACTTCCGCCGTTTTTTGATCGTCGCGATCGAACAGTTCAAACAGCAGCCGTTCTAGATTGCTGGAAATCAAAATATCCATAGACGGCGAAGAAGTCTGATAAAATTCGCGGTTCGTATCGTAAACGCCGGTACGGAAAAAATCGGTCAGAATGTTGTTTTTGTTGGAAGCGCACACCAGTTTCCCCACGGGCAGCCCCATGCGCTTGGCATAATACGCCGCAAGAATGTTGCCGAAATTTCCCGTCGGGACGGCAAAGTCCACCTTGTCCTCCGGCTCGATCTCTCCGCTCGTCAAAAGGTCGCAGTACGCGGAAAAATAGTAGGCGATCTGCGGCGCAAGACGACCGAAGTTGATGGAGTTGGCGGAAGAGAACAAATATCCCGCCTGTTTTGCTTTTTCGATGCTGCCTAGGTCGGTAAAAATGTTTTTGACGGCGGTCTGACAGTCGTCAAAGTTGCCCTTGACGGCAACGACGCCGACGTTTTTCCCTTCCTGCGTGCGCATTTGCAGTTTCTGCATATCCGAAACGCCGTCCGACGGGTAAAACACCAGAATTTTCGTCCCCGGCACATCCTTAAACCCTTCGAGCGCCGCCTTGCCCGTATCGCCGCTGGTCGCGACGAGAATTAAAACGTCTTCCTTAATGCCCGAAAGTTCGCAGCCTTTTTTCATCAGATACGGCAAAAGCGTCAGCGCCATATCCTTGAACGCCAGCGTCGGACCGTGGAAGAGTTCCAAAACGTACAGCCCGTCGTCCAATTTGATGAGGGGCGCGGCGTCTTCGTCTTCAAAGCGGGAATAGGCGCTTTTTGCGGAAGCCTTTAAGTATTCGTAATCGTAGTCGGTCAAAAATTTCGACAAAACGAACGCCGTCCGTTCGGCGTAGTCCATATCGCAAAGCGCAAGCAGGTCTTCTTTCCCCAATAACGGAAAATCGGCAGGCACAAACAGCCCGCCGTCTTTTGAAATCCCGTGAGAAATCGCCTCGCCCGCACTCACGACGCAGTTTTTGTCGCGCGTGCTGATAAAGTTCATATTCTCTCCTCAAAATTGATTGCGGTATTCCGCTTTCTTTTCTCTCATACCCCGGCAAGAAACGTGCGGCACCCGCGGCGTCGCACTATCCTCGCCTCCGGATCGGATCGATCCGGTAAAGTTCGCACGGAATCCGGAATTTTATCCGGATTCCGCGAAAAGTATTAAGCCAAAAAATTATTTGCCGTATTTTTTAATGAAATCGGGCAGTTCGTTTTCCGCAGCGCTGACGGTGACGACGAAATTCAGGTCGAAATCACCCTTCATCGTTTCCAGTTCTTTATAGAAGCCGGCCATTTCTTCAATGGATTTGCCGGTAATTCTCGCCGCGCCGTCGATAAAGACGTATTGCGTATCCGAGTTTCCGGCAACGATGCCTTTAATAAAACTAACCAACTCGTCTTCGCCGGAAATCGCGTAATCCTTGGTGTCGATAAACCGGATTTTGTGC
Organism: uncultured Clostridia bacterium; assembly: GCA_934272745.1. Classification (GTDB taxonomy): domain Bacteria; phylum Bacillota; class Clostridia; order Christensenellales; family Borkfalkiaceae; genus SIG402. The sequence goes on along the minus strand of CAKQSI010000039.1, from coordinate 13,207 downwards.
ACCAAATCAAACATATAGCGCTTGGTATCCGTAATAAAAACGACGTTTCCGGATGCAGTAGTCACGTCCTGATTTGCTTCGTCAATAATCCGTTTGGTCTTTCCGGAGCCTTTTAATCCGCAGATAGTTTTAATCATAGTGTGAAATCCTCCTTTATGGTGGTTCTATTGTAACCGATAATCGCTTTTTTTTCAAGTACTTTTGGCGAAATTCCGCAAAAAACTTTGCGGAAAAACCGTCTTTTTTTCTTTCCGTGCGCCCGACTCTTCCCCGGCAGGCGGAAAGAAGCGTCACTGCATATGAATATACATCAGTTTATGGCGTTTTTTATCGACCAGACGAACCATATTATCCAGCTCGTCGTCGCCCATCACGCTGGTGCGCCCGGCGGCGTATTCCGCGTCTACCAAATCTTTGACTTTTGCAACCAACGGGTCGTTTTTCCCGATGCGCTCTTCTTCCGGCAGGGAATAAAAATCGTTGATCCAGAACGCGATTCCCGCAAGACCGCTCGTCTGATTGATGGAAACGTGCATGGGACGGTTAAGCAGTTTTTTGGTGTCGAAAATATTATAAATTTCTTCGTCTTTCAAAATGCCGTCTGCATGAATACCCGCTTTCGTCGCGTTGAACGCGCGCCCGATAAAGGGCGTCATGGGCGGAACGGCGTACTGCATTTCGCGCTCGAAATATTCTGCGATTTCGGTGATTGCGGTCAGATCCATTCCGTCCTGCGTACCGCGGAGCGAAGCGTACTCGATCGCCATCGCCTCAAGCGGGCAGTTCCCCGTCCGCTCCCCGATGCCGAGCAATGCGCAGTTGACGGCGCTGCAGCCGTACAGCCAGGCGGTGGCGGCGTTGGTGACCACTTTATAAAAGTCGTTATGCCCGTGCCATTCCAGCTGCTCGGACGGCACCCCCGCATATTCGCGCAGACCGTAAATAATGCCCTGCACGCTCCTCGGGAGCGCGGTTCCCGGATAACTGACGCCGTAGCCCAAAGTGTCGCAGGCGCGGATCTTGATGGGAATATCGGCTTCCTCCGAAAGCTTCATCAGTTCGGTGGCAAACGGCACCACGAAGCCGTAATAATCCGCCCGCGTGATGTCTTCGAAATGGCAGCGTGGTCTGATCCCCGCGGAAAGCGCGGCTTTTACGATGCCGAGATATTTATCCATCGCCTGTTTGCGCGTCATATGCATTTTTTTGAAGATGTGATAGTCCGAACAACTGACCAGAATGCCGGTCTCTTTTACGTTCATCTCCTTTACAAGGTGGAAATCCTGCTCGTTGGCGCGGATCCAGCTGGTAACTTCGGGAAAAGGCAAGCCGAGATCCATACAGGCGCGCGCCGCTTTTTGATCCTTTTCGCTATACAGGAAAAATTCGCTCTGGCGAATAATGCCTTTGGGTCCGCCCATGCGCGCCAACAGCTTGTAGATATGGACGATCTGTTCTACCGTGAAAGGGGACGTAGACTGCTGCCCGTCGCGGAACGTGGTATCCGTGATCCAGATCTCTTTGGGCATATCCATAGGCACGTGCCGGTGGTTGAACGAAGTCTTCGGTACTTCTTCGTAATTGAAAACCGAACGGAAAAGTTCGGGTTCGGCAACGTCCTGCAGGGCGTAATGATAGTTTTCTTCCTCCAAAAGGTTAGTCGTTTCGCTGAAATGCAGGGTTTTTTCGTATTTTTTCATGCCGAAACCTCCCCAACAAACCGCGTGATGCGATCCATACCCTCTTTGATGTCTTCCATCGAAATAGCGTAGGAAAGGCGGATATAATCGTCCGCGCCGAACGAAATTCCCGGCACCGCGGCGACCGCTTCCGCTTTTAACAGCGCGTCGCAGAACGATACCGAGCCTTGCAGTACCTCCCCATTGTATTTTTTACCATAGCAGGAAGAAACGTTCAGCATGAGATAGAACGCCCCGTCCGGCTCGATACAGGAAAGCCCGGGAATGCTTTCCGCGCGCGAAACGATATAGTCCCGGCGCTCCTCGAAGGCTTTCTGCATTTTTGCAAGCGAACCGTCGTCGCTGTGGAACGCGGCGACCGAAGCCGCCTGCGAAATGGAGCAGGGGTTGCTGGTTTCGTGGCTCTGCAAGCCCGAAATGGCTTTGGCGACGTTTTCGGGCGCGGCAAGATAGCCGATCCGCCACCCCGTCATCGCAAACGCCTTGCTGACGCCGTTGACGACGACGGTAAGGTCTTTGATTTCCTTACCGAGCGAAGCGATGGAGATATGTTTCTTGCCGTGGTAGACCAGTTTTTCGTAAATTTCGTCCGAAATGACGACGATATCGTGCCGCACGGCGACTTCCGCAAGACGTTTTAATTCCTCTTCGCCGTATACGGCGCCCGTCGGGTTGTTGGGCGAATTCAGCACGATGGCTTTGGTTTTTGCCGTGACGGCGTTTTCGAATTCTTCCGCCGTAATCTTAAAGTCGTTTTCCGCTTTGGTGGAAACGAATACGGGGGTGCCGCCGGCAAGGCGGATCAGTTCGGGATAGGTCAGCCAGTAAGGCGACGGCATAATCACTTCGTCCCCCACTTCCACAACCGCCTGAAACACGTTGAACAGCGAATGTTTGGCGCCGCTCGAAACGACGATCTGCGAAGGCGAATAGTCTAACCCGTTTTCCCGCAGGAGTTTTTCGGAGATCGCCTTTTTCAGATCGTCCGTGCCGCTTGCGGGGGTATATTTGGTAAACCCCGCGTGCAGGGCGTCGATCGCCGCCTGCACGATGGGCGCAGGGGTTGCAAAGTCCGGCTCTCCCGCGCCGAAACTGACGACGGAAATACCCGCCTCCTTCATTTTTTTTGCTTTTGCCGTGATTTCCAGCGTCAGCGACGGAGCAATTGCCGCCGCACGTTTCGTTACTTTCATAACCAAGTACCTCTCTTCAAAACTTTTTTCAATTTTCTCTTTTCAATATTCTTTCAGGAAGGGGTTATTCCTCTTCCGTTTTTTTCGTAAGGCGGCTTATGCCGCATTTTCTCTCTTATAAAGCCTTTTCTCTTATAAGGCGGCTTATGCCATGCTGTCCGGCGCCTTACGCTGCCTTCCGCCGGGGATTACACCGGCTCTTGCCAGAGATCGTTTTCACCGGCTTTGGCTACCGCCTCTTCCGCCTTTAAAAAACGACTTACGCTTCTTCCGCGCCCGCGGCAAGCCGTGCGTTGCGATCGGCAACCTGCAATGCCTCGATCATTTCCGAAAGCGTGTCGCCCGCAAGGAATTTTTCCAGTGAGTACAAGGTCAAACCGATGCGGTGATCGGTCACCCTCCCTTGCGGAAAGTTGTAGGTGCGGATACGTTCCGACCGGTCGCCGGTACCCACCTGACTGCGGCGGTTTTCGGAATATTCCTTATCGTATTCGCTGCGATAAAGGTCGTAAAGGCGGCTTTTCAACACTTTCATCGCCTTTTCGCGGTTTTTGATCTGCGACCGCTCGTCCTGACAGGTCACAACCACGCCGGTCGGCAGGTGCGTGATGCGGATACAGGACTCGGTTTTGTTGACGTGCTGACCGCCGGCGCCGCCGCTGCGGTAGGTTTCGATCTTCAGATCTTTGTCGTTGATTTCCACCTGCACGTCTTCCACTTCGGGCAGCACGGCAACCGTGACCGTAGAAGTATGAATTCTGCCCTGCGCTTCGGTTTCCGGAACCCGCTGCACGCGGTGAACGCCGCTTTCAAACTTCAGATGCGCGTAAACGCCTTTGCCGGTAATGCGAAGCGTTGCTTCTTTCAGCCCGCCGGCTTCGGTTTCGCTGCGATCGACGTCCTCGGTCTTCCAGCGCATTTTTTCGGCGTAGCGCAGGTACATTTTATATAGGTCGTAAGCAAACAGGCTGGCTTCGTCCCCGCCCGCGCCCGCGCGGATCTCCATAATGACGTTTTTGTCGTCGTCCGGATCTTTGGGGAGAAGCAGCACTTTCAGTTTCTCTTCCTGTCGTTCCATCCGGGCGGAAATTTCGGAAATCTCCTCGCCGAGCAACGCTTTCATTTCCGGGTCGGCTTCTATCGAAAGCGCCTCTTCCGCGGCGGACTTTTCGGCGGCCGTTTTTAAGTAGGCTTCGTAACCTAAAGCGACCTCTTCCACCTCGGCGCGTTCCTTGACCAGTTTTTGCCAGAGGGCGGCGTCTTTGATGACTTCCGGGTCGGAAATTTTTCCGGTCAGGTCGTCGTACCGTTTTTTGACGGCGGCAAGTTTGGAAAGGTTCATCTCTTCACCGCCTTCACCATGCGGTCGATCCCGGCGTAATCGGGATACACCGTGACGTCGAACGCACCCTTCAGCAGTTCCCTCACCGCTTCCGCCTGACCGATACCGATCTCAAGAAGCAGCACGCCGCCATCTTCGAGATACGCGGGCGCTTCCGCCGCAATTCTTCTATAAAAGTCCAGCCCGTCTTCCCCGCCGTCCAAAGCCGTTATCGGCTCGAAATCCCGCACCTCTTTTTGTAAAGTCGCGATATCCTTTTGCGGAATATAGGGCGGATTCGACACGATGACGCGGAATTTTCCCTCGATATTTTCAAACAGGTCGGATTTTACCGCCGTGACCGGAACCGATAGCAATGCAAAATTTTCTTTTGCCAAAGACAGCGCCTCTTCCGAAAGGTCGCTTGCGGTGACGACCGCGCCGCCTTTTTTGGCAAGCACGCAGGCGATGCAACCGCTGCCGGTGCAAAGGTCCAGCGCCTTATCGCCGGGTTTCAGTTCGGCAAGCGCTTTTTCGGTGAGAAGTTCGGTTTCCGGGCGCGGGATCAGCGCGCGTTCGTCCGATTTCAGTTCGTACCCGTAAAAATCGGTCGTACCTAAAACGTATGAAAGGGGCTTGCCCGCCGCGCGGGCGTTGACGTACGCCGTCACTTTTTCCACGATCGCGGGCGAAAGTTGCTTTTCGGGATCGGTATTTTTTACGCCGTCCCGCCCCGTTTTCATTGCGGAAGCAAACATAAAGTCCAGATCGGCTTCCTCGTAGGCGTCGGCTTTTTCCAGTTTTTCGGCAAGTTCCGCCCGCAGTTCCCCGTACTTTCGCGCGGTGACGAAACGAACGGAAGGAATCGACGGGTCTTCGTCCATTTTCAAAACGGTCGTAAACGCCGTGATCGCAACTTCGATCATACTGTCGTCCGGTTCTTTCGTGGTCAGGCGCTGCAACAAAAGACCGGGCGCCTTTAAAGGGTAAACCAGCGGACTTTTGGTTTTTGCAAGCGCTTTTAAAAGTTCGTACGAAAGTCCCGCCGTGACCGGAATGCAGCACAGGCGGATCAGAAACTGCCACAGTTTATTCAGCGTAAACCCTTTGGTTCCGACGGTGGGAAGCACGGGTTCGATCAGCGAACGGACGACGGCGACGACGATGATGCTGACGATCATGACGAAAAACATAAAGGTCGTGCCGCAGCGATCGTGCACGCGCGTGCAGCCGCGGACGTTTTCCACCGTCAGTTCTTTTCCGCTTTCGTAACAGGAAATGGTCTTATGTTCCGCTCCGTGATAGCCGTAAGTACGCCGGATATCTTTCAGTAAAGAAGTCAGGAGAATGTATCCGATAAAAATCAGGATGCGCAGAATCCCTTCCGAAATGGTCTGCACCCAGATACTTTCGATGTTGAACCACTTTAAAAACAGTGGTCGGATCGCCACTTCGTACAAAAGTTGCGGCAGAAAAACGAACAGCCCGAGCGCCAGTCCCAGTCCCAGAATCAGACTGAGCGTCATAATCACGCTCATAACGTCGATCTTGCACTTTTTGGACAGCCATTTTTCAAACTTAGTCGGCTCCGACTCCCCGTATACTTCGGCGGAGCGCATCAGAATCTTCGTCCCTGTAACGAGCGAAGCGAAAAAGTTGATTGCACCCCGCAGCACCGGGATGCGGAAAACGAGCGGCTTTTTGTCGGTCGGCGTAACGCGGTAGGATTCCGTACGAATGACGCCGTCCTGATCGCGCACCGCGGTGGCGACGGCGGTTCTGCCCCGCATCATCACCCCTTCGAGCACCGCCTGCCCGCCGATACTGGTCGAACGAACGCGTTTTTGTTTTTTCTTTTTCATAAAAACACCTTTTCTGTTTTGCGGAAATCCTGTCGAAGATCCGAAACCCTCCGCTCCGCAAAAGGTTACGTTTTGACAAAACGACGAACAGACTTTCCATAAAGAGAAAAGACCGTTCGTGCCCGTTGCAAAAAACGGACAAAATTTAATTGTAAACGAAGAAAAGCCCCGCATTTTCAGGGGCTTTCTGAGTATAAAAACAGCCCTAAGAAAGCTCTTAGGGCTGAATTTCTCAGATTCCGTAACGCTTTTTGAACTTGTCTACGCGTCCGCCCGCATCTACGAGTTTTTGTTTTCCCGTAAAATAAGGATGGCACTTATTGCAGATATCGATCTTTACGGTATCGCCTTTTTTGGTCGAACCGGTAGTGAACGTATTTCCGCACGCACAAACGACCGTTACATCGTGATAATCAGGATGGATCTCGGGTTTCATCAGTACTCACCTCTTTTTCAATAAGTGTTTAGATTATAATACTTTTTCCACCCGTTCGTCAATCGTTTTCGGGGCAGATTAGAAAATTTTCAAAAAAATTTCTTTAGGGAATCACTTGCGCTTTCTTCGCTTTTGCTATATAATGCAGATATATGTGGGAGATCGTATCTTTTTCGACGGGCAACGCTTGCCGGAATTCTTGCTTTCGTCCCGCAATTTGCCCACGGGTAAAGCGAGGTGTTCTATGAAATTCTGGCAGTTTACGGGAGAAAAAACGGCGGAGCTTTCCGACGGGTCGGAAATGATCGAGTCTGCAACCGCAGCCAAAGTCAAACTGACGCGGTGCCTGTTAAACCGGAACGACGTTTCGGCGTTTCTCGGCGACGCGCCCTCCTATCCCCTCGTCCCCGGCAGTTTCGGCGTCGGGCTTGTGGTCGAAACGGGAGATAATTGCTTCGGGCTGGAAAAAAATATGCGCGTGTATCTCAACCCGTTTGAAACGTGCAACAACTGCCACAACTGCAAAAACGGAAATCCGTCCTGCTGTTTGAACCTGAAAACCGCCGGACAGAATACCGAGGGCTTTTTGCGCGACTTTGCGGTCTGTCCCAGCCAGCAACTCTATTCCCTGCCCGACAGCGTCAGCGAAGACGACGCGGTATTTATCGAATATATTTCCCTTGCGCTGAAGGTCATCGACACGCTGGATATTCAGAAAGGCGATCACGTCGCGGTGCTCGGTTTCAACACGCTGGGAAACATTCTTTGTCAGTTGATTATGTACTATCAGGGCGTTCCCATTCTGGTGGACAGCGACCCGGAAAACGTCGAAACCGCCAAGAAGGCCGGCGTGTATTATATCACGGAAGCGACTGCGGCGGCGATCAAAAACGTTTCTTCCCTCACTTCGGGCAGAATGGCGGATAAAGTCGTCCACACCTGCGACCCGGCGATCGACACCAAACTGGCGTTTCAACTTGCCGCCTACGGCTGCAAAATGGCGTTTGCGGGCTTCGATTACGGTCCCATCCGTATGAACCTTTCGCACGCGATGAAAAAGCAGTTAGTCATCTATTCTTTGAAAAACGGCATCGGAAACACTTCCTCCGCTATCAATCTGTTGGCGAACAAAGCGCTTTCCACTTCGCTTATCTTGAAGCATAAGGCAACCTTCTCTTCCCCGCTGGAAGCCTTGACGGAAGAGGCCGCGCATATGGAAGAAGAAAAGAAGGTCTACCCCATCGTCGTCGATATGATGAACTGATTTTAAGAAAACCGTTTTTCATATATATAGAGTTGTATAGAGTATTTATTTGTCTATAATACAATTATCAGAATACGATTTCAGGCGCGCCCGTAACCGGGCGCGCCGCTTTGTTTTTATAGTTTATAGGGCACCGGGCGGTACGCCTTTTTATTATCTTGCAGCGCGTCCGATTCGGGCGCGCCGTGTTATTCGTTCCATATCAAATAAAATACTTCTGCACACCGCAAAAATTACGCGCCGGCGGAGGACTTTTTCTTAATCTAATCCCTATTTTAAATCCTTATTTTTCCCTTATTTCAAGTCCTTCCCGCCCGCCGGAAAAATCGTTATTTTCACCCGTTGCCGTTTATCGACTGCACCCTTTTCAAATACCTTTCCCCGGCGTTATAAATATCGCCGGCGCCCAGCAAAAGTACCGATCTGCCCTCGGTCAGGCAGGTTTCGATCGCGTTAAAAAGCGCGGCTTCGTCCGCAAGATAGGGTGCCGAAACGTGGGCGGCAAGCGAGCGCGCAAGGTCGTCTTCCCCCCGCTCCCTTGCGGCGTAAGTGCGATAGACCGCGACCGGCGCGTCTACCGAAAGCGCGCGCACGAAACGCTCGAACAAATACCCCGTTCTTGTATATGTATGCGGTTGAAAAATAAATGCTACTGGGCGTTTTTTCATTTCCCGGAAGGCGGAAATTTCCGCAGCGATCTCCCTCGGGTGGTGCGCGTAATCGGCGTATAGTTCGCCGGAAAAGGCTTCGCCCAGCTTCTGCGTGCGGCGCGAAACGCCCGAAAAAGACTCGATTTTTTCGCGCACGACGGAAAACGGGACGAACAGTTGCCTTGCTGCGGCAATCGCGGCAAGCGCGTTGTAAATCTGGTGTCTGCCGGGGACGGAAAGGGCAATTCTGCCGACGTATTTACCCCGTTCCGACAGGTCGAAAGAGTATCTGCCGCAGATCGCGCTTTCGTTTTCCGCCAGATAATCGGCTTTTTTGCAGAAGCCGAACGTGACCGCGTCCGGATAGCGACAAAGCACGGGATCGTCCGCATTGACCACCGCGACCGTGCCGCCGGCAAGAAACCTTTGGTAGGTCGCCACGAGGTCTTCGTATCCCCGGTAGCAGTCCATATGATCGGCGTCTACGTTCAGACAGACGGCAACGGTCGGCTTCAGCCACAAAAAACTTTTCTGGTACTCGCATGCTTCCGCAATCGCGACCGATTCCCCGCCGAGATATAAGTTGCCGAAGCCGGAATTTTCCGCAAACGGCGCGTATTCTCCGCCCAGAAACACGGCGGAACGCGTTCCCCGCATAATTTCTCCCAGCATGGCGGTCGCCGTCGTCTTACCGTGACAGCCGGAAATTCCCACCGAGGTAGGAAATTCCGCCAGAATCATGCCCAGAATTTCCGCGCGGGAAAAGACCGCGGCGTTTTTGCCGAGGCGGAGCAGCAGATCGGAATCTTTCAGCGCGCCGGAATACACGACGGCGTCCGCAGGCGGCAGTTTTTGCTCGTCGTTCGTCACAAAAATGCCGGAAGACTGCAATTTCTGCACGCGCGGTTGCTTTTCGTCGCGGTCGAAGCCGAACACTTCCGCGCCGCGCGTTTTTAAGTAGACGGCAAGCGCGCTCGTCCCCACGCCGCCGATCCCGAGAAAGCAGATTTTACCGTAACAACTTAAAAATTCGCCCGTAGTCATAGTGCATGGTACGCGTTTTCACAAAAAATTGTTAACGTGTGCCGAAAAAAGCGACTATTGCGCACGATTTTTGCCCCGCGTGAAAAAATTTTTACTGTTTTTCACAAGAAAATTAAAAAAAATATTGAAATTTCCGCCATTCTGTTGTAAAATACAGGCATAACCAACGATAGGGGTGGAAAAATGAACATCACAGACGTACGTATTCGCATTGTAAAAAAGGAAGACAGCAAACTGAAAGCGGTTGCGTCTATTACCATTGACGACTGCTTTGTTATCCACGACATCAAGATTATCGACGGTGCCGACGGTCCGTTTATCGCTATGCCCAACCGCAAGACCAACGAGGGCGACTATAAGGACGTGGCGCACCCCATCAATACCGAAACGCGCGAAATGCTGATCCATCGCATTTTGTCCGCTTATCGCGAAGAACTGGCAAAAGAAGGGGCGTAAAATCCTCCCCTTGGTCTGACTTGCGCCGCATAACGCGCCCTTCACGCTCCGTGGGTTTTGCAGTTTTACCGTAAAGTCACATTGATTTTTTTATAAAGCGCGCCCGGAAGAATGCATCTTCCGGGCGCGCTTATTTTTACTAAATACTATCGAGTGGGAATTCCATTCGCCACCCCTAACAGAATTTAATCCGGGGACTTACCCTCATAGCAAATCTACGATATGTTAAACGGGAAGTGCAAAAACGAAAGTTTTTGCAGAAAATCCTTACGGATTTTCAAGTTTTTGACAGTAGTTTAAACTTGACTTCCCATAGTTTTTATTTCGTTCCTTTTTATTTTCCGGATCCAGCGGGAACGATGCACTTTAATCTACGCGATCACCCACGCGACTAGTTCCGTTTCAGTTTACGCAAAAACGATCAGTTGCGTTTCAGTTTACGCAAAAACGCGGGCAATCCCTTTTCCTTTTGCTCCACGCGCGGGGACGGAATATCGTCTTCCTCCTCGATTTCGTACTCGCCGCGCTCGCCTTTTTGTCTGGCGTAGGTTCTGTCCGCTTCCCGAACGGAGGGAGCGGGGCGCGCAGGTTCTTTGACCGTTGCGGAAACGGTCGGTCTTCTCGCTTCCTCCCCGCTGTCTGCCGCACGGCTAAAGTCCGGAACGATTTTTGCAGCGGGACGTTCTTCTTTCTTCTCCGTTCTTCCGCCGAAGACGATCCGCGGTTTGTCCTCTTCCTGTTCGCCGTCCGGCTTGACGTCGAACCCGGTCGCAATGACGGTGACCATGACTTCTTCGCCCATACTTTCGTCGATTCCCGCGCCGAAAATGATGTTGGCGGAATAATCCACTACGCCGCGGATAAGTTCCGCAGCCTCGTTGACTTCGCCCAAAGAAAGCGTTCTGCCGCCGCGCACGTTCAAAATAACGCCTTTGGCGCCCTCGATCGTGGTTTCGAGCAAGGGGCTGGCAACGGCGCTGCGCACCGCTTCAATCATACGTTTTTCGCCTTTTGCGACGCCGATTCCCATGTGCGCAAGACCTTTATCTTTCATGATAGTACGGACGTCCGCAAAGTCCAGATTGATCATGGCGGGCGTCACGATAAGTTCGGAAATGCCCTGAATGCCCTGACGGAGAATATCGTCCGCAATCTTCAGCGCGTCTTCCATCGGCGTTTCCGCAGGGACGACCTGCAGCAGTTTGTCGTTGGGAATGACCACCAGCGTATCGACGTACTTTTTCAGATTTTCCAAGCCGACTTTGGTATTGGCGGCGCGCGTTCTGCCCTCGAACATAAACGGCTTCGTAACCACCGCGACGGTAAGAATATTCATTTCCCGCGCGATTCTCGCAATGACAGGCGCGGCGCCCGTCCCCGTTCCGCCACCCATGCCGGCGGTAATGAACAGCAGGTCGGTGTCCTGAATGATCTCGGTCAGGCGATCTTTGCTTTCTTCGGCGGCTTTCTGCCCCAGTTCCGGATTCGCCCCGGCGCCAAGTCCGCGGGTAGAAATTTCTCCGATCTGAATTTTGGTGGGCGCTTTGCTGAGCATCAGCGCCTGTTTGTCCGTATTGACCGAAATAAATTCTGCGCTGCGGATACCCGCGTCGATCATACGATTGACGGCGTTGTTTCCCGCGCCGCCGATGCCGACGACTTTGATTCTTGCGATATTTGTATTTTCTTCCGCAAAACTGTTGAACATTTCCACTCTATCTCCTGCCGAATAATTTGGCGAAGAAACCGACGTTTTCGGTTTCTTCTTTCATAAGCGCGTAATTAAGCAGCCCGAACTTGGACGAATCGGTGGGCTGATTGTCCGTCGGAAGGTCGGGCGCGATCCCTTCCACCACGCGGTTGATGCGCTTTGCCACGTACTCCTTACAACCGCGCATATAAATGATTCCGCCCCCCGTGACGTAAAGCGTCGCGTATTCGGGGAAGCGCACTTCGCATTTCGCAAGACATTCCTCTACCGTTTCGCAAAGGTTGTCCAGATCGTTTTTTACGATATCGTGACATTTTTCGGCGCCGAACGTTAAGATATCGTCGCTCTGTTGCACTTCGTAGCAGGCGGCGCCGCCGTCTTTACTGATGTTGATTTTCCGCTTCAGCGCGTCGGCAACCTCGTAACTCGTACCGAGATAGTACGACAGATCCGCCGTGATCACGCCGCCGCCGAACGAGAAAGATTTCTGATATAAGATCCCGTCCCCGCGGATAATGGACAGCGTGGAAGTCAGATGCCCCACGTCCAGCAGAAGGGCAAACCGGTCGCGCTTTTCGGGCGGGAATAAAAACATGGCTTCCGCAAGCGCGGACGAACAAAACACCACGTCGTCGATGCCGGCTTTGCCGATGATGGGGCGAACCAGCCGCTCGAACGAAGCGTCCGCCAGACTGTACGAGAGGTAACCGCCGAGTTTTGTGGAATACAGCCCCGCGGGGTTGACGATCCTGCGGTTGTCGTCCAGCGCAAAATAGACGGCGCTGCGGCTGATGACGTTCCACCGGTCGCCTTTCAATCTCAGTCCGGCATCGTAAAGTTCTTCGATCTCCCGCCTGCCGATCTTTTTCTTTTTTTCGTAAGAAAGGGTCTTTTCCTTGAGAACGACCGTAACGAATTCCCCCGGGACGCCGACGTAAATCCGCTCGATATTCCCTTCGGAATCGGCTTTCAGATCGGACAAAAGGGAAATTACGGTCTGTTCCAGTTCCTCCGGATCGAGAAACTCGCCCTCGTAAAAGCCTTCGTAAGGACGCTCCTGCAAGCCGCGGATTTTAAAGGTACCGTTGACGCCGCGCTCCCCACAGATCGCGGAAAGGCGCGACGAACCGAAATCCAGAACGGCTACCTGACGTGTCTTCATACCCTCTCTCCTTCGTATGCGGCGTAAAGCCGAAGCCCTCTTTTCCCCGCCGGATTTTGCCCGCGCGTAAGGCGGCAGTCGGCTGCAAAAAAGAAGAGCCATATACTTATAGTATATGGCTTATTATAACCCATTTCGGGAAGGTTGTCAATGATTACGGGCGTTTTTATGCGTTTTCGGCAAGAAAAGGCGGCGTTTCGCCGAAAACCGCGCGAGGCTTTTACGGATCGCGCGGGAAGCGCACCTTTTTACGGAGTCAGAACTCCCGATCGCAAGGTTTTTCGTTAAGAACCTGCAATTCGATTTCCGTCCGCCCTAAAATCTATTTTCGGTAGGGATTCCATCCGCCATCCCTAACTATTTTTGCGGTGATAAACCGATTTATGCGGCGTTAAACGCCGCTCGTAG
>CAKQSI010000038.1 GCA_934272745.1 uncultured Clostridia bacterium | reverse complement strand
GCCTGCCCGTTATTGCCATAGGGCGCCTGCCCGGTACTCCCGTAAGGAGCGGAGCCGTTGCCGTAGGGGTTCTGGTTACCGTTTTGGTTCCCGTAAGGCGCCTGCCCGTTATTGCCATAGGGCGCCTGCCCGGTACTCCCGTAAGGAGCGGAGCCGTTGCCGTAGGGGTTCTGGTTGCCGTAGGGCGCCTGACCGTAGCCGCGCCCTGCGCCGAATCCGCCGAAAGCAGTACCGTTTATCGTGCCGTAATAGGCGTCGCGCATTTCTTCTACGGACTTGTTGTTCTTGACCGCCATCAGGAAAATTCCGTCGATAAAGAACAAACTCAGGATGGTAAAGAGCGTCGCGCGCTGCGTCTTGAAGCGGCGGAAGAAGTCCATAAACAAGAGGGCGGCAAAGACGATGGAAACCAGCGATATAACAACGCTGAAAATGTCGATTACAGACAAAAACGCGGGCATCACGTCGCGCTCGAACTCGGCCTGCCAGTTGTCGATCTGCCCCGAAAGATAGCGGTTGTAATAGGTCATAACGTCAACATCCGTCGTTCCGTAAGCAAATATGCAGGCGATGATCTGCGACACGAGATCCAGAACGATGCACAGTCCGCGAATGATGGGGAACGCAATTCCCAACCATTCCTTTTTGGAAAGGTTCATCGTCCCGCCGTAGGCAAGTTTCGCCACGAAGCAGTACCGCACGAACGGCACGAATACCAGCGACGGCGATTTTAAATTGTAGCGCTTCGCCATCGGATAAACGGCGGCGCAGCCGAGCGCATAGTTCAGCAAAAACCCGGTGATCAGTACGATGACGGGGAGCAAATACGATACCCCAAGCAGTACTTTGGACGTGACGGTCGTATCCGTTGCAAGTAAATTCCACATAATTTTTTCCTTTTCGGCGTCGGCGCCGAAGTTTTATTTTCGTATTTTGTTTCGGCAACGCCGAAGGTTTATTTTCGTTCCGGCTTTTCAAAGCGTTATTTTTCGCCCGCCCGGCAGTGGTGCCGGGACGTTTTTCCGTCCGCTCGGTACCCGCCGAAGTTTCCTTTCCCGCCCGGCTGCCCGAAGCGTTATTTCGGCGAAGCGCCGGGGCGTTTTTCCGTCCGCTCGGTACCCGCCGAAGCCGGATTTTGCATATTTATTTCGGCGAAGCGCCGGAGTCTTTCCCTGCGTTTTCTTTCCGCACTGCGGTTACAGATTGGAAATTGCGACGTACAGCAGCGCCCAAAGTCCCGCGTCCGCCAGAACGCCGATCGCGGTAAAAACGGCAAACTTGACCTTGCTGCTTTTTTTGTTGAACGAAACCCAGCCTTCGCGGTCGAGATAAAACGCCTTGACCTCTCCCGCCGCCGCGTAGGTTTCCTTTTCGTAATACGGCGCGGTGACGTCGGTCGTTTCGCCGTCCGGCGCCCTTTTCTTCACCGCGTAATAATATCTGCCCGCCTGCTTTTTCATCGCCTCGACGTATTCCTTGCGCGAAGCGAAGCCGAACGGTATATACCGAAGGTCTTCCTGCGCGGCGCGTCCGGGATTTTTGCGCAGAAACTTTTTCTCTTCCGGCAAAAAGGCGTTGACCGCAAAAATCAGGCAGACGATGCCCACGATGACCGAAAAAACGATGTAGACGATTTTCCCCGCGGGGGAATTGATATAGTCTTCGATGGTCGTCACGGCGGCGAGCAGGTTGTTCGCCCCGTGGAAGATCATGCACAGGTAGATATTGCCCGTTTCCACCATCAAAAAACCCAGCGCGACGCCCAAAAAGAATTGGTACACCGTCTGCAGCGGACTTGCGTGCATCAGCATGAAAAACAGCGCCGAAATCAAGATGGCGGGAATTTTGCCGAATTCTTCCAGTCCGCGCGCGATCACGCCGCGGAACAGCGACTCTTCACAGATGGCGGGCAGAACGACCACCATCGCGAAATAGAGATATAACAGCGGTCCGGTTTCGTCCCGTGCGGTGGCAGCCGCGACCTGTTCGGGCGTGAAAAGCGCGCCGAGAAACAAATCGGTCAACGGCGAAAAGACGAACGCACACCCCAAAAACAGCACGAACACCCAGCCCACGCGGTTATCCCGCTTGTCGAAATAATCGCCGCCGCCACGGTAAAGATCGACCTTTTTCTTTTTGGAAGCAACCAGCGCAATGGCGATCATCGCCCCTTGCGAAAGCAGCGTGAAAAAGACGTCCAACAGA
Organism: uncultured Clostridia bacterium; assembly: GCA_934272745.1. GTDB lineage: Bacteria > Bacillota > Clostridia > Christensenellales > Borkfalkiaceae > SIG402. The sequence continues at coordinate 18,267 of CAKQSI010000038.1, read as the reverse complement.
AACGGAACCGACGAAAACCCTTCCGACAGCGGAGAAATTGCAAACTGCAACCCGCAAAGAATAAGCGCGGACAACATAAAACAAATTGCCGCGTCCGCCGCGTTAAAGCGATTGGGGTTATACCACCTTTCCGCAGGCTGCGGCTGAAACCCGCCCTGCCCGTAATAACCGTTCATAAATTCTGCAATTACCTCCGGATTCTTTTTCTTCTTACAACTTTTGCGATTTTTAAGGGATTGCGCTCCCTTTGCGGGAAATAATTTTCGCTCCCTTTGCGGGGAAGATATCGCCCGCTTTAAAAGGCGCGCAAATCATACGTTTTGGGGCAGATCTTTCCGCTTCCTTTATTCTATGCGGAAAAGAACGCGCTTACGCCGGTTCCCGCCAAGAGAAGAGGAAGCAGCGTATTTACGCCGGTTCCCGCCACGCGAAAAAAGGATCGCGTTTGTCATACCAGCGCCGCCGCCCGGAAATTTCCCGCCAAGCCGCACCGCAAAAACGGCGGATTCCCTTTTTGACAAAATTATACCCCCTGTTTCTATCTTTGTCAAGGAAGTATCGAAATTTTACCTTTTCGGGCTAAAATTCACCTTAAAATCGAAAGATCTGCCGCTGTTTTTTGTGTTTTCCGAATCTTATCCATGCCGCATGAAAAGAAAAACCTTTTGCAGAACCTAACCCGCAAAAGGACAAAATCGAAAGCCCAAAACCGCACGGCAATGCAAAAGGCGATAAATTTTAAAACGCAACTGCCCGGCAAAGCAAGTTGACGATAAAGCGGGATATAAGGCGAAAAATCGGAAAACGCTCCACTCCCCGAAGCAATCGAAAAAACAAAACGGCAAAGCGGACTGCCCTTTGCGCAATCAAAAAACAAAATTCATAAAGACTTTTTACTTGCAAAAATGAATAAAAAACACGTAAAAATCGCCACCGCAGCGTTTACGGTGGCAAATTTTACTTATAAATCTAATAAACAGAAAAGAATTAAAACGCGTGCGGGCGGCGAACGTTGATCCGCAATTTGACAAAGACGCGGGGCGATAAAATTGACTTAAAATTTGATATAACCGCAGGACAACAAAAATTGATTTATATCTTGTATCTTGATAAAAGACTCAGGATAACAAAAATTCATTTATATTTTGATAAAAGACGCGGGGCGGCGCAACATAAAAGTTGCATCGCCCCGCGCGCGGTTTTCTCTGTTCTGTTTTGCAATATAAAAACCAAAGAGTTTGCTTGCAGGGACTCCCGGCTTTTTTATTTCAATCGGGAAGCGCAAGGCTTTGCCTTGCGGAGCGCGTTAGCGCTGAATTTTGAACTTGCTTCAAAATTGACTTCCCGTAATTTATAATACAAGAAACCCCAAAACTTGCTTGCAAGGGTTTTGGGCTTCGCCATATTTCAAATGGGAGGCGCAAGGCTTCGCCTTGCGAAGCGCTGCAGCGCTGAATTTTAAACTCGTTTCAAAATTGACTTCCCGTAATTTAAAATAATTTTATGTCTTTTGTAGGGGCGACCACTGGTCGCCCGCGTATATCGTTCCGTATCCTTATAATATCGGGGAAACGCCGGCAATAAAAAATTTTATTCTTTTGGCGGGCGATCAATGATCGCCCCTACGTTCATTATCATCGTTGCAGAAAATTATCAACGCCAAAGCGCGCAGTCGACGATAGGGGGCTTTAGCACTATGCAGCACCGCCGCCCGCCGCGGATAATCCACGGCGGGCGGCAGGGGTTTACGATAGTAAAGTTTATACAAGGTCTTCCAAAAGCAGAGAAATTCCCCAATTCACCGGAAATCCGTTTTGTTTACGCTCCGCGTTCGGGAAGGACGCCGGCAGGCTTCAGGCGGTCGGCGCGCGCTTCGATCCGCACGGTATACCCGTCCGCTTCAAACCCGACTTTAATGCGCACTTTTCCCGCCAGAACGAAGTAGGACGAAAGCACGTCGCAAACGTCCGCCCGCAAAAGGGCGTCGCAACCGGTAACAAGCCCTTTCCGGTCGGCTTCGATTGCGGAAAACAACCTGCCGTATGGGGAATATTCTTTCATTTTTCTTCTCCTTTTCTCTTCTCATTTTATGGTGCTTTTCAATGAAATTTCGGCGAATCGTTCCCGAAAACGGGGATACGTCCCGCCAAAAATCGTACGCGCGATAAAAATTTCACCGCCCGCAAGTCTGCACGCCGACCCAGCGCGGACGACTTTGTTTATCGCCTTACCAAACGCCTGCCAAAAGCGCTTCTTTCTTAGCAAAGCGCCTCTTCCCGGGCGCAACATTCCAACGATTTTCTAAACCGAGCGCTTGATTTTCCTCCGGATACTGCCGAAAAATCCGCAATATTTTGCGGTAAAATTACGACACTTCGGCTTGCCGGAAACGATCGCTTCTGCGGCAAGCAGGGCGCATTTCGAAATTTCCGCACTCTCCCTTTTGCCGACGAGCAAGGCTTCGTCCTCCGGAAACGCCGCATACAACTCGGCTTTCAAAAGTTTCGCGATGCCCGCGGGCGGAAGCATTTCTCCGTCGGCAACGAGATCGCCGCGCACGCGATTGACGGCAATACGCGCCTCTTTCATTCCGTAGGAACGCAGCATGGAAAGCACTTTGTCCGCGTCCCGCACCGCTAAGGGCGACGGCGTCACCACCACGATCGCTTCGTCCGCCGCGGTCGCCGCCCGGTGGAACCCGAGATCCATTCCCGCGGGGCAGTCTAAAAGCACATAGTCGGCATAGGGCTTGAGTCCCGCAAGCGCGGCGCGGATCTTCTGTCCGGAAATGCTTTCGGCAAGCGCCGAACGCCTGCTGGGCAAAAACAGCAGGTTGGGCTGTTTTTCGTCGATGATCAGCGCTTGTTTCAGCCGGCACCTGCCGCAAACGACGTCGGCAAGATCGTAGGTCACGAGACGTTCCGCCCGCAGCGCCATATCCAGATTATTCAGACCGAAGTCGAGATCGACGATCACGGTGCGCTTTCCGAGCCGCGCCAGCGCCCGCCCGATGCACGCCGTAAGCGTCGTTTTCCCCACCCCGCCTTTGCCGGAAGTGATTAAAATCCGCCGCATAAAGTTTTGCCGGACGGACGGAAGAGAACCGCCGTCCTCTTGCCCGCCTTTCGGCGCCCCCTTTTCTTTTGAAATTTTACGTTCTGAAATTATTCCCGGTCGCCTTTAACTCTCCGGTACCCTTTCTTTTGAACGATATTGCCGCGGCGGGTCGGATACTCCCGCCAAAGAGATAATCCCGCTAAACGGATACTCCCGCCAAAGGGATACTCCCGCCAGAGGGACAATCCCGCTAAACGGTTAATCCCGCCAGAACCCCACCGCTTTCCGGCATTATAGCAAAAGAAAAAAGGCGCATTTTTGCGCCTTTTCGTCTGCCCTGCCGAGTTTTGTCGAATTTTTCTGTCGGTACCGTTCGCGAAAGAAGCATACGCCCCGAACCCGTTTTTCTGCGGGAACTTTCCGTCTCACGCCAGCACTTCTTCCGGCGCGCCGAACGCCGCCGCCACGCCCTTTTCCACCGCAAGCACGACGTCCGCCGTCTTTTTTGCAAACTCCACGTCGTGCGTGACGACGATCAGCGTTTTGCCCTCCGCTTTCAGTTTTCCGATCACCTTGACCACCTCGCCGGAAAGCGCGGGGTCGAGCGCGCTGGTCGGCTCGTCAAAGCATAAAACGCGCGGAGAAAGCATCAGCGCCCTGCAGATGGCGACCCGCTGTTTTTGCCCGCCGGAAAGTTCGTACGGGTAGGCGTTCGCCTTCTCTTTCAGTCCCAGATCGTCCAGAAAAGCAAGGGCTTTTTCGGTCAATTTTTCTTTCTCCCCGGCAAACTTCCGGCGGAATTCTTTGCCCTTTATCCCGGCGGATCTCAGCCTTTTTTTTAAGCGCGATTCCGCCGCCAACGTGATATTATTCAGCGCCGTATACTGCGGAAAAAGTTCAAACGACTGAAAAACCAAGCCGAAATCCGGCTCCCCTTCCGGCGGTTTTGCGCCCGATTTTGCACGTTTTTTGCGGGACGTACCCCCGTTTTCGGGAACCGCGCACCAAAGTTCCCGCCCGTCCAGCACCACTCTCCCCGCGTCTGCCGAATCCAAAGAGCAGAGAATGCGCAGCAACGTGGTTTTGCCGTTGCCGGAACTTCCCACAACGGCAAGCGCCTGCCCCTTTTCCAAAGAAAAGGACAGTCCCTTTAAAACCTTGGTGCCGGAAAAGGATTTGGTTAAATTTTGCACTTCTAAAAACGACATTTCACACCTGATAGAAATTGAGTTTTTTCTCGATCCTGCCGAAAAGCAGAGTCAGAATTCCCACGAACACAAGATAAAACGCACCCGTATAGAACAGCGGCCAGATCAGCCCCTTCGCCGAAAAATCCTGTGCGATTTTCAAAATTTCGGTCACGACGATGACGCGGGCAAGCGACGTATCTTTGACCAGCGTCACGACCTCGTTCGACAGCGGCGCGGCGATCTGCCGGAATACCTGAAACAGCACGATTTTGAAAAACACTTCCCGTCTGGTGAGCCCCAGCACCCGCCCCGCTTCGTACTGCCCGCGGGGAACCGACTGAATCCCGCCGCGAAAGATTTCCGAAAAATAGCAGGCATAATTGAAGATAAACGCCGCAAGCGCCGCCACCATGCGGGGCAACATTCCCGCGCCGAACAGCAGCGCCGGTCCGTAATAGACGGCGATAATCTGCAGCATCAGCGGCGTACCGCGCACCACCCAGACGATCGTCCGCATCACGGCGCGCACCGCGCGAAAGCCGGACAGCGAAAAAAAAGCAAACAGCAGTCCGAGCGGCAACGCCGCGGCAAGCGTGATAAAAAAGATCTCGCACGTGGCGGCAAAGCCTTTCAATAGTTCTGTCGTAACCGAAATAAAATCCATAATTTGCTACCGATAGTTTGTCGGGCGGATAGTTTTTACGCCCGGTTTGAAGTTGGTTGCGTTCCGCCGCGGGTTTGGGATTGCCGCATTCTAAAAGAATTGCACGCCCGGTTTTGTTTGTTGACTACGTTCCGCCGCGGTGAGGGCGTTTTTGTTCCGTCCGATTTCAAAGCGGAATCAAAAAACGTCCTATCCCTCACCCGAAATATTTTGCAAGCAGCGCGTCGTACCTGCCGTCCGCCTTCATTTTGTCGATCTCCGCATTCACCGCGGCGCAAAGGCTTGCGTCTTCTGTTCGGAAACCGATGCCGAATTCTTCCTCCGGAAAGCCGACGTCCACGTAAGTGAGATCGGAAAAATCCGTACCTTCCCCGGTCAGGACGCGCGCCAGATTGAGATCCACCACCGCGACTTTATTTGCGGAAGTCTTGACTTCGAGCAGCGTATCCCTTTGCGCGGCGACGGTCAGCACGTTGGCGCCCGCCACCGCTTTTGCCACGCTTTCCCCTGCGGAACCGGCTTCTGCCAGTACTTCGGAAGCGGAAGCCAGCGACTCTTTGGTTTTGTAGTTCGCCGCCACGGCTTTCTGACAGAGAATGACCTGTCGGTTTTCCAGATAAGGATTGCCGATCAGAATGGCAGACTGCAATTCGTCCGTGATGGTCATGCCGTTCCAGATACAGTCGATTTCTTTTGCGCGGAGCGAAACCAACTTCGTGTCCCAGTTGATTTCCACAAACTCCACCTTTTTGCCGAGGGAAGCGAACACGGCTTTTGCAAGTTCGGTATCGAAGCCGACAAAGTTGCCCGCGTCGTCGTAATAATTCATCGGCTGATAAATGGTATAGCCGACCTTGACCGTATCTTCCTTTTTGCCGCAGGCGCAACCCGACAAGGTCGCCGCCGCAAGCAATGCGACCAGTAATAACTTTCTCCAAAACTTTTTCATATTCTCTCCTTGGGAATGAAGAATAGAATTCTCACATTCCCTCTTTTTGATTTTTCGTTTGGTTGGCGGTTCCCTCAAATTTGGCGGTTCCCTCAAATTTGATTTTCCGTTTGGTGTTATATATCAAAGTTTTTTACTTGGGTAGACATACTCTCAAAGTAAAGTTCTTTGTTTGGATAGGCACTCTCTCGTACCGAAGTTTTTAATTCGGCTGATCTTTCCCTTATCCCCGAAACCGTCGCCCTGCCTGCCGCTTTATCGCACTAAAGCGCTAAAGTGATGCTATTATACTTTAGCGCGCTAAAGTTGTCAAGCGTTTTTACATAAGTTCCGGAAATATTTTTTTCGGCGCATTTCCGGCACTTTTATAGAGGTCGGACACGCCATGCGACAAGCATCGCCTGAGCAGCGCAACTTCTCAGCAGCCCGTTCCGACGCGCAGGCGCGCCCGCGACCATATTATAAGAACAGGAAACCGCATAAAGAGAACCCTTCCCTTTGCAATAACGCAACCGGAATTTCCGAAACTACGGCAACGCCCTAAGCGGCAACGCGAAACGTTTGAAAGCGGAAGTGTAAAATTTACGAATCCGCAGCGCAAAATCCTTTTACAATTTTAGTTTGGTTTTAGAAAAGAATGCTAATCTGTTTTCAACAAGCGGCATTTCGCCTCCGGAAACCGGCTACCAAACATAAAACGTTTCCGGGCAAACCCTCCTTCCTGCCGCTTTAAAACTACTCATTCATATCTTCCTTCGATTCGCCGCGTAAGGCGCAAGACCTCCTTTCCTTATCCGTGAAACACGGATCCGGGTTCCGGACGCCGCGCGGCGAAAACCGTACGTCCTGGGCAAACCTTTTGGTTCTGCCCGCCAAAACAGCAGCGCCGCAGCACTTATCCGGCGCACGTTTTACAATGTAAAATTTATACTTAAAAAAAAGAAAGAATCGTTGACAAACAAGCTTTTGCCCTTTATAATAATTGCACTGTAAAATTTTGCAAGATAAATGCAAAACATACCGAAAACCGCGATACGTTCAGCATTTTTTCGGTCAAGGCAGCAAATTTACAAGGAGGCAGATTATGGCTGAAGTGCAGCAGGTGTTCCGCCGGCGCGAAATTAAATATTGTCTGGACGAAAAGACCTATGCCGCCGTCAAAGCCTCCATGCTCCCCCATCTCGTCCCCGATACATACGCCAATTATTCCATTTTCAACGAATATTGCGACACGAAAGACTACGATCTTATCGCAAAATCGGCAGAAAAGCCGGCGTTCAAGCAAAAATTGCGTATCCGAAGTTACGGCACGGCAGGCGCGAACGACCCGGTATTTTTAGAACTGAAAAAGAAATACAACGGCGTAGTTTACAAGCGGCGGATCACCCTGCCCCTTGCCGAAGCGGAAAACGCCGTACTTTCGGGCATTCTTCCCGCAAGGTTTATGGGGAAAAACGAGCAAATCATCGATACAGTCCCCCCTGTTTTTGCAGAAATTGCGGGAACGGAAACGCGAAAGCCGGCGCCGGAAAGGCGTGACGTTTTCCCCTCTTTCCGGCATTTGCCCGAAGACCCCAACGCGGCGGAACTTGCGGGGTTCCTTTCCCAAAAAAAGATCGAAAAACGCACCTTCCTTGCCTACGATCGGGAAGCGTATCACGCGGCGGACGACGAAGAACTCCGCGTGACGTTCGATACCAACCTGCGCTTCCGCACGGAGAACGTATCTCTTTCTTTCGGCGGTGAAGGTAAGGCGTTCGACGCCGCGCCCGCGGCAATTTTAGAAATCAAGGCGCAGGACGCCTTCCCCCTGTGGCTGACCGGAATTTTGACGAAGGAGCGGGTCTACCCCTCTTCTTTTTCCAAATACGGCTATCTGTACGTGAACGGGCTGTTGCAATAACTCCGCCGGAAAAGCGGAAATTTCTTCTTCCATAAAAAATTAAAAACCGTGCGGCGTGCGCGAAAACCGATAACCGTTCGTCAAAAATCGCGACGCACGCCCACGAAAAGAGGTAAAAATGTTAAAAAGTATTCTTTCTTCCCCCGTGACTACGGGAGAGTGTCTGCTGTGTCTGGGCGCGGCGCTCCTCTTCGGGTTGTTCCTCGCCTTTATTTACACCCGCCTGCCGGGAAAAACCAAAAGCATGACGATTACGCTCATTCTTCTGCCTATGGTCAGCCAGGGGCTGATTATGCTGATCAACGGACAAATCGGCATGGCGATCTCCATTGCGGGCGTGTTCAGTCTGGTGCGTTTCCGTTCCCTTCCCGCAGGTGCGAAAGACATTCTGCTGATTCTGACGGCGATGTTTGCGGGGCTTGCCGCGGCGATCGGATATCTGCTGTTCGGCGCGCTGCTGGTGCTGGTTGCGGGAGGACTGCTTCTGGCGTTCTATAAGATTCCCGCGCTCAACAAAAGCGGTACGGAACTGCAACTGCGCATCAAAACGCCGGAAGACTTAGACTACACGGTGGCGTTTTCGGACGTGTTTGCGGCGTACACCAGATCCTGCCGTCTGACCAGAACCAAAACTACCAACCTCGGCAGTCTGAACGAGCTGACCTATCTTTTGGAATTGAAGCACGAAACCGACCGCAAAAAGTTGATTGACGAACTGCGTGCGCTGAACGGCAATCTGCCCGTATCTCTGGAAGAACGCAACGACGCCCCGGACGAACTGTAACACAGTTTCCAAACGCGCAGAGAAAACCCGCGATAAGGTTTCAAGAATAAAGCGCAACAGAAAACGGAAGAAACAGCAGGGTTGCCTTTAAAACGCTAAAAACCATTTATAAATTTATGCGTTTATAAATATACGCGGCAACGGTAACGTTGCGTACTTAACAGCAATAAATCATATCGGAAAATGGCGGCGCCCGCGGAAAATTTCCGCGGGCGCCTTCTTTTTTTCGGCGTTTTACGATACTTGCGGAAATAAACCGGACTTCCGCAAGACAGGCTTTCTGCTATTTTCTCGTTCCGGACGATAAAAACCGATTTTTCGTTCCATACGATAAAAACCGGGCGCCCCGCAGGGCGCCCCTTTTCCTCTGTTCTGCATTTTAAAAACCAAACGGTTTTATCGATGGCAGACGCTTTTTGTTCCGCCTTTCTACCAACTTCGGACTATCATTTGTCGTTCGTGGCAGATTTTCCGGAATCAACCCGGGCAGATTTTCCGGAGCAGGTCATAGCGGCGTTTTGGGAATTTCCCCGAACGAAATTCCCCGCCGAAGCGTTTTTCTTCATAAAACGCCGTTCCCAGGCAAGGCGGCGTTCCTCTTTCTTGCGGGCGCGCTCCTTTAATACCGCGCGGTATTTTTCGGTCGTCATCGAAAGTACTTCCCCGTTTTCCGTCCTGCCGGGCTGACCTTTCATTTCCGCGACTGCGGACAAAAAGGCGTCCAGACTGCCGCCGCAAAGCGATTTCAACGCAAGCATGGTCATAAGCGCGTCGTCTGCCGAGCAGTGTGCGCGAAAATCCACGTTTTCTTCCGCGGCGATTGCGGGAAGACCCTTCAACTCGTTGTAATTGCCGGTCTTTTCCGCATAAAAAATCTGCGTGTCCCAGAAGGGAAAGGAAAGTTGCGGCAGGTGATAGCGCGCGCATTCCAGATTCAGATAGCGCACGTCGTTGGTGGTGGCATGCCCGAAAACGATATGATTTTCGTCTTCCAGCAGCGCCTTAAAGGCGGGGTAGAAGTGCGGGAATTTCGGCTTGGTTTTGAGTTCTTTATCGTCGTAAGGCAGAACGATTCCCTCGCCCGCCGCCGAACAAACGCGGATTTTCGTCCCCGGCGAAATCAGAACGTCCTCCTTTTTTTCTATATTGAAATGCTCGTCTGCGATGACGTAACCGAAAGAAAGGATATGCGCCGCCGTTTTGGAAACGCGCGCGCATTCGATATCGAAAGAAACAAACCGCTTCATACCACTACCTAAAAACCTTTTACTATAAAATCAACGACAAAGTCCGCCGCGCAGGTTCCACCCGCGCGGCAAACGATTTTCGATCCAACCCGCCCGGCGAGCCGGAAATTTTTGCTTATTCCATCTCCGGCGCGGCAGAAGCCGCCGTGCGCGTTTCCCCGGCGCACAACCGTTTCGGTTTAATTCCGGCGCTGTTTCAGTTCAACCCCAGCGCGGTAAACACCGACGTTTCGTCTTTTACAAGATTTACGGGAGTCGCCTTGTCCGCCCTTTTTGCGCGGCAGGTCAACGTGGCGCCGATCAGTTTGACGGTAAGTCCCTGCACCGCGTCTTTTCTGATACTCCTGACTTCGGCGGTTCCGCCCGTAAAGGTCACGTCGCCGTCCGAATTGACGCCGTCGTAATAGGCGGAAACGTTCAGCGTAACGTTTGTAAACGCTACCGCGCCTTTCCCCTTAATTCCGCGCTGTTTGACGGTAGAAGTCGCCGCATTATTGCGTTCGTTGCCCGCGGTTACGGTCAAAGTCGCGTTTTCCGCCGTAAACGTCGCGTCGGATTTGATGCCGTCCACGCCGGAAGCAACGGTCACTTCGCACCCGGAAAGGGTCATCGGTTCTGCAAGGACGTATGTCATGCCGACCTTATCGGTCGCAATGCCGCCGGCTTTCATGCCGTCTTCCCGCGCGTTGACCTCGATTTTTCCGCCGGTGACGGAAAACGCGCCGTTGGCTTTGATTCCGTCGCCTGTCCCTGCGGAAACCAACTCGCTTCCGCCGCCGGCAACTACCGTCAGCGTTCCGCCCAGCATAGAAAAGTCGCGTTCCGCCTGCACGCCGTCTTTCGCCGAAGTAATGTTGACGGTGCCGGAAAGCAGCACGACGTTGCCCTTTTTCGCCTTTTCGGCGTTATAGTATTCGGTCTTGATGCCGTCGCCGCCGCTCGTCACGGTGATATTTGCGGCAAGGGTCAGTTCGCCGTCGGCGGAAATGCAGTCATCTTTCGCGGTAGCGGTCAAAGTCAGCGTTTCGATCTTCAGATCAGCGCCGCAGCGAATGGCGGAAGCGTTGTTGCCGCATATATCCAGCGCGCCCTCGCCTTTCACGGTCAGGTCGCACTTCGCGTGGAGCGCGGCGCGCGGCTTTTCTCCTGCACGGTCGGCGTCGGTCAGAATGCTTTTCGTCCCCGCGGGGAGAACGGCCGTCACTTTATCTGCGTCCAGCGCCGAAATCGGCGCGGCAGTAAGCGAAGTCAGCCGCAGATTTTCCAGCGTCAACTGCACGGTCGCCGCGGGCGCGTTGACGACAAGCGCGCCGTTATCGCTTTGCCCGGTCACGATATATTCGCCCGCCGCCGTGATCGTAGCAGTCGTACCGTCGGTTTCCGCAGCGCCGCTGTACACCACGTTGCCCGCAAAGCGGATTTCGTTTCGATTTACAAACACCGCGGTGAAGATCATGGCTTCGTCCGCTGCGAAAACGCGCGTTTCGGTCAGTTTTTCGTTGCCGCAATACCAGCCGGCGAAGTCCATATTCTCCTTTTCCGCCGCGGGAAGCGTACCGATCTCTTCTCCGACGGGAACGCTGACGATCTGCTCGTTTCCGTCCGAAACCAAAGTGACTTTAGCCGTTTCTGCCGGCGCTCCGGTGGGAGCCGCGGTCGGATTGCTTGTCGGCGCCGTTGTCGGAGTTTCCGTGGGCGCCGTCGAAGGCGCATGCGTGGGCTGCCCGGTGGGCGCGGAAGTCGTCGGTTGCGCACTTTCGGTCGCGGTCGGCTGCGCGTCTTTCGACGGCTGAACCGACGGATCTCCCGTTCCGCCACAGGCGGCAAGCGAGAAAAGCAAAGCCGACAGCAGCAAGCCGATCAGAATTTTTTTCATATAAGTATCCCCTTTTTGCCGGATAGTCCGTCATTCGCCTTTGCGCCGAAATCTTCCGGCAATCTTTATTTCACCGGACAGTCCGGCAATCTCCCGCTTGCAACGCTTTCTCCCCCGCCGCAAGCCTTTTGCTTTATGAAAATGCGGCGCCGCAACAAATGCGCGGCGCCTGAAGTTTTTAATCAAATTCCAAAAATCTTATAAAAGCTTTAAGAACTTTTCGTAAGCGGCGTCGTAAACGGCGCTGTTTTGCGGGTGGTATTCGCCGATGTCGGTCGAACGCTTGACCACCTCTCTCGCTTCCGCAATGTTTGCGATTTCCTTTTGCGAAATAAGCTGTTGCAGCACGTTGCCGAGCGCCGTCCCTTCCGAAGGACCGGCGGTGACTTCTCTGTGGAGCGCGTCGCTGGTCGCCTGATTGAGCATTTTGTTGTTGGCGCCGCCGCCCACGATGTGCAGCACTTCCACCTTTTTGCCGGTGATTTTTTCTAAAGCCTCCACGTTATAGCGATAATCGAGCGCCAGACTGTCGTAAATGCAGCGGGCGATTTCAAACTTGGTTTCCGGCACGGGAAGTCCGTGTTCCGCGCAGTACGCCTGCACCTTTTTGGGCATATCGAGCGGCGAGAAGAAGCGGTCGTCGTCCGGATTCATGATAAACTTGCAGGCAGGAACCTGTTCCGCGCCCGCGGCGATCTCCGCAAACGACAGTTTTTCGCCCGCCTTGTCCCAATAACGCTTGCATTCCTGAATAATCCACAGCCCCATAATGTTTTTGAGGAAGCGGATGTTGCCTGCGGCGCCGCCTTCGTTGGTGTAGCCCGAAAGAAGCGCTTCTTCGGTCAGAACGGGTTTGTCCAGTTCGGTACCGAGCAGCGACCAGGTGCCGCTTGACAGGAACGCGGAGTTGCGCTTGCCCGCCGGGACGGAAACGAACGCCGAAGCGGTGTCGTGTTCCGGCACCATGACGACGGGAACGGCTTTCTTAAGCCCCAGTTCGTTTTTGATTTCGTCCGAAACGTTGCCGAGAACGGTACCCGTAGGCAGAATTTCGGACAATATCTTTTTCGGCACGCCGTACGCTTTTAATACGTCGTCCGCCCAGGCGGTTTTGCCGGGCAGGATCATCTGCGAAGTGCTGGCAATGGTAAATTCGGTAGCCGCTTTCCCGGTCAGGAAATAGTTGAAAAGGTCGGGAATAAACAGCAGTTTTTCGGCGCGTTCCAAAGCGGGATTGCCGTTTTTCTTCATCGTGACCAGTTGGCACAGCGTGTTGTATTTCTGAAACGCCAGCCCGACCTTTGCGTACAGATCTTTCTTGGGCATGGTTTCTTCCAGCGTTTCCACAGCGTGCTCGGTATGGCTGTCGCGATAGTGGAAGGGGTTTGCAAGCAGCGCGCCCTTCCCGTCCAGAAGTCCGAAGTCAACGCCCCAGGTATCGATTCCCATGGAACTGACGTCGCCCGCGGCGTCCGCTTTCAGCATACCCTGTTTTAATTCGTGAAACAGGCGCAGAACATCCCAGTACATCGACCCGCGCACGATGACGGGTTCGTTTAAAAACCGATGAATTTCGGTCAGTTCCACACGGTTGCCGTCAAAGTCGCCCAGCATGGCTCTGCCGCTGGACGCGCCGTAGTCGAACGCCAACACTCTCTTTTTTACCGACATAACCTTATCTCCTTGTCCGGCTTGGCGAAAATGCCGCCCGCCGCCATTATTTTCTGTTCCGGAATCCCCTTTCTCTGCCTCGACTATCTATAGAAAGGACAAACCTTACGTTTATTGTACCACACTTCGCCTTTTCCCGTCAATGTTATTTTCTAAAATCCGGCGGAAAACCTTTTGGTTTTCGGGATTTTATCGGCAATTTTCCGTACTTCCCCGAAAAAGCGCCCGTTTTTTCGCCCGCACGGCGGAAACAAAAGCGGCGGTTGCAGAATACGAGAAGCGGGGGTTGCCGCATAAAATTTACGTTATCAATACCCGCGGGCAACCGTTGACGCAAGAATCAACAAAATAAGGAAAAGTGCAGTACTGCAAAAGAAAAGGATATTTGAAATTACATAAAGTTTTTTATTGTCTGAAAATTTAAGGATTCCATCCGTCACCCTTCCTACCGAAAAGGCGTCTTTTTCGCCCTTATGCGCGCGGCGCTCAGGCGTTGTACGTAAAGTACAACAACCCTCACGCCTGTGGCAAATCATCAAAAAATACGCTCTTTTCGGCGCGACCAGCGTTTTTGCGGTGAAGAAATCGCCGCTTACGGTACCGGTTTTTGCAAGGCAAACGACCGAAATCGTACCGTCCGTACGATGATGGGAGTTTAACACAGCAAAAACCGATTTATTCCCGCAAAAATAGTTAGGGATGGCGAATGGAATCCCTAAGGGAAAGGATATTTACGATTACGGATACTGCCGCAAGCGCCATGGATAAGTATGCAAAGGCGGAAAGCGATAACGCGGCAACGTTTTCCAGCATACTATACCGGAAGATTACTTCGCGAACGGTTCCGGACGGATCGGGTAAATGCCCGACGTCTACAAACATCTTGATAAACCATAAAAGAATCGTGATAACGGAAAGCACGATCTTTCCGACGCCCAAAATAACTTTTTTCATAAATTTCTTCTCCTTTCCTATTATCTTGTAGGCAATTATACCATAATTTCTCCCGGCTTTCAACATTTTCCTGCTTTTCTATCGCCGTTTCGTCTGCAAGCGCGGTGTTTCGGAAAATCCGCAGCCGCATGAATTTCTTTGCTTTTTTCTTGAATTTCGGCTATAATAGGCGTATGAATTGCAATCTTTGCCCCGTCCGCTGCAATGCGGACAGAAAAACGACGTTCGGCAGGTGCGGCGAGGGGGCTTTGCGCGTCGCAGGCTACTCCCTGCACCCGTCCGAAGAACCCATCCTTGCCCCGCACGGCAAAAGCGGCGCGGTCTTTTTTTCGGGCTGTGCGCTCCGCTGCGTGTTCTGTCAGAATTTCGACCTGTCGCGGGGAAAGCGCGGCAAAGTCGTCACGCCCCGGATTTTGGCGGACGTATTCAAAAAACTGGAAGATCTGGGGGCGGAAAACGTCGATCTCGTCAGTCCGTCGCAGTTTGCTTTGGAAGTTGCCGAAGCGCTTTCCATCTACAAACCGCACGTCCCCGTGCTTTATAACACCCACGGCTACGAACGGGTGGAAACGCTCCGCCTGTTGGACCCGTATATCGACGTCTATCTGCCCGATCTGAAGTTTTATTCTGCGGAAAGCGCCGCGCGCTATACCGGGCGGAGCGATTATTTTAAGTACGCTTCCCGCGCGATCGAGTTTATGGCGAAAAAACCCGTCCGGTTTTCCCCGGACGGGCAAATGACAAGCGGTATTTTGGTGCGGCATCTGGTTCTCCCCATGGGGGTGGAAGACAGTAAACGCGCGCTTTCTTTTTTGGCAGAGGTTCTCCCGCAAGACGCCTACGTTTCGGTCATGGCGCAATACACCCCGTTCGGGGAAATCGACGCTTATCCCGAATTAAAGCGCAGCCTGACCCGGCGGGAATACCGCGCGGTGGCGGAAGCCGCTAAAGCGCTTCCCCTAAAAAACGTGTACCTGCAGGGACTTTCTTCGTCGGGGGAAGAATTTATCCCCGACTGGGACGACCTTTTGCAGCCGTAAGGGCAAAGGTTTCCCCGACCGGACTGAAACGTTCCCGATTTTGCGGCACATTGTTCCCGATTTTACGGGACGTCCCACGGTTTCGGGAAATCTTTGGAAATTTCGCTGCGCGTTTTCGGCGTGCCGCGACCCTTTCTTCCGCCGTAAAAAGCGAATTTTTCCTTGGCGATCAGGCGGACGATCTTTGCCGAAAATTCGGGCGGGGAACGATACAAGGCGTCTTCCGCGGCGCGGAAAAACAAAAGCGAACGGCGTTTTATTTTCACGGCAAAACCTCCTTTTTGAAACGCACAAGGCGGCTCCCTTTCAGGGCATTCTTTTGCAAGACTGTCTTTTCGGGTATTTTCTTTAAGGATCCCTTTGCAATGCTTTCTTTTCGGGATTCCTCGCAAAGGCTTCCCCCGCAGAATCGGCTTTTCAAAGACTTTTCTTTTCCGTCATGCCGCCTTTTCATTGCAGGTCAAAACAATTCCCTCAATCATTCCCGCCGAGAAGCCACTCCCGGCGCAAACCTGAATCATTCGCCGTGCACCCCACGGCGCTGACCCAATACTACCCGCCGGGAAACCCGCGCGGCAAGGCATGCTTCCCCTTTAGTATGCCGATCCGGAGAAAAAACTATGCTGATCAGAATAAGCGACGTCTCCTTTGGTTACGAAGCGAAAAACATTTTAACGGGCGTTTCCGCAAACGTGGAAGAAGGCGATCGCATCGGACTTGTGGGCGTCAACGGCGCGGGGAAAACCACGCTTTTAAAACTCATCACGAAAGAACTTTTGCCCGACTCCGGAGAAATTTCGATCAAAAGCGGACTTTCCATCGGTTATCTTCGCCAAAATGCCGCATTAAACAGCGAAAAAACGGTGTTTGAAGAGATGATGGACGTATTCGCCCCCGCAACGCGCGCCATTTCCGAGATGCGGGAGATCGAAACCCGCCTTGCCGAAACCGCCGAAAACAGCGTCCTGTACCGCGAACTTTCCGCAAGGTACGCTTACCTTCGCGACTTCGTGCAGGCGAAAGACGGCTATATGGCGGAGATCAAGGTCAAAACCATGCTTTCGGGCATGAACCTTGCGGCGTTTTCCGACCGCGTGGTTTTCACCCTGTCCGGCGGCGAACGCACCCGCCTTTCCTTAAGCAAACTGTTATTAGAAAAACCCGATCTTTTGATTCTGGACGAACCGACCAACCACCTCGACCTCCCCACCCTCGCCTTTTTAGAAGAATTTCTGGGCGGGTACAAGGGCGCGATTTTAGTCGTTTCGCACGACCGTTATTTTCTGGACAAAATCACCAACCGCATTTTCGAACTTTCGGACGGCGAACTTTTTCCCTTCCCCGGCAACTATACGAAATATAAACTGCTGAAAGCCGAACGCGACCTTTCCGCTTCGCGGGAATACGAAAAGCAGCAGGAACAGATGCGCAAAATGAAAGAGTATGCGGAAAAAAACATCGTCCGCGCCACCACTTCCAAAAGCGCGAAATCCCGCCTGCACCAACTGGAAAATTTTGAAATTCTGGAGAAGCCGAAGGAAGAAAAACGCCCGCCGGTTTTTCGTTTCACCTTTCATACCGAAAGCATGAAACAGGTATTTACCGCGGTAAATTACGACCTTTCCGTCGAGGGTAAACACCTTTCGGGACCCTTTTCGTTTGAAATCAAGCGGGGCGACCGCGTGGCGATCATCGGCAAAAACGGGACGGGAAAATCCACCCTCATCAAACGCCTGGTTGCGGGCGATATTCCCCGCGGAGGCGGCGTGACCGTCGGTTACTTCGATCAGGAAAACAGCGATTTGGACCCGAACGCCACCGTTTTAGACGAACTTTGGGGCAAAAATCATCTGTTTTCGGCAACCGAAGTGCGCAATATTCTGGGACGCATGCTGTTTTCGGACGACGACGTGGAAAAGAAAGTTTCCGCACTTTCGGGCGGGGAACGCGCCAAACTGGAATTTGCACTGGTGCAGGCGCGGCACGCCAACACGCTGCTTTTGGACGAACCGACCAACCACCTCGATCTCGCCTCGCGCGAGGCGCTGGAAAAAGCCGTAAAGGAATTTACCGGGACGGCGGTGTTCGTTTCGCACGACCGCTACTTCATCAACGCCGTAGCGACCCGCGTGTTTCTTTTGACCGAAAACTCGCTGACCGAGTACACGGGCGGGTACGACGACTACCTTACGCAGGTTGCCGAAGAAAAGAAAAAAGCGGAGGGAAACGAGGCAAATTCGCCTGCCGCAAACGCTGCGATAGCAAA
Organism: uncultured Clostridia bacterium; assembly: GCA_934272745.1. GTDB lineage: Bacteria > Bacillota > Clostridia > Christensenellales > Borkfalkiaceae > SIG402. The sequence continues at coordinate 666 of CAKQSI010000038.1, read as the reverse complement.
AAAGCCTCTTTCCGAACGCAAGTTTGAAGCGTTCCGTTCCAAAAAAGACCGTGCGGAAGAAGCCAGAGTAAAAGCACGGATCAAGGAAGTAGAAGCGGCGATTTCTGCCTTAGAGCAAGAAGAAACGGCGCTCGGCGCAGAAATTTCCACGCCGGAAGTCGCCTCCGACTACGCCCTGTTAGAACAGAAGTGCAACCGCCTGAACGCGATTTCCGCCGAAACCGACCGCCTGATGACCGAGTGGGAAACGCTGCTGGAAAAGTTGCAGGGGTGATTTTTTACCGCGCCGCAGCAAGTCGGCGCACGAAACCGTTGCCGGAAGAGCGGTGAAGACAAGTTTTGCTTTGCAATAGCAAACTACGTTGGCTTTCCGGAGCCGTTGCTTAAAAAGCGGCAAGGGTGATTCTTGTCATACCGAAGCAAGTCGGCGCACGAAACCGTTGCCGGAAGAGCGGTGAAGACAAGTTTTGCTTTGCAATAGCAAACTACGCCGGCTTTCCGGAGCGTTGCTTAAAAAGCGGCAAGGGTGATTCTTGTCATACCGAAGTAAGTCGGCATGCGGCAGTTCTGCAATCACAGAAACGGCAGGGGTGATTTTTTTACCGCGCCGCTTTACCGAGTATATTTTGAAATAACGAAAAGTAAATAAGCGGGGCGGGCGCAACC
>CAKQSI010000037.1 GCA_934272745.1 uncultured Clostridia bacterium | reverse complement strand
TACTGCGCCCGAACGGTCGCGGAAAATGGCGAAAAAGACGCCTTTTCGGTAATTAGTGATGACGAATGGAATCCCTAACAAAATTTTCTTATCCCTTGACGAAATGTTCTTTCTTGAACCGTTTTCTTATCCCTTGATGCAAGTTTCCTTATCTTTTGACGGAAGCTTTCCTCTTAAGTAAACACGCTTGCGGAAAATGCCGTGCGGTATTCCTTTGCCGTCATGCCCGTTTCCTTTTTGAAAAACTTCATAAACGCGTATTCGTCCGTAAAGCCCGTTTCCCGCGCGATGGATTTGACGGTGTCGTCGGTTTCGACCAGGTATTTCTGCGCCAGCGCCAGCCGCTTTGCCGAAACGTACCTTTTTGCGGTCATGCCGGTGTATTTGCGGAACAGGCGCGACAGATACTTGGGATTATAAGAAAACCGTTCCGCAAGCCCATAGAGAAGATCGGGGCTCTGCAGCGACCGGATTACGTACCCTTCAATCTCCGCAAATCTGCGGCTGGTTTCCGCCCCGGACGCCGAAAGCGCCTGCCGCTCCAGTTCGCAAAGAAAGGCAACGGTCAGCGCCTCGCGAACCTTTTCCCCGTGTTCCCGCAAAACGGTGTCGCACAGTTCGGAAAGCAGCACCGCCGTCCGCTTTTCGTCCGGCAACATAAACCGCTCCGGAAAGCATACAAAGGCGGGGTTTCCCTTACAAAACAAAGCCGCAGCCTGTTCGTTTTCAAACACGCGGAGATCCTCCGTCACAAAATGCAGCCAGAAAAACGTGTTTTCGGAAAACCGCGTGCCTTCCTGCCGGCTGCCCTGTTCAAACAAAAAAACTTCACCCTTTTTGAGCGCAATCTCCTCTCCGTTTTTGGCAAGGTACAGCGTGCCGTCCGTAACGAGGAAAATTTCCGTATCGCCCATCGTCCGTTTTAAGTGCTTCATAGGAGCACGGTTGACCGAGCGCCCCGCCATATGAAACGCCGGAGGCGTTTCTAAATTGATCGCTATCGTTTTCATAAAACCATCCTATCACAACCCCGCAAATTTTTCCACTGTTTTTACAGAAAGGTAACTTTTTTCCATGTTTTTTGCCCGAACGCACATTGCGCCGCTTTCCCCGCTTTGCTATACTAAAAGTACCGAAAAAGCGAGAACGTTCGTCGTTTTTCGCGCCGCGGATACGAAACCGTCCGCAAAACCCGGCAATACTTTCCGTGTTAAATCAGCAAGGAGAAAACTATGGAACCTTTCAACCTGAAGCAAGTCCGTCTCACCGGCGGATTTTTCAAAGAAGCGGAAGACCGCAACGCCAGAGCCACCATTCCGGCAGTATATCACCGTTTTCAGGAAACGGGACGGTTCGGCGCCTTAAAATGCAAAAAATCCGAAAAACGTGCGCACATCTTTTGGGATTCGGACGTCGCCAAGTGGCTGGAAGCCGCCGCCATCCGCCTGTATAAATCCCCCGACCCCACCTTGTGGCAGGAATTCGATCGGGCGGTAAACGACATCGTGCATAACGCCCTGCCCTGCGGATACTTCAACAGTTATTTTCAGGTTTACGAGCCGGAAGCCGTCTTCACGCGGCGGAGCGATCACGAACTGTACTGCGCCGGGCACCTTTTTGAAGCCGCCGTCGCTGCGAAAGAGTACTTAAACGACGACCGACTGCTGCAATTTTCCTCCCGCTACGTCGATTACATTACGGAACGTTTCGTGACGCGCCGCGATACCGGGTTCGCCACACCCGGGCATGAGGAGATCGAACTTGCGCTTCTGCACCTCTATCGCCTGACAGGTGGCAAAAAATATCTCGATCTTGCGGCGTTTTTCTTAAACGAACGCGGCAAGGAGCAGGGCAACGCAAACGACTTTGCCTACGATCAGTCCCACCGTCCCGTAAGAATGCAGACCGCAGCGATCGGGCACGCCGTCCGCGCGGGTTATCTCTATACTGCCATGGCGGAATACGCCCGGATCACCGGCGACGAAGAAATGGCTTCCGCGGCGAAAGCGTTGTTTGAAAACATTGTAAACCGCAAAATGTCGGTTTCCGGCAGCATGGGAAACCTGCACCACGGCGAACAATTTTCCTGCGACTACGATCTTGCCAACTATTCGTCCTACAACGAAACCTGCGCGGCGATCGCGCTCGTTCTGTTTGCCGACCGCATGCTGCGGCTGACGGGCGACGCTTCTTGCGGAGACGTCATCGAACGCGCGGTATACAACGGCGTACTCGCCGGACTTTCCCTTTCCGGGGAAGAATTTTTCTACGTGAACCCGCTGGAAATGCAACTCTCCCGCCAAAAATACACCCAAAAATTACCGGGCGCGTACAGCGACGCCTTTCCCCTTTCCCGCCGGGTGAAGATTTTCGACTGCTCCTGCTGCCCGCCCAATCTCTGCCGGTTTTTTGAGGAATTTCCGCAATACCTTTATTACGAAGACTCAAAGGAAAATACGCTCGTCGTGTCGCAATACGCCTCTTCCGTTCTGAATTGTTCGTTCGGCACCGTGCGCCTTTCCACCGACCTGCCTTATAGCGGAAAGGTCGAAATTGCCATGGAACCCGCCCGCCCGTTCACGCTGAAACTGCGCGTTCCCTCTTGGTGCGACGCCTATGAGGAAGCAACGGAGCAAGGTTACCTGGTCAAAAAAATCGAGGGGAAACAGACTATTACGCTGGATTTTGCCCCGCGCGTCCGCAAAGTTTACGCCCACCCCGCCGTGTGGGAAGACCGTGGCAAAGTCGCCCTTTTCTACGGACCGCTGCTCCTTGCCATGGAAGGCGCGGGGAACGACTTCCCCGTCTTTTCGACTTTGATCGGCGATCTCGCCGGGGCGGAAATGGTACCGGCTGAAAAGTTTGCTATTCCTACCACAGTAACCGGCACGCCGGCGGCAGCAGCCGACATAAAGAAATCCGCCGCGCATGGCGATATGCAAATAATACCGGCGGCAGCAACCGAAAGCGCCGCAAAAGAACCCGCGCAAAATACCGGCTTTTCGGCAGACGTACCACAAAAAACCGAACATTTTCCGTTCGGTTTCCCCGTTTTCTACTTCCGCATTCCCGTTTGGGTAAGGGAAGAAAATCGCCCGCTGTACGCCTTTACCGCTGGAGAAAAGGAGCAAAAAACGGCGCTGTTCGTCCCCTACTTTGCCTGGGCAAACCGGGAGGAAAGCGACATGGCGGTCTTTTTCCCGGACGAAGGACGATCATAATTTTTTCGTCGTCACTATCTGCCAGATAGCGCCATTCCACGCGGCGATTGGGCGCAACACCGAAAGCAACGACAACCCTTACGCCCGTAAAAAGCCATAAAAACAACGTAAAACGCAGACCGCAATGCTTGCGGTCTGCGTTTTTACGTCCTTTTTTAACAAATTACGGCTATCTGTTGCGTTAACAAAACCGGTTTTCCGCCGTCCGGTTTTGCCGCTTTTTCAGCCCGGCTCCGGCGCAAGCAACCGCCTGTCGCCGGCAGCGCATTCCATATCCGGCTTTTCCGTCGGCGCCGTTTGTACAGATGACAAACGGCGCCGACGGAGCGCGTTCCATAAGGACTTTCACTCCAGCGTTTTGGTATATGTCACAAACCCGTCGGGCAAAAGTCCTTCCTTTTGGTACAGCGACTGCGCGCTTTGGTTTGTGGTCAACACTTCCAGCGTGATCGCCACCGCCTTGCCGCGGAATTTTTCTTCTAAAAACTGCAAGAATCTGCCGCCGAAACCGTGGTGACGGCTTTCCGGACAAATATAAAGTTCGTCCAGCACCAGCACGTTGCCGCCTTCCTCGTTGCACCAGTAGGAAGTCACCAGCGCGTACCCCACGGCAAGCCCCGTTTCGCTGTCCGTCAAAAGATAGCCCCACAAATTTTCGTGTTTCTCGGTCACGCGGCGAAAGGTCTTTTCCGCCGTATCCGAAGAAAAAGGTTTCAGCGTGGAACCCGACGTATAGAACTCCCTGCAAAGGCGAAGAAAGGTTTCCCGATCGCTTTTTCTGAATTCTTTGATAATCATCTCATTTCCCGTAAAATCGATATTTCCCGCCGAGAGATCCGCGGCAAGGGAGAAAAATCGGCGGTCTAACCAACGTTAAACCGCCGACGTTCTGGTACACCCGAGCGGGATCGAACCGCTACCACAGCCTCCGGAGGGCTGGGCACTATCCATTATGCTACGGGTGCGAAAGGGATAAAGCCGCTGCCGTGACAGGCGCGCAAACTTTTGTTGCCGTAATATTATAGCACGCCTTGCCGCATTTTCCAAACGTTTTTCCCAAACTTTATAAAATTTCTTATCGAAAGAAAATTTCTTTTGTGTTTTGGTTTCCGCAAAGCGGAAAAATACCGGTCTTTTTTGAAAACCACCCGCATAAAATAGGACAAACCGTCAAAGACAAAGCGCCTGCGAAACGCCCGATAAAAGCGGGCGAAAGGAGAAATTATGTCTGTTTTTTATGCCGCAAGTTTTCTGTCCCGCCCCGTCATCAATAAAAACGGCGACCTTGCGGGCGTTTGCAAGGAAATCGCGTTTTCTTCCCGTCTGAATAAAATGACCGGGCTGATCGTGTACGACCGCAAGGGGCAGCGCCGTTTTCTTGCCGCGCGCTACATTGCCTCGCAGGGGTACGACGCCGTCATTCTGAAGACCGGCGCGGTTTTGACCGAACCTACGGGGAGTTTCCCCTTGGGAAGGCTTGCCTGCCGCTCCGACGGAAAGCCGCTCAGCCGTATTGAAGACGCAGCGCTGGACGAAAAGCGGAACGTCCTGTTTTTCACCCTGACTTCGGGGGAAAGTTATCCCCCTTCGACGGTAATCAAAAGCGCGGATCCCGCCGTCGTTTTCGGGCAGACAGACGCGCCTTTGCATCAAAAACGGCGATACGTCCGTAAAAAAACGAAACAATCGGCAGATTTTTCAGCCGCGCCTGCGGAAGCAAAAGCAGCGCTTTCGGACGAAACGGAACGGCATTCTTCCCCGGACTTTGAACCTCCCGAAACGACAATAACGGAGATCGGCACTGCGCCGAACGAAGCGTCCGCTGCCGAAATCAACGCCACACCGGTCGCCGCCGCTATGGCAGAAACCTTGCCCGTAACGGAAAACAATGTCGCACCGACAGCGGCAGTTCCTGCGGCAAAACTCTTGCCCGCAACCGGCGCCGCAACAGAACCCCTGCCCGCGGCAGATTGTGCGACAGAAACCTTGCCGGCAATCGACGACCTGCCGAAAGCGCCGCCCGGGGCAGGCACTTTGCAAGTCCAAAATTTTGCAGACGGCGACCCGCAAGCGCAGACTCCCGAGGACGGCGACCCGCAAACGCAGACTGCTACGGACGTTACGGCAAAACCCGGAACTTCCCGCCCGACGGCGCCCTTGCTTTACACCTTGCCGGGAGCGGGGTTTACCCTTCCCGAACGGGTGGCAGACGGACGCAGTTTGCTGGGACGGGTGATGAAAGCCGACCTCTACGCGCGTGGCGGGGTAATAATTCTCCGCGCGGGGGAACGCGTTACGCCCGCAGCGGTTACCGCCGCCGCACACGCCGGATTGACCGTGGATTTGGTGCGAAAGTCCCGCCCCGCATTGTTTTAGCCGCCCGCAACCGAACGGACAGTCTGCCAACTTTTTTTAAACGGCAGATGCGCCGCCCCGCAGGCGGAAGGCTCCGCAATCTCTTATAAATAGCAGGAGATACGCTCAGACAAATCCCTTGCGGGAAAGCGCTTCTCACCCTTATCCATGGCGGAGTCGCCGCCGGCAAATACATCTCCTGCAGGCGGAAGATCTTTCGATCCCAACGTAATAAATCCGGCACCCTTACAAGTGAACGCTCCAACGCTTACAGCAGACGATTTTCCAATCCCCGCAAACGACGGATCCGCCGATTCCTTATTGTTAAAAATCAGGCAGGGCGGGCGGCTGCATTTTGCAGCCGCCTGCCCTGCCTTTCTATTTTTTATCTCTGCCGCTTCCATACTCTCATTTCCGCCGTTTATACCCTTGCCGTCAAGCACCTCGCTCATCAGCCGCGGCAAAAACTTTCACGGGAAACAATTTCGTGCCGTTTTCCGCAGTTTTTCGCCACGTTTCGCCAAATTCTGCTACTTTTTCGCCATGAGCGCAAACAAAAATCCGTTCGGCTTTACGCCGCCTCGTACCGCGCGATCACTTTGACCAGCGCGGAAAGCAGCGTCGACATTGCGTCAGCCGGACAGCCGGAAGACATGGCGTCCCTGAGCGATAATTCTATCTTTTTGACGTGGAAGGCGTCCGTTTCGGAAAGGGGTAAATTTCCCGCGCGGCGGAGCAGTTCTTCCACCTTTTCTTTGGAAATCGCCGCGCCGTAAAAAACGGGGCTTGGAATATCCGCTTCGATCGCCGCATTTATGCCCGCCGGCTTTTCCGCCGCCTGCGAGTTTTTGCCCACGATCTCCGCGCCGGTTTTCGGTTCGACCACGGGAGAAGGAGCAACGCCCGGCTCGGTCACCGGTTGCGCCGGCGCCCTTGTGGGAATATCCCCCGGCTCACCCTGCGCGGGAACGTCTGCCGGCGGCACTCCGGGCATCCCCGGTTTTGTTATCCCGGGCGCAGGAACGCCCGGCACCGGCGATTTGATCGGATCCTGCGCGACCGCTTCTGCCGCATAACGAGCGACTTTCGGTTCCGCCGTATAGCAAGCGTTTTTTCTCTCCGTTTGCCGCAGATCGGGCTGCGTTTGCCGAACGGTCTGTCCGGCTTGCGGTGTGAGAGCCGTTTGCCCTATGCACGCCCCTTGTCCCGCGCCCTGCCGCGCCGCCGTCAGATACCCCTGCGCTTTGACAGGATCTCCTCCGTCGCAAGACCAGTACCGCGCAACCACCGAAAGCGGATCGACCGGTATTTCCCGCGCACCCGTCATCGAGACAGAAGCCGCATTTTCAAAAGCAGATTTTTCGGGCAACCTATCGCCATACGCGCCGCCAAATGCAGCCCCTTGCCCCTCTTTGTTATAAGCGCCGCAGACCGCAGCGCGTCCTTCTCCGGCACAAGTCCCTCGCCCTTCTTCACGAACCCGATCAGGCACATCATTCCGCGCGCCGCAACCAGCCCCGGTTTCCCCGCGGGAAAGCGCCGCCGTTTTCAGCGCAGATCTTAACGACTGCAAGCGCCGTTCTTCCCCCGCCCGCGCGACCTTATATAAAAATCGCAGATTTTTATTCTTCAGGCAACAAAAAAGCAGCAACGTCCCCTCGAAAACGAGAACCGCCACTAGCCCCGCGCCCGTAAACACGAGCGCCGCCGCGGGCGAGAAAAACACGGTCTTTGCCCCGGTATAATCCAGTATCGCCACCGCCGCCAATAAGACGATAACGACTTTTGCATAGGTGCAGAATCCGGCAACGACGCCGCGGTTTTTATCCATCGCAAAAGCCAGATCCTGCGCCTGCGCCGGGCGTTTTTTCGGCAGCAGGCGCACAAAACTCAGCAAAAACCCCGCTGCAAGCAGTCCTAAAAGCGCAAAGCATACCATTTCCGCGCCGCGGGTAACTTGCAGCGCGTTTTCTCCCAAGCGTAAGACTTCTTCTAAAATCCGTCTTAACATATCCTCTGACTCCCGTTACATTTCGATCAGCGTACCGTCTGTCAGATTGATAATCCCCTTGATTTTGATTTTTATACCGTAAAATGATTCGATTGCCCGCGCGTAAAGCGAAATTTGCGGGGCGTACGTCCGTTTTACGTCCTCTTTTTTGCGGAAAGAATACTTGTAGTCGATGAGAACGGCATCGTTTTCGCCAAGCGCCAGAAAGTCAACGATGCCTTGCACCACGAACGCGTCCTCGCCCGGCTTGACTTCCGAAGCAAGATCGCCGCCGAGCGGCAGCGCCATGATGAATTCCTTTTCGCGGTAAATCTTATAGTTTTGCAACGACCGATACAGCGGCGAATCCAGAATTTTTGCCATGGCGGGGGCGGAATCCTCGTCGCCGGGTTGCAGAATGCCCGCTTCGATCGACCGCTCCATTTCCGCGCGGACGCCCGCTTCGTCCCGCACCGAAAGATCGCAGCCCTGCAAAAAGGCATGCAGGCGGATGCCCTTTTTCCGCTTTTCGTCGCCGGCGGCTTCCTCGCCCTTTTCGTAAGCGGACTCCTCCTCCATTTCGCCCAGAATATCCTCTCTGGAGCGCAAGGCGGAAAGGCTGTTTTCGTCCGCGTTTGCGGAAGCCGACAAAAACGCCTGCCACGAAATTTCGTCCGTTTTGATAGCGTTTTTTAACTCCGCAGCGTTTGCGGTGCCTGTTTTTATATCTTTTTTATGCAGAAATCCCGCATTCCCGCCACTGAATCCCACGGCGTTTAATCCGGCTTCTTTGGTGATCTCGGTAACCGAACGCTTGACGGGCGCAAGCACCGCCGCTTCTTCGGGATAGACAAACGACAGCGCCCGCCGGATCTCGGACTTAACGGCGGAAACCTCGCCGTCTTCCGTAAAAGCGATCTCCCGCGCGGGGACGTCTTCCGCCTCCCGGTTTTCGATCGCGGAAAAAGGCAGCATGCCGCGCGACAGAAATTTCTGTTGGGAGGATGCGGAAAGCACCCCTTCTTCGGAAAGCTCTTCCGCAAGCGACTCGTCCACCATAAAATAGGTGCGATTTTTTGCGCGCGTGGCGGCAACGTAAAAAATACGGAGTTCCTCTTTCACGGCGTGTTTTTTGTACGCGTCTTTGATTAAAAGCCGCAGCAAACTTTCGGATTTTAACATATTTTCGTCGTCAAACGACAGCGGCGCAATGCCGAATTCCCGATCGAACAGCACGGGGCTACGCAGATCGAGTTGGTTGAAGCCCGATTTCAGTCCCGCCAGAATCACCACGGGAAATTCCAACCCTTTGGAAGCGTGCATGCTCATCATGCGCACCGAACCCGCGGCGCCGTTTTCGGAAAGGGTGATCTCGCTGCCGCTTTCCGTAATCTTCTGCAAAAATTCCAGAGCGGTCAGCGGCGTGCCGTCGGCAGCGGTGGCTTCCTTCAAAAACCTGCGGACGCGCATTACGCGGGTCTTGCCCTGCGTTCGCCCCGAAAAACTCGCTACAAGCCCGAACCGGTCGGAAATTTCGGTCAGCAGTTCCCTTGCGGAAAGAAACGCGGCTTTCAGTTTCCATTCGTCAAGCAGGGCGAAAACCGCCAGCAACTTGTCCGCCGTTTTCCGCTCGAAGATCGAAAGCCCCTCCCTTTCCCGTAGCGCATACGCTTTGGCGCAGTCCCGCAAAGAAGGCGCCGCCTGCGCGGAAAAACTACCGCCGATTTTGGGGAAACCTGCCTCGCCGGCAACATTCTCTGCCTTTTCCGCTCCCAAAGAAGCGCTGTTCTCCGTAGCAAAGGCGCGCACGTCCATCAATTCCGCCTCGGTCATTTTACCGATCGCGGAAAGCAGCACCGCGGCAAACGCCGCGTCGTCTTTGGGATTTTTCAAAAGCGAAAGCACCGCAACGTACAGTTTTACTTCGGGCGAAGACAGCACCGAGCGTTTATTTTCCGCCACGACGGGGATCCCGCGCCGCTTTAACGACTCCAGCGCATAGGCGGCAATGCCCGCTTTTTTGCGGGTCAGAATGGCAATATCGCCAAAGCCGATCTTCCGCATGCCGCCGGTTTCGGGGTCGAAAATTTCCTCCCGCTCCGCCAGCGACAAAATAAGGTCGGCAATCGCAGCGGCTTCCTCCTTTTCCTGCAACGTATCGTCCGATCCCGCACTTTTTTTGACGCTGTACACCGCAAACGGCGCGGCAGGTTTTTCCTGTTTCCCTCCATAGGGGAAGAACCACGCCCCGCCTCCTTCGTCCGGCACCGTTCCGCCGAACACCAACCGGTCGGTCTTTTCGTAATCGATGCCCGAAGTACTTTTAGTCATCGTGCGCGAAAAGATCGCGTTCGCCCCCGCCAGCACGCCTTCCGCCGAGCGGAAGTTTTCTTTCAGCGAAATATGCTTGCCCTCGCCGCAGTCGAACCGCTCGATACGGGACAAAAACAGGTCGGGATTACACCCGCGGAAGCCGTAAATGCTCTGCTTGACGTCCCCCACCAAAAAGAGATTGTTCCGTGAAAGAAGAGAAACGATCTCTTCCTGCAAGCCGTTGACGTCCTGATATTCGTCCACGAAAACGTAAGCGAATTTTTCGGAAATCTCCTTGCGGTAGGTTTCGTTTTGCAATAAATGCAGAGTTTTTCGCTCCAGATCGGCAAAATCCAGCGCGCCCGCCCGCTTTTTGCGTTTTTCGTACGCCTCGCAATAGGCGCGGGCAAAATGCAGCAGGTCCCGCAGGGTAGAAAGCGCCAGCGCCGCCCGTTTTTCCTCTTCCTCTTTTTCGGGAACGGCGCAGGCAAGCGCCACGGCGGATTTCAGCCGCGCGGAGATCACTTCCGTACTGCGGTAAAACGCGCGCTCCTCTTCTCCCGCTTCGCCGCGCTTTGCCACCAGTTTTCCGCGTTTTTCGTAAGAAGAAAGCACCCGGGACAGTGCGTACAGGTCGGAAATTTCCGCCATCTGCCGGGTTTCGTCCGCCCAGATTTTCAGCGCCTCGGTCGCTTTTTCGGAATACCCGCGCGATTTTGCCGTTTCGTGCGCCCTGAGGTAGCCTGCGGAAACGGATAACAACGTTTCGCGCAATCGGGACAGGAGTTCGCGCTCGGTTTTTCGTTCCCCCGCGGGAGAAAACGCCTCTTCCGCCAAGCGGAAAAACGCCTCGCCGTCCCGTTCGGCTTCCCGGAAGACGATGAGTTTTTGCAGAAGATCGCGCAAGGCGTCGTCCTTTCTCGTCACCGAAAAGCGCGAAACCAGCGCCAAAAAGGCGGGGTCTTCCCGCTCGTACGCGTCCGTAAAAACCTCGTCCATCGCCTCGGCTTTCAACTGTGCGGTTTCGCTTTCCGAAAGCACGGTAAAGGCGGGATCGACGTCCGCCGCGTAAAAATAACTCTGCAACAGACCCTTACAAAAGGAGTCCACGGTGCAGACCGAAGCCAGCGGCAACAACTTTAACTGCCGCGCAAAATATGCCGCTTCCTCGCCGCCGCGGGCAAGGCGCTTGCCCAGCGCTTTACGCAGCTTTTCGCGCATTTCTTCCGCCGCGGCGCGCGTAAACGTGATCGCCAGAATATCCGGCACTTCCGCGCGGCGTTCCTCGATCAACGCAAGAATACGCTCGATCATGACGAACGTTTTCCCGCTCCCCGCGGAAGCGGAAACCGCAACGTCGCCGCCGCGGTAATAAATGGCTTCTTTTTGACTGGAAGTAAGTTCCGGCACGATGGTTCTCCTTGAGGATTTTATCCCTCTTCTCTATCTGTTGAAAAGGCGCTTCTTCGTCCCATCCTTATATGCGCTGCGCCCGAGGGCTGCGGTGGTTTTGTCCTCTTGCGCGACCCCCGGCGTTGTGGCGCCCTTTTCGTTCTATATGCGAAAACGCCCGGCGGGGCGAACTATTCTAAACTTCGCCACCACCTTCCGTATTTCCCGCACTCTCTGCCCCTTTCGCGGAAAGCGGATCTTTTTCCCCCACGGCAAACAGAATGGTTTCCGGCGTGACTTTGCCTACCGTTCTGCCGCCGCCGGACAGACTTTCGTCCCGCCCGCAAACGGCGCCGTACGGACAATACCTGCAACTGCCGTCCCGCGGGGTGGGAATGTAAAAGCCCTCCTCCATCTCTCCCAACGCCCCTTCCGAAACGCGCTTGGCGTACGAAAGATACGCCTCGAACACCTCCCGGGGAAGAACGTTGCTTGCGCCGGAAGCGTAGACGGTTTCGCCGTCTTTGCCCGGCTTCACGGCAAGGGTCAACACCTCGCTTTCCACCCGCTCGCCCGGCGTTTTCAGCGTTCGGTCCTGCGAAAAGACGGCAGCTTTTTCGTCCGCGGTCACACCGTAAAGGCGCAAAAGCGTAGGCTCCGACTCATACTTCCGCCGGACGGGGAAATAATAGCAACCCGCGGCGGGCTTTTTGGTCTGCTCCTTTACGGCGGAAGCGTACAAAAACAACTGCACTTTATCCCCCGCGTACAATTTTTCGGGGGCGACGTCCACGTTGCCCGTTTTGTAGTCCACGATGCGGAAATATTCCCCGCTTTCGTCGATCCGGTCCACCGTGCCCAAAAGGAAATACTTCTTTCCGTTTGTCGAAAGGGTCAGCGGCGGATAGTTCGTCCCCCTGCCGAACGAACGCTCGGTCGCCGTCACCGAAAAATCGGAATGACAGAAATGCCGCCACGCCGCCCGGCAGGCAACGCGCGCTTCCAGCCGCAGCCGGTTCAGCGCCGCTTCGTTCTTCTTGGAGGTCCGCTTGTAGCGGAAGCGTTCGTCTTCCTTCGCTTCGTCAAAAAATTTGTCCGAAAGGTCGTCGATCTCACCCTCTTCCACCTTTCGTTTTTGCATGGTTTTGCCGAATTTTTCCAGCACCGCGTGGATGATCGTCCCGCTGTCGGAAGCGATGACTTCAAAATCCTTGGGTTCTTCCACCTTTAACACGTAGCGCAGAAAATAGGCGTACGGGCATTTGAAATACGCCTCGATCCGGGTGGCGGAAACCGTTCGCGGTGCAAAGGGCGGCACCGGATCTTTGCCGCGCAAGCCGTCGTCCGAAAAATAGGCGCCGAGCGCGTCGCTTTCCGAAGCGCCGGTTTCTCCGTCCCGTTCCCGCACGGCAAAATAGTAGGCGGCTTCTGCCGTGAAATCGTCTTTTGCGCCCCCGAGATAGTCCGAAAGTCCGCCGTAATACGCCTCTTTTGCGGCAGTTTCGGAAGAAAATGCGTCCGCTTCCCTCTTCGCGCGGAGGGAAAGGGGCAGCGTGCGCACGATCTCGGTCAGGTTCTCCTCGCTGACGGCGGCAAGCGGTTTTCCGTTTACGGTGATCATAGAAGAAAGCAGCGCGATGGGTTCGCCCGCGCGCGTTTTTCCACCCTTGCCGTCCGAAAGGGAATAGCTCAGCGTCAGCATTTTGGAAAACGCCGTAAACGCCGCCACCGTTTCCTCGCGGGAGCGGTCGTTGATCTCCGCAATTTTGGGATCGACCGAAACGCCGCTTTTTTCCAGTTTATACAGGTCGCGGTCGGACAAAAACGCCGTGTCTTCGGTCACGCCGGGAACATTACCGTTGACGCCGATCCCGAACACATACGCGCGGGTTTCGACCAGCGCTTTTTTCGGTTCCGCCACGAAAACGGCGTCTTTCCTCGTGGGAAGGACGCTCACTTCGTCCGCGGCAAACCCCGCCGAAACCACGTCGAAAAATTCCGCAAACTCCAGCACGCTGTCCCCTAAAATGCGTTCCGCTTCGGTCAGAACGCGCTCGATTTTTGCGGGCGCCTGCCGCGTGAAGTCAGCGTAATCGGGATAGTCCTTGCGCAGCACCTGCTCGAGCGCCGCGCTTTTTGCCGCCGCCATGGATTTACTCAAAACCTCCCGGAAAAGCGCCGCATACTCTCTGCCGGAAGCGCGCTCCTTGGGTTTCGGCAAAGCGGAAAACACAAATTTTCGCGCCCGTTCCGCCCCCTCTTTTTCGGGGACGTCAAAGGAAAACGGCACGAAAAACCTACCGAACCGTACCGAAAAACGGCGAACGTATGCCAAAAAATCGTCCGCGTCGCCGGGAAATTCTTCTAAAAAGTACGGATTCCGGACAAGGGGCGCCACGTTTTTTTCGGTCGCGCCGTATAAAAAAATCGAAGCGTACGCCGCGAGATAGCGACAAAGCGGATGTTCGGCAAGCGAACGCTTTTCGTCCGCAAAATACGGAATGTTATATTTTTTGAACACTTCCGAAAGAGCGCCGCGGTAGCCCGCCAAATCGTGGCACACCACCGTAAAGTCGTTGTAGCGCGCCCCCTCGCGCACGCGGCGACAGACGGTTTTTGCCACGCGTTCCAGCTCCTCTTCCTGCGTTCTGGCGACAAAAATACCGATCTTGTTCGTTTCCCGCTTCGCCGTTTCGGCGTAGTTTTCGGCGGAATACCAGTATTTCCGCAAAAACGCGGCGTCATTAGAGCCGGTAAACGGAAGTTCTTCCCGCAGCGCTTCGGCGCCCGCTTCCGCCGCCGCGGACAAAAAAGCCGTTTCGGCAGAATGCGTGCAAGCCGCCCCGCCGCCGAAGAGATACGCGGTAAGGCTTGCTCCCGAACGGATCATTGCGGAAATAATGCGGCTTTGCTGCTTCGTAAAGGCGGAAAAGCCCACCAGAAAGACCTCTTTCCCACACAGCGGGCGTTCCTTTTCCAGATATTCCGGCAGGTAGGACAAGTACCCGCCCTGGTCGGTAATGTTCTCGTTTTTAAGATACGTCTCGTATTTTTCGTATAACGTCGCAAGGTCGGACAGTTTGAATTTCAAAAGTCCGCCCTCGCTTTCCGCCGCAGAACGCATCTCTTCCGGCGTGATACAGGCGGATTTCAACTGCGCGATCATTTCGTACAGCGAAGAAGGCAGATTGCGCTTGCCCTTTGCCGCGGCAAGCAGCGAAAAATCCGCGCTTTCCAGCAAAAGTTTGCGGATCGCCATGCTGCCGCCTTCCTTGGAAAGCGCCCTTTTTCCCTTCCCGCTTCTTAAAAAAAAGCGCGTAAAGGTGGTGACCGACGTGTGAAACGCCGTCCCGCCCGGCACGTTTTCCAGAATCAACCCCTCGAGAAGCGCGGTTGCCTTGTCGTCCGAAAACAGATAATATTCCTTGGTTTTGTCGCGCGTGGCTTTCGCCGCGGCTTGCGCCGCCTCGTAAAAAGTTTCCGCGGTGATCAGTTTTACCATAGCAATCCCTCGTGCACGCTGCCTCTTGCTTTCGTTATTTTTGGGAACCCTTTTCTCTTTTTGAACCGCCGGCTATTTTTTGAGCCATACCGTTTTTAGAGCCATATCGCTTTTTCGCCGCCGGCTGCCTCTTTATTTTTGCAGACTGCAGCCGCCGCTGCTTTCGCCGCAGCCGTTTTGTCGCCTTTGTTTTTTTGTCGCCTTTGCTTTTGCCGCCTTTGCTTTTGCCCGCAGGCGCCGCCTCTATTTTCGCCGCCCGACTTCTCCCCGCTTACAGGTCGCCCCCGCCAGGGAGTTCCCCCGTCGCGGTTTCGGGCAGTACGTCCACGCCGGAAAGTTTCTTTTCGATCGCGCGCGTTTTCTTTGCCGCACTGTCGATGGTGTCCTGCGCTTCGGCAAGTTTTTTCTGCGTTTTTAGCAGCAGTTCGGAAAATCTTGCAAATTCCGCCTTGAACGCGGCAAGCAGCTGCCACAGTTCCGCGCTCCGCTTTTCGATGGCGATACTCTTGAACCCGGACTGCAGACTCATCAGCATCGCGCCCAGCGTGCCGGGACCTGCCGCCATGACGCGGATTTTCATCAGATATTCCATCAGATCGTCGTTTTTGACCACTTCGCCGTACAGCCCTTCGCCGGGCAGATACATCAGCGCAAAGTCGGTGGTTTGCGGGGGGCGAATGTACTTTTTCGCGATACTTTCCGCTTCCTGCTTTACGCGGGTCAGAAGTCCTTTCTCGGCTTTTTGCCGCGCGGCGCGATCCACTCCGTCCGCGTCCAGCAGGCGGTTATATTCCTCGATGGGGAATTTGCTGTCGATGGGAAGAAAGGTCGCCTTTCCGTCCTTGGACGGAATGAGCACGGCAAAGTCCACCCGTTCCGCGGAAAGCGGGTCGAGCGCCACCTGCTTGGCGTATTGCGCTGGCGACAGCATTTGCGAAAGCAGTGTTTCCAGCTGCGTTTCGCCCCAGGTGCCGCGCAGTTTGACGTTGGTAAAGATTTTTTTGATGTCGGAAACGCTTTCCGCCAGCGAATTGACCTCGCCGATGCCTTTATACACCGCTTCCAGCCGGGCGGAAATCAGCTCGAACGACTTGGAAAGCCGCGTTTCCAGCGTTGCCGAAAGTTTTTCGTCCACCACGCCGCGCATTTCGGCAAGTTGGCGGGCGTTGACGTCGCCGACGTATTTCAGCCCGTCGTCCACGCTTTTCCGCATTTGCTCCAGCCTGAGTTCGGTCGCGCGCGAGGAATCCGCCACCCGCCGTTCCACGTCCGAAAGGCGCTCCTTCTGCATTTCCGAAACGCGTTCCACCGCCTTGACCGTAGCGTCGCCGTTATAGCGCAGATACCCTGCCATATCGTGCAGAAGCCGCTGCGTTTCCGGGTCGGAATTCTGCCCGTTTTGCTCCGGTTGAACCGTTTTTCGCTTAACGTTTTTCAAAATCACGCACAGCAGCGTGAACGAGATCACGCCGAGCGCCGCGATGATTCCCAACAAAATTTTTTCCATATTCTTTTCTCCTTAAGTGTCGGTGAGTAATCAGTTCCCCGCAACGAGGAAAGTTGCTGACCGGTCGGCGGAATGTTCGCCCCGACGAAGCAGTTTACAAACAAACCGGCGAAGATTCGATTCCCCGTAACGAGGAAGATTTCAGACCGGTCGGCGGGTAGCGGCTTCCCGAGGCAGGGGAGTTTACAGACGAGCCGGCTTGACTCCCGCGGCGGGAAAACTGCGGGCAGAAAACCCGGAAGCAATCGGCGCCCGCGCATTATCCGTTCCTTTTCTTTTCCCGCTTCGCGTTATCCGTTCCCCTTTTTCCGCTTTGCGATATGATAAAGTTTGTCCTTGTCGTTCAGTTTGGGGTCGGCGATCGCAAGATTCCACAGACAGGCAAGCTCCTCGCCCACTTCCCTGCCCGAAAACCCCAAAGAAAGCAGGTCGTTTGCCGAAATCTGCAGTTCTTTCAGGCTCATCGGAACGCCGAGCGCACGGCATTCCGCAAGCGAAGACGAAAGACGCGTCACGTTGGGCGCGACCGACAAATCGTCCTTGCACGCCGAAAAATCCGCCTGCATCAGCCGTAAAAGATCGGGTAAGATCTCCGCGTTTTTAATGACGAAGCGCCGCCGCGTAATCTCCCGCGCGGTGCCGGTAACGTCGAACATGTGCAGTTTTACAAGGGACGTCACCCTGTTTTTGAGTTCGTTCGACGCTTTCAGTTTCGTCAAAATTTCTTCCGCAAGCACCGCGCCGATCTCCTCGTGCCCGGCGCATTTGCCCAGCGTCTTCATCGCTTCGGGCTTGCCCGCGTCGTGTAAAAACGCCGCCAGCCGCAGCGAAAAATCGCCTTTGATATAGGTTACCGCGCGAAAGGTATGTTCCAGCACGTCGTGGTTGTGAAAGTCCGCCCGCTGTTTCAGTCCGTCCGCTTCCTTTACGAAGGGAAACAGACGGCAAAGCACGCCCTCTTTATGCAGCAGCCGCAACCCGAAAGACGCGTCCTTTTCCGAAGCCGGGTACCGCTCGGGTGCGGACAGGATTTTTTTGAGTTCCTCTAAAACGCGTTCCCCCGCGATGTCGTCGATGTTTGCCGCGTTTTCTTTTGCCGAAAGCAGCGTTTCGGGCGCGACAGAAAAGCCGAGTTCTGCCGCAAAACGCGCCATGCGCAGCAGCCGGAGTCCGTCGCTTTGGAACGTTTTTTGCGATACGCATCGCAAAATCCGGTTCTTCGCGTCAGAAATTCCGCCCGTGGGATCGACGAATTCGTCCCTTTTCAAATCGTAATAAATCGCGTTCACGGTAAAGTCCCGCCGCTGCGCGTCCTCATTAAGACTGGCGGAAAAAGTCACCGAAAGGGGCGTATGGCTGCCGCCCGTAGGGTAGGTTTCCTTGCGAAAGGAAGTATATTCCGCAACCGCGCCGAGAAGTTTCAGCCGCACCGTCCCCGTCCGGGGATAGACGGCGGAAACGGTCAGTCCGGCTTTTTTTGCGGCGCCGGAAAAGGCTTCCGCAGAGAGTTCTCCGCAAAGGTCGAAGTCGGCAGAGGACGGAAACCCGACGACGGCGTTCCGCGGCGCACCGCCGACAAGATAGAGCGGTTTACCGGAAATTTCCTGCACTTCCGCTAATTTTTCGGGAAATTGCACTTTCATAGTCATAATTATAGCATATCTCCGGCTTTTTTCCTTGCAAAAAACAGAAAAAAAAGATATAATATTGCCATAACGTCCCGGCACCGTCGCAATTTTCCGCAAAAATCCCACGCGGAAGTTCCGGAATGCACACGAACCGTTTATTTTAACAGGTTGCCCAAGGAGGAAATTTTCTTCTCCAGCAAGGCAACCTCGGGCAGCGATCGCCGCCCGAAGAGGGAAAGCATATGTTCGACATCGTTTACAACCCCGTCGCGGGGAAAGGCAGATCCGCCGCGGCTTTTCAAACCGTCACGCGCGTTTTATCGGAACGCGGCATTCCGTACCGCGTTCACACCACCACCCGCTTGGGGGAAGCCAAAGACCTGACGGCAGAAGCCATAGCCGCGGGCGCAACCGACGTTATCGCTATGGGCGGCGACGGCACCATCAACGAAGTGCTGAACGGGTTCACCGATTTCACACGGTGCAATCTGGGGATCATTCCCTGCGGCACAGGCAACGACTTCGCCGCCGCGGTCGGCATTTCCGAAAATCCGGAAGAAGCGCTGCGCCATATTTTAGAGGGCACGCCCGTCTATACCGACTATTTTGAAACGCCTTTTTGCCGCGGCATCAACCTGATCGGCGCCGGCATCGACGTGGAAGTTCTGCGCCGCTACAACAAGAAAAAGAAACACACCAAGGGCGCGTATCTGAGTTCTTTAATCTCCGCCATTCTGCATCACAAACCCTACCATTTCACCACCGAAGTCAACGGAAAAAAGCAGACGCACGACTGTTTTATCGTTGCCGTCGGCAACGGCAGACAGATCGGCGGCGGGCTGACCATGTGCCCCAAAGCCGACCTCACGGACGGACTTTTAGACGTCGTGATCGTGGAAAACATCAAAAAAATCGCCATTCCCGGCGCTTTGATAAAACTTTTGAAGGGTAAGATTCTGGAATTCAAAAAGACGAAATTCGTGCGGGCGGAAAGCGTTTCCGTTTCCGCCGACGCCCCCATCACCGTACAGGTGGACGGCGAAATTTACGAGAACGTCAATTTTTCCGTCCGCGTCATACATAACACTCTTCGCATGTACCGCCTGACCGGAGCCGCCGGCGGCGCTAAGGAAACCGAACGCGCGGTTGCCTTCCCCGCCCTTCCCGAAAAGGAAGCCGCCGCAACCGAAGACAAGGCGGAGTAAGGTTGGGCGCAGGTCGCCCGCAAAAGGACAAATTGCAAAGCCTAAGGCAAGGCAGGATTAACTTTTATTTCAGCAGAAAATGCTGCGCCGAAAGAAAAACCCGGCGCGGCTTTCTTTTTGCAATGTGAAAAAAGAAGATCAATCTGCACTTTTCGTTTATTTTTAGCGCCTCCCGAAAAATTTTTGCGGGCGGCGCACCTTGTTCTTTACGACCGAATTGCGAATTCTCTTCCCGATTTCGCCGGTTTTTTCGGGAAAAACCGGATTTGTTAATAAAAATTTCACAAAAAGCGTTAATAATGAGCAGTTTTTGGAGCGATTATTAAATTTTGCCCTTTTCTAACCCGATTTTGGAGAAAAATTCACAAAACGTTTCCTGAAATTTCCTGCAAAAAATTCAAAAAATTTTTGCAAGGGCAAAAAACAACAGACTTTTTCGCCATGCGCCGACTTATCTCTCTTTTAAAAAGTCTGCCGCCCGATGTGCCCGCAGGTTCAGCCGCGCAACAAAAATAAAAACGGCGAATGCCCGTAAAAATGCAAAAATCCGGCGAAAAATCGCCGGACAGTGCCTGAAATGCAATAAATTCAAAGACCGGAACGCTAACGCGAACCGGCCTTTGAACAATATATGATAAGGGGGAAAATGATGAGCAATTCTGTCGTTGACCACCTGATCAACTTTACGAGCACAGTATACTACTTCAAAAAAAATTTGTCAAACGTTTTTTGTCCGTTTTCAAAAATTTTTTTCACATTTTTTGTAAACTTTCCGTAAAGTCTTCGTTTTCGACGGAAAACCGTTGCCTGACGCGCTCCGTTTCAGTAAAATTTCCTTAAAATTATCGGGAACCGCGCAAATCGCGCTGCCGCAGCGTTACTTTTCACAAAGGAAGGGGGGTTGACAATTCCTGTTTCCCGTGGTACAATTTGGGTACCGAAAGGGAAAACGGCAGCGCCTCTTCCCCTCCGGAGTAATCAAAGGAGCAGTCCGATGCACTGATTTTAGGCGCCACGGCGGCAAGCCGAACACTTACGGGAGGTACACTCCGAAGTTTAACTAAAGCCTGAAAAAAGCACACGACGCCGAGGGCAATATCATCAGCCCCGGAAACCGGCGACATGCCAAAGCCGAACGCCTCGTTCGGGAAGAAAACATTGGAGGTTACCGTGAAAATTTTTCTCAACGGTACAAAAATTTCTTAAGGGGGTACGATTCCAATGGCGTACATTCGTAAAGGATAGAATTTTCCAAACCCACTCGTGACCGGAAAAGCCACACGTAGACTCGTGATTATGCGCCGGCGAATGGAAAAACAAACACGGGCGCCGGAAAAGACCCACTATCCTTCAAAACTGAATTCTGACGATACGGGGGAGGTTGTCTACACCTCCCCTTTTGACGTGCCGAAAGTTCTATTTTTCCCGCTTGAGGTTTTGGAATTGTGCCTGCCCCGCGAAAGCACGCCATTAGCGCGCCAACCCGGCAAACACTACGCTTCCCGCCCGGAAGCCTGTAAGAAGCGCGGCTTTCCGGCATTGCCGAACCCCGGCATTTGTTTTCGGTTTTTTCATTTACTATAGAAAGCAAAACTTTTCGGCACAGTCCTCTTCCTCGCGCACGCTTTGCCCCGTTTTGCAATCTTTTGCCGCCGAACCACCCTCGCCGCAACGCCCGGCGCTCCGTCCGCAACCCCTTCCGGCACCTCTTTCCCGCTCTGCCCCGCAAGCCTTGCAAGCGTGCAAGACATTTTTTTGCCGGACAACCGCATCCTATGGCAGATACTCCCGCAACAATTTCCATGCCGCCCCGCGCAGCATATACAACGACACGCCGGCAAAACCGTTTCCCCTGCTCAAACGTCCGCGGGACGGAAACACGGCGCATTTTAACCCGCAAACCAAGCCCGTCCCCCCTGCCCGGATATTTCCGGCCATTGCATATTTTAAAGCCGCCGGG
>CAKQSI010000036.1 GCA_934272745.1 uncultured Clostridia bacterium | reverse complement strand
CGCAGCAAAAGCTGCGGGCGCCCGGCTTAGGATTAAGAATTGGGGAAAATCGGGAAAATCCCGTAGTGTGAGCAATTTTTTGGGTTACGCCCGCAACCTGCAGCCGAAAACCCTTTGGCAAAAACATCCCGGGCAATAGATATGCCGCAAGCAATCCTTTTACGAAAGCTACCTTTGTCCGCAGCCTTCTTACGCAATACTCCCGGGATTCTCTCCGTGTAAGCAGGCAATGAAAGAGACGGTAACCCCTCTTCGGCAATCCGTCAACAAGTGCCGACACCACACGGTTTCGCCTTTCAGTCGGGCAAATCGCCTTGACTTCTTTCGGCTTAGTTGAAATGCAGCAGCAGATCGGAAAACCGGGTCAGGCGCACGTCGGTCTTTTCATAAGAGGCGGCGTCGCCGATGCCGGCGGCAAGCATTCCGCCCGCCTTTGCGGCGTCGATGCCCGCTTTCGCGTCTTCTACCACGGCGCAGGCTTCGGGAGAAACGCCCAAAAATTCCGCCGCTTTCAAAAACACTTCCGGGTCGGGTTTGGAACGCACGATGTTGTTCCCGTCCGAAATTTTATCGAACGCGGAAAGAAGACCGACCTTTTCCAGAATATATTTCGCGTTTTTGCTGGAAGAACCCAGCGCCAGCAAATAGCCGCGGTTTTTCAACTCGGCAAGGGTGGCGCGCACTTCGTCCGAAACGTCTTTTTCGGTCATCGTGGCAAGGTACGAGCGGTACAGATCGTTCTTCTTTGCGGCGATTTTCTGCTTTTCTTCCGCGGTCAGCGGAACGCCGTGGTACCGTTCCAGAATAATTTCCAGACTGTCCATGCGGCTGACCCCGCGCAGCCGGTCGTTCACCTTTTCGTCAAAAGGGATTCCCAGCTCGTCCGCAACGCTTTTCCACGCCAGATAATGGAATTTGTCGGTAAATACCAGTACCCCGTCCAGATCGAAGATCAGCGCGTTTTTTCTCATAACGTACCCCCTTTTTCGGGAACGTCGCCATACACGGTGACGCATTTCCCGGCGTATTTTCTGGTCCCCGCTTCCTCCACCATGAAAGCGGCGAAGTCCGCATAGGAAACGTGGCTCTGCCCGTCTTTTCCGTAAACGACTTCTTCGTTTTCGCCGACGGTATAGCGTCCGGTTTCGGGCGCGTCGTAAACGAACGAAAGCGAGGGGCAGACGAACGTCCAGTCGAGATTTTTGCTCGCCTTCAGGTCGCCCAACCCTAAAAACAACTGCCGCGAGATTCCGCGCAGGATTTCGGGGTGCGAAGGCGATTCGTAAACGCGCGTCTGCCGCGTTCCGTCCGTATATAAACTGCCGGAGCCGCCCACCGTAACGTATGCGGTTTTCGTGCCGGAAAGAAGCATAATCATGTGGTCGATCGCCTGCCGGTTGACTGCGGGATCGCAGGAAAAGCCGCTGCCGAACGCGCTTAAAACGGCGTCGAATCCGGAAACATCCTCTTTCGTCAGGTCAAACAGGCTTTTGTTTAACACGCGTTCCACGCGGGAATCGTTCACCGCCCCGTCCAGAACCACCGCCGTTACGCGGTTGCCCTCGTCCAACGCCTTTTTCACCAAAAGTCCGCCCAGCCTGCCGTTTGCGCCGATAATCATCAGATTCATATGCTTTTCGCTCCTTTTTTGGGATTTTTCCGCCGCGGCGGAAGCCTTATCCGCCAACGGCTTGACCAACACACCCACGACGTAGGCGACCGGAATCAGCACCCACAGCGTGGAAAAATACGCTTTAAAATATCCGGCAGCACCGACTACGGCAAGCGGAACGTTGATCGCCGTCATCACCGCGCCGATAACCAAGGTATTGAAAATTGCCGGCGCAATGCCCGAAAGCAGCGCCGCAGGTAAACTGCCCCGCTCTGCTTTCGCTTTGCGGCACAGCGTTTGCGCTATTTTGCCGTAAGGAACCAGATAGGAAACCAGCATCCCGACGGCAAACCCGACGGGGATCATCAAAAGCGTGCGCAAGGAAAGCGTTCCGTTCTTGATATCCGCGGCAAAACTCATCGCCGTCGCCATGGCAAGATTCATCAGCATTTCGTTGATCAGTCTGGATTTTTTCGTCATATCCTTTCCTGCTTTACTATGGTTGCGGGGCGAGGCGTTTGCGAAGCCCGCGCGTCCCGTCTTGCCCGCGCTGAAACGGTTGCGGGGCGAGGCGGTTCGCCTCGCCCCGCAGGTCTTTTTCCGCCGGGCAATTCATCAGATAATGTGCGTTTCCCACTTGCCGAGGAAGGCGTCCACGGGGGACTTTCCGACAAATTCGCTCTTGCCGGTCAACTTCTCCACCAACGATTCCACCACGGCGTCAAAGCCGGAATAGCAGTTGATAAAGGTCTTGACCTGCGGAACGTCCACGAGGTGGTAGGGGTTTTCCAGCGAAACGAAAACGGTGGGAACGGTGTGGCAGTACACGGGCACGTTGGCGCCCATGGGGTTTGCCCATTCGATGCGGACGACCGTCTGGTTAGACTTGGTCTGGAGCGCCGCCGAGTAGATGATGAGGTCGTAATTGTCCGTGATTTCGGAAACCGGCGTCATCATGCCTTCAAATCCCGGCTTGGGTTCAAACTGCGTCACCTGAAAGCCGGCTTTTTCGAGCGCTACGCGGAATTTGGCGTTTTCGGACTCGTCCACGTTGAAAATGGTTTTGCCGTCCGCCTTGTTTTCGAGCGGATAGAAGAGAACGCGCGGATATTTTTCCGGCGTGATGGGCAAAACGCCTTTTTCTTCCTTGACAAGCGTGATGGATTTATCGGCGCATTCCTTGCTCCAGTCGCGGAACTTATCGTTTGCGATGACCTTTTTCGCCTCTTCAAGCGAAGGAACCAACGTGCCGTTTTTCTGCTTTTCGTGCAGTTTTAAGGAAGCCTTCAGGGCAAGAATACGGGTGACGGCTTCGTTTAAGCGGTCTTTACCGAACACGCCGCTACGATATCCCTGTTCCATATAGCGGAGGTCTTCTTCCAGCGACTTGGTGAACAGGAACATATCACACCCGGCGGCGATGGTCATAGGAACCATCTTTTCGCGCGGGAGGGTGGCGGCAATGCCCGCCATGGTGGAGGAATCGGTCACGATCAGCCCGTTAAAGCCCAGCTTCCCGCGCAGCAGGTTGGTCACCAGTTCTTTGGAAACGGTCGCCGGGAGAATGTCGCGGTCGGCGATTCCGGGGCGGAAATAGCGGGTGTAGGCAGGCTGCATAATGTGCCCGACCATGACCGTTTTTGCGCCGGCGTCGATGGAAGCCTTGTACGCCGCACCGTAAGTTTTGTCCCATTCTTCCACCGAAAGGTCGTTGATCGAGGGCGCGACGTGCTGGTCGCGTTCGTCCCGACCGTCCCCGGGGAAGTGCTTGATCGAAGCCGCAAGTCCATGCTTTTGTACTTCTTCCACGTACGCCTTGCCGAAGTTTTTGACCGTTTCCGGATCGGAACCGAAGGTGCGCGTGTTGGTGATGGGGTTGCGCCAGTTATAGTCGATATCGATGATGGGCGCGAACGACCAGTTGGCGCCCACCGCAGCGCCTTCTGCGCCGCAGACTTCGCCTAATCTTCTGGCTTGTTCGACTTCGCCCGTGGCGGCGACCGCCATCTGTCTGCCGAACGCCGTCCCGCCCACGATCATGCCGTTGCCGCCCGCTTCGAAATTGGCTGCGACCAGCATGGGGATTTTGGAATATTTCTGCATCTTGCCGACGGCGGAAATACATTCTTCCGCGGTCATCGTGCGGCTCATAAAGCCGCCGGGGCGGACGGTTTCGCCGATATAGCGGCAGTAATCTTCGTCATCCGAATAGGTTATCAGACAGAAAAGCTGTCGGATCTTGTCTTCTTCGGTCATGCCGGAAAGCGTGTCTTCCACCCAGCGGATATCTTCGTCCGAAAGGAAGAACGGATTGCCTTTCAAGTCGATCATAATCTCTCTCCCGTGCGGGGTCGCCCCGCTTTTATGGGGCTATCATACCCCGGTTTTATGGGGCTATCATACCCCGATTTTGCAGGGCGCCGCCCCGCTTTTAAAGAAACGCGCCCTTGCGTTTGCGGCGGACTGAGCCCGTCCGCGGCAAGGAAACGTTCCGATTTTTAAGGAACGTACCCCTTGTTTTTCGTTCTTTTTGCGGCATTTTAGCCGCAGAAACCCAAGCCCGCCATATGCGTGCTTTTTTGCCGGCTGCCGTTTACCGCTTATCCGCGGTCTCCCCGTCCGGAAGCGATCTCCCGGCATGCCGTTTCGTTGTTCTGCCGCGACCGCCCGACGAATAGCGGACGGCGAAACTTTCGCGGCGCCTTCTCTTTTCTTCCCGGGCAAAGAAGCCTGCAAAAACCGCCCTTGCCCGATCTATCTTTTTGCGCTGCGGCGGGGCGCCGGATTTTTACGAGTCCCGGTCGCCCTGCCTAGCGGAAAATCAACCGCTTGTTCGGTATCCTTCCGCCCCGCGGCGGAAAATCAACCGCTTATACGGCGTTTTTCCGTTTATCGCGCAGTTTTTTCAAAGTGACGAATTCGTTGATCTTGTACTCGTTGTTGAGGTAGATAAGGAACAAGACCAGAATGACGGCTTCTACCACCTTATAAACGTCGGAAGTGAACGCCGCGTTCATAAAGTTGATCTGACCGAAACCGATCTGGATAAACTCGTACGCCGCGCAGCCGAGCAGAATTGCGACTTGCTTGTTGCAGAACTTCCGGATAAAATCGGAGAAGAACAGCGGCAAAAAGCAGGTGAACATGCTTGCGATGGTGGTGAAGTTGATGGTAGGCGTTACGCCGTTGGTGGAGCAGATGCTGATCGCGCCCGCCGCCCCGAAGAAGAAGCCCGCAAGGAGATAGCACAGCACGGCGTTTTTATTTTCGTCAACGCCCGTGTTGACGGCGATCTTCTGCCCCGACTGCAAAGCGCGGTAGTCGTAGCCGAATTTGGTGAAGTGGAAAATAAAGACCATGATCGCAAGCGCCACAGCCGCGATCAGAATCATAATCCAGGGGGTCGTGACGAAGGCGTAATAGGCGCTGTTGGTGCCGAACGAAACGGGCTTCAGCCCGCCCGTGATAATGGCGATCAGCCCTTCTAAAACCAGCGTCATACCCAGCCCGATGATCATGGGAGGAAGTTTCAGCGCGACGTATAAAAGCCCGGTGATCGTGCCGAACAGCGCGCCGAATACCGCGCCGAACAGCAGCATTCCCCACGGTCCCCAGCCGAGCGCTACGGAAAGTTTCGCGCCGATCACGCCGCCGATCATCATGGTTGCGCCCGTCGAGAAATCGAATCTTCCCGTGTGCATATTGATAGACACGCCGAACGCCACCAGCAATACGTAAGTAAACCCTCTGAAGTACAGACTCAGCGTACTGCTGCCCGTAAACAGACCGGTTCCCGCGGCAGCGCAGGCAATCGACATCAGAACGAAACTGAGCAGCGGAACGATCGCGATTCCGACCGTCTTTTTCAGATAGAAAACCGCTTTATCTTTGTTGGCTTCCATAGTCATTTTCCTAATCCCTTTCCCCGAATTCTTTTTCGCCCGATTACGGCAAAGCCGCAGCCGGTCGCCGCTTTCCCCCTTCCGGAAAGGCAATTTTTCCGGAAGGGTTTTGCGGTGCGGCGAGCGTTTCCCGCCGCGATTTTTCGTTTCCGGCAGCGCCGGAAGTAAATTTTTTTGAACCGTTTTCCCCGCGGGCATCCGCGTGGAAAGGCAAATTCGTTTTTATTCTCCCACGGCGGGCAACCCGCCGGGACTAAAAAACCGAAACCTTATTTGTTGTATTCGTTGTGGAACGCAACCGCAGCGGCATAATCCGCATTGCAGATCTTGAGGAATTCTTCATAGGTGTTGCCGATGAAGTGATTCAGCACGTTTGCGTTGTAGCAGAAACCGGTCGTCGCGTTGTCGGAAGCCAGCATAGAGTTGAGTTCGTCCTTGCCGGTAGCCACCCAGTAGTTCATACCTACCTTGGGTGCGTGCCCTTCGGCGTTGACGATCTTTTTGCCTTCCAGAGCGCTCTGGACGAGGATCAGACCGGGGCCCATTGCGGAAGCGAATTTACCGCAGTCGTAAGAGTAACCGAGGTCGAAGCACGCCGCGTAGTCCGCGGTGATGGCGTCTACACCGCCCGAAACAACGCCGGTAATCTTGCCGCCGGAAGCCTGCGAGATACCGTAAGCGATCTTCGCGACCGTGTCGCCCGCGCCGACCGACAAAATGCAGGTGCCGCCCGTTTCCAGACTTCTGGTCAGTTTGGTAGAGAACGCGTCGTCAAACGCGAAACCGTCCATATACCCGGTGATTCTGTAAGTGTTGCTGACGAATTTGGAAGGATCCAGACTCTTGCCGGCAAGTTTGCCGATCAGCGCTTCTCTCGTGGTGGCGCCGTCGTAGCTGGTGCCTGCGGTTTCGCAAAGGTAAACCAGCATGCCGGCTAAACGGTGGACGTGCATTTCCGCGCCGTACAGCGTTGCGCCGCCGAAGATGGTGAAGTTTTTCTGTCCTTTCTGTTCGACGAAGAATTTCGCCATGTCGTAGCCCGCCTGATATTCGGTGTCGTTTACCGGAGCAACCGAACCGAGGTAGTACGGGTTGTCTTTGATCTGTTCGTACTGTTCGTCCGTGGGATGTCCCGTGGGGATCGCGACGTAGATCTTGTTGTTCGCCGCTTCGTTTACGGCGCTGACGCGGTCGTCGTCGCTGAACAGCAGGATCGCTTTATATCCCTTGGAAGCATAGGTGCGGATTGCGGAAGTTTCGTCGCTGGAACTTGCGGTGGTCGTGAAATCGAACGTGATATTCATTTCCTTGCCCACGCCGTTGAGATAGGCTTCCCATGCGGAAGCTTCGCCGGACGAGTCGTCCTCTCTGATGACGCCGATCTTGACGGCGCCGGTGTTTTTGCCGCAGGACGTCATTACGACGCCGAACGCCGTAAGGCACGCGACCGAAAGGATTACAGCAATCCATTTCTTGAAGTGTTTCATTTTAAACCCCTCCTGATTTGATTTTTGTTTTTGAATGCAACCGCGTCGGAACCGGGCGGGAAACGCCACGGCTTCCGGCGGCAACGCTTTGATTTATCTCGCAAGCAGTTTGCTGCGTTTGCCGATCGTGAACAAGAACACGACGACGACGAACAAAATGCCTTTGACGATCTGAAGATACCAACTCCCCGTGACGAAAATGTTCATAAACGAATCGAGAAACGCCATGGAGAACGCGCCAAGCAGCGCCGCGTAGATTTTGGAAGCGGGGCCGCCGCTCATGCTCATTCCGCCGAAAACCAGCGCGATCAGCATGTTCATACCGACCGAAGAACCGGAAGTCGAGGAAAGCGTGGGCGTTTCGACGATCATCATAAACGCCGCAAGCCCGATGCCGATGCCGGCAAGCGCGAAGGACGCGATGGTCAACTTCTTCGCCGAAATGCCGGTGAGGTTGGCGCAAACCGGGTTGCCGCCCAGAAATTTCTGTTTTCTTCCCGTTTTCAGGAAGTAGAAGATAAAGCAGCACAAAAGTTCGAACGCCGCTAAAATCACGATATGGAACCAGGTCGTGTTCAGCGAACTTACCATACCGAACGGAACGTTGATCTGCGAATTGGTGCCGAATTTGGTAATCAAGAGCGTGGATACCGAACCGTAAACGTTCATCATGACGATGGTCATGATAAAGACGGGCAGGTTGAAAAAGGACGCGAGTACGGAGTTCAGCACGCTGAGCGCGGTTGCCACCGCAAGGCACAGCAGCACGGTTAAAAGCAGACTGCCCGTCGCCTTTCCCACGACGCCGCCGATGATTGCCGAAAGCAGCATATTGGACCCCAGCGAAAGGTCGAACGACCCGGCGGTGAAGATGAACGTCGCCCCCGTCGCGACCAGCGCCACGAGCGTTGCGTTATACAGCACGTTTTTCAGTCCGACCGAAAGATCGTACCCGCCCGCCGCCGCGCAAACAATGTACAACAGTCCTAAAATGAGGCACGCCATGACGGGAATCAGACTGACGATCCGCTGCGTCATCAGCGCTTTTCTTCTTAATTTTTCCTTGTCGGGAGATTTATGCCCGTCCCCCGATCCGCCGGCTTTCGCCGCCTCGGCTTCTCTTGCCGCCGCGGCTTCGGGCGTGCCCTGCGGATTGACGCGTTCCTGCCCCGCGGGATTGGTTACTTCTTCGGGATTGATTGCCTGATTTTCCATATCCCCGTTTCCCCCTTACACCATGTACCGGATGATTTCCGCGTCGCTGAGATCTTTACTCCGCGGGAATTCCTTGGTGATTTTTCCGTCTTTCATAATAACCAGCCGGTCGCACATCCCCATCAGTTCGGTCATTTCTTCCGAAATCATCACGATGGTTTTGCCTTCCTTTTTCATCTTGTACATCAACTGGTACATGGTCTGCTTCACGCCGATGTCGATCCCGCGCGTGGGGCAGTCCAGAATCAGAATATCCGATCCGCAGCCGATCCATTTCCCGAAGACTACTTTCTGCTTGTTCCCCCCCGAAAGTTGGGAAACCGGCTGATCCATCGAGAAGCACTTGACCTTCATAAAATCGATCTGCTCTTTGACGTACGCTTTCTCTTTTTTGGAGAAAATGAAGGTGTTTTTGACGGCGAAGTTATTAAGTCCCGCAATCGCGATATTGTCTTTAATGGAAGCGGCGGTAGAAAGCGATTCCACGTCGCGGTCTTTCGACGCATACCCCATCTTGTTTTTCATTGCGAACGCGGTGTTTCTGACCGGCTGACCGAGGACTAAAACTTCGCCCTTGTCCGGCTTCAGCGCGCCGTACATCACTTTGCCGAGCGTGTGCATGCCGCAGTGCGAAAGTCCGCCGATGCCGAGGATCTCACCCTCGTGTACCTGCAGATTCATATCGATAACGCGGTTTTTATAGGTGCAGTTTCTAAGTTCCAGCACCACTTTTTCGCCGTACGTCCCGTCGTAATCGGAACGGTAGTAGTCGCCTTGCAGTTCTCTTCCGATCATGGAAGTACGAATGGCGTCCGCGTCGAATTCCGCTTTTTCAAACGACCTTATGATATGTCCGTCGCGCAGCACGGTCAACGTGTCGCACTTTTCCATAATTTCGTCCAGATCGTGCGAGATGAAAACCACCGCGCGCCCCGACTCCTTCATGCGGTTCATCAGGTCGTAAATGATATCTCTGCCCTTTTGCGAAAGCGAAGTGGTGGTTTCGTCCACCACCAGCACTTCGGGGTGCTGCATGTATACCTTGGCGACTTCGGTAAGTTTTCTGTCCATCATATCGAGAGAACCGGTAACCGCGCCTGCGTTGATATGCCCCGCGCCGATGTCTTCCAGCGCCGCCTGCGCCGCCCGGCGCATCTTTTTGCCGTTTACGATTCCGTGGCTTTTAAAGCGGTCGGTTTCGCAAAGAAACATATTTTCCGCCACCGTGATACCGGGAACGGTGCCGCTTTCCTGCACGATCATGCCCACGCCGTGATTCAACGCGTCCGCCATGGACTGCGGCGCCCACGGCTTGCCCATAAAGAACATCTCGCCCGAATCTGCCGGCTGCATTCCCGAAAAAATAGACGTGACGGTGGATTTACCGGAGCCGTTTTCGCCGATCAGTCCGCGGATCTCGCCCCGGCGCACGATCAGATTGACGTCGTCCAGCGCGACGACCGGTCCGAACGTCTTGGTCATATTCCTGATTTCGATAATGACCTCGCCGTTGACCCTTTCGACGTCTTCGGCGCCCAAGGCGTTTCCGTCGTTGGTTTTTCCAAGATCTTGGTATTTGCTCATGATTTTCTCCCGCTTTCTCTGTCCGGGCGCGGCAAAGCGCCCGTTTGCCCGCGGCTTTCCGCGGTTTACGTCTTAATCTTATACCCGAAAAGACATTTTTGCAATGCCATATTTTTACGCCGGGCGGTGCAGTTTTTGACCTGTTCCCCGGTTTTTCCAAATTTTCCCGATCGGGGCAAGACAAATTTTTGCACTTCCCGCTTTCCGTCAGGTAAAAAATTTACGCCTGCCATTGACATTTTGCGCTTCCGGTGTTAAAATTTTGTTAATGATGCGCCATGAGCGAAAATTCTTCCCGCAAGGGGAACTCTTTCCGCCCGCAAGCGCCGTTTTCTTTGAAATCTTTCCCTGAAAAAGGAGAAACTATGCAGTCGGTATACGAAATTTTTGAATACAGCCAGCCGCAGGGCGTGCGGATCTTTCTGCACAAAGCAAACAACGTGCCGCTGCACTGGCACGCCGCGTACGAATTTCTGATGATTTTAGACGGGGAATGCTCCATCACGACCGAAGACACGGTGCGGTACAAAGAAAACGATCTCGTCCTCATCAACGCGTACGAACCGCACTCGGTCTTCTCCCGCGAGGGGGCGGTCATTCTGGCGCTGCAGGTCAAAGACAGCGTTTTCGGCGGTGAAAAGGGCTTTGACGTGGACAGCGAACGCTTCCCCGAAGCCGATTATTCGGAAATCAAAACCATTCTGGCGCAACTGATCAAGTTACACAGCGAAAAGGCGCCCGGCTACGACATTTTAATGCACAGCCTGATCCTCCGATTCAAGTACGTTTTAGTCACGCGCTTCCGCACGGACGCCGCGGGCGCGGAAAAATTCGACCGCTGCAAAAACCACATCGCCAAACTTTCGGGCGTGCTCGATCACATTCAAAACGGCTATCACGAGGAACTGTCTTTGACCGAAACGGCGAAAAAGTTCTATTTTTCGCCGGCGTACCTTTCCCGCCTGTTTGAAAAGACCATGGGCGTTCCGTTTAAAAAATACGTGGACAGTCTGCGCTTCAACGAGGCGATGAACCTGCTGTTTTCCACCGACAAAAGCGTGGACGCCGTGGCGGAAGAAAGCGGCTTTCCCAACACGCGGGCGTTCGTATCCATGCACAAACAGGTCTACGGCTGTCTGCCCAGCGAACACCGCAAGTCCCGCGCGCCCGGTGCCGATTCTCTGTCCGAAATCCCCAAAAACTATATGGATTTCAAGCAGACGGACTATCTTTCGCGTTTGGCGCAGTATCTGCCGGACGCGGAACCTCTGCTGCCCAAAGCGGGCGCGGGCGAAAAGCGCTTTTTATTGGAATTCGACGCCGCAAACGGCGCTTTCACCCCGGAAAAAACGCCCTATCCGCACACCGAAAAGACCTTTTGCTGCGTGGGGCGCGCGGCGGATTTCTTAAAAGAAAACGTGCGCGCAATGCTGCGCGAAACGCAAAGAGAGATCGGCTTTACTTACGTCAAATTCCACGGACTGTTCGACGACGCGCTCGGCGTATACTCCCGCGCTTCCGACGGCAGAATCATCGTCAATTTCAACCGCATCGACGAAATTATCGACTTTTTGCTGTCCATCAACCTTCGCCCGCTGCTGCAACTTTCTTTTATGCCCAAAGCGCTTGCAAAGCATCCGGAAAAGACCACCTTTTTCCTGCCACTCGTTACCAGCGAGCCGCAGAACCTTTCGGACTGGGCGGAATTTATCAAAGGGTTTACTTCGCATCTTCTTTCCCGCTACGGGGAAAAGGAAGTACGCTCCTGGCTGTTTTCGGTCTGGAACGAAGCCGAAACCCCGGCGCATATGTTCGGCTTTGCCGACCCCTCGCTGTTCAAGGAATTCTACCGCGCAACCTATCACGCCGTAAAGGAAGTCTGCCCCTCGGCAAAATTCGGCACAACGTCCTTTATGTACGAAACGCTGCTTTCGGGCGACTGGTTTGAAAAGTTGTACGGCGTCCTGCCCGACTGCCCGCCCGACTTTATCAACCTGCACTTTTACCCCGTCAAAACGTCGGTCACGTTTGACATCGAACATCTGGCAAGCCCCTCCATCGAACTTTTCTCCGACCCGGATATTCTTTCCAAAACGGTGACCGCCGTGCGGCAGAAACTCTCCACTCTCGGGCTGAGCGACCTGCCCGTTTACCTTACCGAATGGAACTCCACCACCTCCCACCGCGACCTTTTAAGCGACACGGCGTTTAAAGGCACCTACGTGGTGTACAACGTGCTGCAAAATTACGACCGGCTGGATTCGTTCGGCTACTGGAGTCTGACCGACGACATTCTCGAACTCCCGCCCGAGCAGAAGCTGTTCCACGGCGGGCACGGATTATTTACCCAAAACGGCATCAAAAAGCCGCCTTTCTACGCGTTCCGGTTCCTTTCCTTGCTGAAAGGCAGGGTGCTCGGCAAGGGGCGCAACTTTATCGTGACCGAGGACGAACGCGGTTACGCCATGCTGTTTTGCAACTACATTCATTACAGCGACCTGTACGCCGCGGGCGAACTGTTCGACGCCGGCGAAAGCAGCCGTTACGCCGCCTTCCGCGGGGAGCATTTCAAACTGTTCGACGTCACGCTGAAAAACGTGATCGCGCACGACTTCGCGCAGGAAGAATACGTGGTTAACCGCACTTTCGGCAGCGTGTACGACGTGTGGAACGAACGCTTTTCGGGCGAAGAACTCACCCTTCCCTCTTCCGAAGAAGAACTAAGCGCCGCTTCCCGCCCGAAGTACGAAACGCGCACCGTCCGCGCCGAAAACGGCGACCTCCGTTACCTTGCCAACCTCGCCCCGCACGAAATCCGCTTCGTTCGCTTCACCAGAAAGTAAAGGCTAAAAATCAAGCGCCCCGCAAGGCTTTCCGAATCGAATCGTTAAACCCCGTGAAGACGCGCCGCAGCCACGGAAAATCCGCACAACCGGCGGGATTTGATTTACATATAAACCGGCGCCCCGCAAGGCTTTGCCTTGCGGGGCGCTTTCTTTGTTTTTACGAAATAAATCTTACAAACCCAACGTCTTATCGTCGCGCCGGCGACAAGAAACACGGCAACCGGCGCGTAATCGATCGCAGCACGGGCAGCGTTTCCCGAATCCGCGCCCGCTCAGATTTCAAACTTAAGTCCGTCGCCTTTAAAAATCAATTTTTCTTTTCTCCGCCGGAAACGGCGAAAAAGGCATACGTCGTGCGTTTTCACGCCCGGCGGGGTTATGTGCGGACGGGATTACGCGTTTTTCGCGTCCCAGTCGTCGTTGACCTTTTTGACTTCGGCAAAGACGCGGCGGGCTTTTTCCCAGTTCTTCAGGCTCATGCTGTATTCCGTACCCGTACCGTGATCGTTAAAGGTAAGATAATCGTCATTCGGGTTGTCGTTGGTAAGGTAGTTTTTGCCCCAGTACACGTCGTCGCCGATGCGGGTGATGTTGACGTTGTACTCGTAGTTCCAGTACAGAATGAGGGGCATTCCCGTTTCCTGCTGTGCCTTGGTCACCTGTTCGCTGTAATAGGTTATATCGTCGTAAGTGACGTCGGGATAATATCCCTGCGCGTGCGCGTATTCGCCGTTTTGCAGGACGGTTTCGCCGAGGGTATAACCGATACCCGTTTCGCCGATATACGCCGTCGAGCCGAAGTATTTTGCAGAATTCAGAATCAGCCGGTACTGTCCTGCCAGCGTATCGCTGCCTTCGATATTTTTGTTATAAACGTCCATATATCCGTCGGTAATGCCGTATTCTTTATACATTTTTTCGACGCTTTCCGGATCTTCGTAATACTGTTTGCGAATCTGGTTCCTGAGTTCCAGTTCCTGCTTGGCAGTCATACTGCCGTTCAGTTCCTTTTTCTTTTCCGCGACCTTTCTGTCCTGCAGAATCACCAGTTTCGCCCCGCCGTAAATGTGCGCGGAAACCGCCGTAATACCGGGGTTGAAATACTCCAGCGCTTCCCGATGTTCTCTTTCCGTATCTTCTGCCCATGACTCGTTGTTCCAGCCGCGGTTATACTGGCAGTTTCTGAGGATACTGTCGCCGCTGCCGATCACACGATTATATCCATCGTTGCGCGAAGCGACGAGACTGCTCCAGGCAGAGCGGAAGTTGTGCAGAATGTCTTTCGTCAGGCGTTTGTTGACGTCCGGATCGCCCGAAACGTCGGTGGAAAGGTTCCATTCGTTGCCGAATTCCCACATAAAAAGCGCGGGGTGATCGTTTACCGCATCCATCAGAAGTTCCTGATACTCGAGAGCGAAATTCCAGGTCTTGGAACCTTCCGTTCCCCAGCCGTCGCCGATGTTTTCCCCGAACATACCCATAATGTTGTTGGTCCAGTAGACCGAGGGAATAAGTCCGATATTGAGCGAAGCGGCTTTGTTGAAAAGGCGCTTTAAGGTGTACATATTCATTTCCGCGCGGGAAACGCCGGTTTCGCTGTCTCCGATCCAGTTCTGCTGCCAGCCTTTCGCATAGAAATGCCCGCAGGAGAAGCGAATGGCTTTCACGTTGTATGCGGCAAGTTCTTCCAGACCGGCGAACGCATTCTGTACGCCCTGCTCGTTGACCTCTCCACCGGAGAAACAACCCGCAAACAGGGAGAAATAGTTGGTTCCCTGCCACAGCACCGCTTTGCCGCCGTAGGTCATTTCGCCGTTGATGTTCTGTTTCAGCCCGCCGTCGATTCCGCCGAGGAGTTCGGTTTCGTAACTGCGGATTTTCAGCGTTCCGGTGCGATAGGTGATATTATAGCAGTCCGATGCCACGCCGCCGAACGTAATTTTATATTCCCCCGCTTCGGAATATCTCGTGCTTTCGGACGTGATAACCAATTCGCCGTAGAATTTCGCGCCGCCGTCGACGTCTTCTGCAGGCGTTTCGGAAGGCGTCACGCTCGGCAAAAGGCTTGCCGAAGGAACTGCGGACGGAAGGACGGACGGAGCCGCGGGTTCTTCCGTCTCCTCCGCGGCTGCGGGAAGAACCACGAATTCGTCGCAGGGCAGAAGCCCGGTAATCGTGTAAGTAAATTCGGGATCGGGCGCGTATGCGTCTTTGATCAGCGTGTTGCCCGCAATGGTCATGTTCGCTTTGCGAATGGTCAATACTGCGGTATATTCGCGCTGGTCGCCGCCGATCGTTACCACGGCTTTCACACCGTAACTGCCCGGTTTTCTGGCACCGTTTTCGGTATAAACGTCAATATTGTCTTCGTTGGTGCCTTTTTCGATTGCAAAATATTCGATCTGTGCGTCTTCCGGAGCGCCGGAAACTTCCAGTTTCTGCCGCGTTCCGTCGTACTTCGTCATGCGGTTTGTAAAAGCAATCCCCGCAAACGGATTTGTCGTGGGATTGACCGAGGGCGAAGGTTCTTCCGTCGGCAAAACGCTGACCGAGGGCGAGGGCGCTTCCGTCGGCGCCGCGGTAGGTTCCGTCGTGGGAACTTCCGTAGGCGAAACCGTCGGCGACGGCTCGGTCGTGGGCGCAACGCTTGCGGAAGGCTCCGGCGACGGTTTGGGTTCCGTAGTTGCACAGCCGACGACGAGACAAAGCACCGCCGTAAGGCACAACAATAGGCTTACGATTTTTTTCATAATTTTCCTCCTGTATTTCCGCGGGAATACTTTTCCCCGCGTTTCCGTCCGATGCCCGGACGAAAGCAAACAGCCTGTGCGCTGTTTTTTCCTTAATACTTTTTTCCTCTTGTGAAAAGATTCTTTTTCCCCCGGAAACGGGAGAAGCCGGCGTAAACCAGACGGCAGCGGACAACTTGTTTATAGTAAAGACCCGTTCCCGCCGCCATGCCGACAGACGCTATTTTACCGCACGAAAAGCCGAAAGCGCAATCGAATTTGTAATTTTACTTTGCGTTTTTGACGGTTTTGCGGATCTTCGTCCGGATCAGTGTACCATGCCGCAAAACCCGCCGCAACCTGATTTTTGAAAAACTCCGGTTTTCGCCCGAAATCCAAAATTTTTGGCAGTCGAAACGCAAAATTTTGCGTCTTTCCGCGGGGCGTTTTTATCCGGAGCGAACCGGCGCGGCAAATTTTGAGCCGCCCTTCCGCTGCCGCCTTAGACTGAAACGCCGTAAATTTTGCGGCTTAATATGCGCGCGCAAACAGCACGTTCTTTTTCGCGGGCTTGCCGCAGCAGACGCACTTGCCGTCCACCAGTTCCCCTTCCACCATCACGCGGGAAGAAGCGTTGGTTTTCTCCTTGATCGCGTCCTCGCAGGCGCGGTCGCCGCACCAAGCGGCTTTGGTAAAGTTTTTCGCGTCCAGCGCGGCAAGCATTTCGTCCAAGGAATGCACGGTCTTCACGCGGCTGTCGCGGAAGGCGCGGGACTTTTCCAGCATATTTTTCTGAATTTCGGTCAGCAGTTCTTCCACGCGGGCGGGGATCTCGTCGATCTTCACCGATTCTTTCGCAAGGGTATCTCTCCGGAACAGCACCGCTTCGCCCCTCTCGAGGTCGCGCGGACCGATTTCGATACGGATGGGAACGCCTTTCATTTCCCATTCGTTGAACTTCCAGCCCGGACTCATATCGCGCGTGTCGCGTTCGGCGCGGACGCCTTCCGCCTGCAGCG
This sequence comes from uncultured Clostridia bacterium, assembly GCA_934272745.1. Classification (GTDB taxonomy): domain Bacteria; phylum Bacillota; class Clostridia; order Christensenellales; family Borkfalkiaceae; genus SIG402. The sequence goes on along the minus strand of CAKQSI010000036.1, from coordinate 5,325 downwards.
CGTTCAGCACCTCTTCGGTCTTTTCGTTTACGCCGCCCTTGTGCGCCGCGACGGGAATGACGATAACCTGAACGGGCGCCACTTTGGGCGGCAGAACCAGACCGCGCTGGTCGCCGTGCGCCATAATGAGCGCGCCGATCATGCGGGTAGAAGTCCCCCAGGACGTGGTATATCCCAGTTTATGCGTGCCGTCTTTGTCTAAGAATTTGATGTTGAACGCCTTGGCAAAGTTCTGTCCAAGGTAATGGGAAGTCCCGGCTTGCAGACTCTTGCCGTCCAGCATCATGGCTTCCATACCGTAGGTTTCCACCGCGCCGGCGAATTTTTCCTTTTCGGTCTTGATCCCGGTGAACACGGGGATCGCCAGCACGTTTTCCGCAAACTCGCGGTAGACGTTCAGCATGGCGATGGTTTCCTCCCGCGCCTCTTCTTCTGTGGCGTGGACGGTGTGTCCTTCCTGCCACAAAAATTCGGAGGTGCGCAGGAACGGGCGGGTGGTCTTTTCCCAACGGACGACGTTTGCCCACTGGTTGATTTTAATGGGCAGGTCGCGATAACTCTGCAACCATTTGGAATACATATCCCCGATGATGGTTTCGCTGGTCGGACGGATAATGAGGTTTTCCGCCAGTTTTTCCCCGCCGGCATGCGTGACGACGGCGACTTCGGGCGCGAAGCCTTCCACGTGTTCGGCTTCCTTTTTCAAAAAACTTTCGGGAATGAGCATGGGGAAATAGGCGTTGACGTGTCCGGTTTTACGGAAGCGTTCGTTCATTTCCTTCTGAATGAGTTCCCAGATCGCGTAGCCGTACGGGCGGATCACCATGGTGCCCTTGACGGGACCGTAATCCACCAGTTGCGTCTTTAACACGACGTCGGTATACCACTGCGGAAAATCTTTTTCGATGTCCGCAACGTCTTTTACGAATTGATCCTGTGCCATAACTTTTTCTTTCTCCTTCCGGCGCGGCAATCGGTCGCAGCCTTTGTGGTTTTTGTCCCCGGACGTTTACGGCTCTGTTTCCGGCGCGGTTGCGGATTTACCGCCGCGCGGACAACCGTTTTTATCCTGCCGGGACCTGAATTATAACGTATTTCGTCGGATTTTTATCCCGATCCCGCCGACGGGAAAGTTCCGTTTCCCCGTCCGCCCCTGCGCGTCCTGCGCACACTTTTCCATTATAATAAACATATTATACCACGCCCCCGCGCGAAAATCTACCGTTTTAAAGGATTTTTCGGGAGAAATTCCTGCCGTTTTTTAGTTTTGGGCAAAAGAAACAGAATCTGCCGGCATACCCCGTTATCTATAGATATTAAAATAAAAACGAAGCAAAAAAGTCCCGCTTATTAAGAAACCCGCATATCCCCGCAATTCGTGGAGGCGATCACCGGTCGCCTGCCGAAAGGACGAATTCCCATATCCTGCCGGCGTTTGCCCGACGCAATCAGGAAACGGGGCAATGCCCGCGGGCGACCACCGGTCGCCCCTACGTTTGAAATATTGCATTGCCTTGGCAAAAGCAATAACGAAAAAGGGAAAGCGGCGCCAACGTTCAAAACAAAGATTGTCCGCAAATATAGCAAGGCGCCCGTGCGGCAATTGCCGTGCGGGCGCCTTTTCTTTACTTCTTAATTCCGTTTCGATTCCGCTACGCCCGCAATCCGGCACAGCGTTTTCGTCCCTGCGCTTCTGCCGCGTCTTTCGGCGTTTCCGGATTACACGAAATGATTCCGACATAAGGCGCGGGCGCCTTTTCATACCAAAAAACTTACTTCTTCTCGGAGTGATTGAAAAGCTTACTTATCCTCGTTTAAAACTTACTTGTTCTCCGACGGGACGCGCGGCGTCTTGCTTAAAAATCCGCAGGCGACGGCGCCGGGGCCGACGTGCGAGCCGATGACCGGTCCCATAATCTGGATTTCGGGGTCGAAACCGACGACTTCTTTTACCTTTGCGGCAAGTTCTTCCGCCTTGTCTTTGGCGTCGGTATGCACGATGACGACGTAATGCCCGTCGTCCACGCCCAGCCGCTTCACTTCGTCCGCGATAAACGAAAACGCCTTTTTCATACCGTGGAATTTCTCTTCCACGTTCAGTTTTCCGTCCCCATCCATCACGATGTAGGGCTTGATGGAAAGCATGGTTCCGATGAGCGCGGAGGCGCCCGAAACTCTGCCGCCGCGTTTCAGGTAATACAGATCGTTCGCCACGATGAGGTGCTGCAGGCGGAATTTCGCTTCGTTTAGGAAATCGAAGGTTTCTTTCGCGGTCTTGCCGTCGTTCCGCATTTTGATCGCCATTTTGACGAGAATCCCCTGCCCGACGGTGGCGGAACGGCTTTCCACCGCGTAAACGTGAAAGTCGGGATATTCCTTTTGCACCGTTTCGGCAGCCTGATTCGCGACGTCAACGGTGGGCGACAGCCCGTACGAAATGGTGAAATGCACGACGTCTTTCACGCCCGCTTTCGCCAGTTTATAAAAGTGTTCCAGATGGTCGTTCAGGTTGAGCATCGCCGTGCGGGAATAGGCACCCTCTCTCAACTTCTGATAAAACGCAGCGTACTCTTCCTCGGTCTTGAAATTATCGCGGCAGGGCGTAAACTCTCCGTTTTTTTCAATGTTGAAAGAAAGCGGCACCGTCCAGACGTTGTTTGCTTCCGCAAAGCCGGGGACAAGGTCCGCCGTAGAGTCCGTGGAAAGGTCGAATAAATATTGACTCATTTTTCTTTTTTCTCCGGTTTATTATTAGAATAACGCGGGGGCGCTTCTTTCTTCGCCGCCGCAATTTCCGTCCCCGTTCGATTTTCCGCATTTTCCGCAAAATTGGGGATTATCGCCATTATAACCTATCCTTTCAAAAAAGTAAACGGTTTTTTGAAAGTTTCCCGCGGAAAGACTTGCATTTCCTTTCGTTTCGGGCTATAATATGCCCGAAAAGAATGCGGGATTTTGCCCGCTTTAAGGAGAACGACGATGAATCAAGTGCAAGAAATGACTGTCAACGCCCTGCGCGTCCTTTCGGTCGAAGGCATCGAAAAGGCAAATTCCGGTCACCCCGGACTTCCGCTCGGCTCCGCCCCCATCGTTTATACGCTGTTTCAGAACTTTTTGAAATTCAATCCCAAGGATCCCGCGTTTACCGATCGCGACCGCTTTATTCTTTCCGCGGGTCACGGGTCCATGCTGGACTATTCCGCCCTGCACGTTTACGGATATAACGTGACGACCGACGACCTCGCGCACTTCCGTCAATTGGGCAGCAAGACCCCCGGACACCCCGAATACGGTCACACCCCGGGCATCGAAACCACCACCGGTCCTTTGGGACAGGGCATCGCCAACGCCGTCGGCATGGCGCTTGCGGAATCCTACCTTGCGGCGCACTTCAACCGCGAAGGCTTCCCCGTGGTCGATCACTACACCTACGCGCTTTCGGGCGACGGCTGCATGCAGGAAGGCATCGAATACGAAGCGGCTTCCCTCGCAGGAACGCTGAAACTTGGCAAACTGATCGTGTTCTACGATAAAAACGACATCACGATCGAAGGCAACATCAACACCGCTTTCACCGAAGACGTCGGCAAGCGCCACGAAGCGCAGGGCTGGCAGGTTCTCCGCGTAGAAGACGGCAACGACGTGGACGCCATCGCGAAAGCCGTTAAAAAAGCCAAAAAGGAGACCGAAAAGCCCTCCCTCATCATCGTAAAAACCACCATCGGCTACGGCAGCCCCAAAGCCGGCACGGCGGCGGTACACGGTGCGCCTCTCGGCAAAGAAGGGCTGGCTGCAACCAAGGCGGCGCTCGGCTATGCGGACTATCCCGATTTTACCGTTCCGGAAGAAGTTTACGCCCACGCGAGAAAAGCCGCCAGCCGCGGCAAGCGTGCGGAACGCAACTGGAAAAAACTGATGAAAGCCTATCGCGCGGCGTATCCCGAACTCGCTGCGGAATTCGACGAATGGTACGGCAAAAAACTGCCCGACCTGTTAAACGACGCCGATCTTTGGAAATTTGAAAAGCCGGACGCGACCAGAAACACCAGCTTTGCCGTTCTCAATAAACTGGCGGATCTCGTCCCCAACCTCATCGGCGGCTCGGCAGACCTTGCTCCTTCCAACAAATCCAACATGAAAAACCGCGCCTACTATTCGCCGGAAAACCGCACGGGTAGCAACCTGCACTTCGGCATCCGCGAACACGCCATGGCTGCGATTTCCAACGGGATCGCGCTGCACGGCGGGCTGATCAATTATTGCGCGACCTTCTTCGTGTTCTCCGACTATATGAAAAACGCCGTGCGCCTTTCCGCGCTCATGGGCGTCAACGTGACCTATATCCTGACGCACGACAGTATCGGCGTCGGCGAAGACGGACCGACGCATCAGCCGGTAGAGCAACTGGCAGGACTTCGCGCCATTCCGGGTCTGAAAGTCTTCCGCCCCGCGGACGGAAAGGAAACCACCGCCGCCTGGATCTCCGCCCTGACCGGCAAAGGTCCCACCTGTCTGGTTCTTACCCGTCAGAACCTGCCGCAGTACGAAACCTCCGGCGCGGTCGCATTAAAGGGCGGCTATATCCTTTCGGACGGCAAGAAAAAGACGCCCGACGTCCTTTTGGTCGCCAGCGGATCGGAAGTCGAACTGATGGTCAAGGCACAGAAAGTCCTGTGGGAAGAAGGGATCGACGCCCGCGTCGTTTCCATGCCCTGTATGGAACTGTTTGAAAAACAGTCCGAAAAGTACAAGCAGTCCGTTCTGCCCGCTTCGGTGAGGGCGAGAGTGGCTGCGGAAGCCGGCTCCTCGATGCCCTGGTTCCGCTACGTCGGTCTGGACGGCGAAGTGATTGCGATGGATACCTTCGGCGCGTCCGCCCCCGCGGAACTGCTGTTTGAAAAATTCGGCTTTACGGTCGAAAACGTGGTTGCAAAAGTCCACAAAGTCCTCGCGAAATAAGCACTTTGCTATCGGAAGTTTCCTGCCGTACTTAACGCGTTTTCTCCTTTATGGCGGATTGCGTTTTGCTCCCGTAAAAAGCGACGGCGCATTCGATTTTCAATTGCGTTGTTTCCGCTGTCCGTTTCGTTAAATCCCGGACGCTCGTTCGGACGATTACGGCGTTTATAGTTTATAACAGAACGGAAACGCGCCCGCGTTATACGTTATAATAGTTATACGTTATAATAGTTCAGAAGCGCGCCATAGGTGTAAGATTCCGGTTCCGCAATCTGTAATATCGTTTGCAATAGTATAGTAGCGCGCCCGCGCGGCAACTGCCGCGCGGGCGCGCTTTCCGTTTACTTCTGAAAAAAAGGGCGGGGG
>CAKQSI010000035.1 GCA_934272745.1 uncultured Clostridia bacterium | reverse complement strand
CTATTCTCCGTTTGTGTACCGCATAAATGAAGATGAAACCGTTTTGGAATTTGTAAATTAATCAGAGCAACCAATGCGTATCATCCACCACACTCTTCATAACAATCGCAAAAAAGTACTTATCGTCCAACACACTCTCAAAATCGCCCGAAAAACGAGATTTTGTCGTACACACGCAAGTGTAGCGGTCTGTAAGTTTTTTCTTGCAGACCGTTATTTTTATATTTTTCAGGAGTATTTGCCTATTTTAAGGCATTTTCATAGAAAAACCGTCGACCGGGGAATGAAATAGCAGTTGCTTTTTTATTTTACGAATGCAAAGCTATTGAAAAAGTGAAGGAATATGGTATGATAGATTAAAGTAAGATCGATAAACTATTGTGCAAAATACAAGGAGTAAACTTATGAAAACGAACAAAACATGGAAATTACTATGCATGCTGCTGACGGCGGCTTTCGGCGTATTTTCGCTTTGTGCATGCGGAGGGAATCAGAATCCGGAACCGGAAACTCCCAAGCACGCGATTACCGTGCGGCAGACGGAAGACTGCGCCGTTTCTGTGGATAAAACGCAGGCGGAATTTGCAGAAACCGTTACCGTTACGGTCGAACTGAAAAACACGGATAAGTACGTCGAAAAAGTGACGTACAACGGAAGCGAAGCCGTAAAGCGTTCCGAAACCGCTTACGATTTCCTTATGGGGAACGACGACGTGACCGTTGCGGTGGAATTGAAAGAGTATCGGCAGCTGTTGATCTCTCCGAACGGATTTGCCACTTTTTTGACGGGAAACCCGACCACGCTTGCCAAAAACTGCGGCGTCGTCGATCTTACCGTGTCTTTGAACGGCAGTTATATGACCATTCTGAACTGGGAAATCAAGTCCACGAATCAAGCGGCGATTTCGGGTTCGAGCGTGAACAAGTCCTATGGCGAATCCGCCGAAACGGGTGCGATTTCCGCCAGGGTACAGACGGGAAGTTATAATAATTCTATCAACGCGCTTACCATTTCTATCGATACGGACAAGATCGAAAGCGGAAAGACCTTTCTTCTGATCGATCTTGCAAACGGCAATACGTCTTCGCAAAAGGCAAGTCTGGTCGTTCCCATCACGGTCGCGGAGGAAATCGTCACCACCAAGTGGAGCGAAACCCTGACTTTTGACCTTTCCGCGTTGCCGGAAGCCGTCAGACAAGGCGAGTTTAACGTTTATGTGACCGATTACGACTTTGTGGCAGGCAGCGATAACCGGGAATATCAGAACTTTTTAGACCTCACGGCAAACGGAAACGGAGAGATTTCCGTCGAAATCGAGTATGTTCCCGGACGCAGATATTATATTGCGATCTGGGCGAAAGGAGAGGGCGGAACGCTTACTTGCTATCGCCTTCTGGATACGGTAGGGTCCGGATCGAGCGCAACAGGATTCAATCAGTTAAAAAACGGCATGCTGACGCTGCTTTCGGACGGGCAGACCTTTACTTTGACCGTTGCAAACGAAGAGGTTCATTGATAAATTAACGATTTTTCGCCGCGCCGTCGGATTCTTCTACGCTGTAAGAGAAAATGGTAGTCGCAATTTTGCCGCCCGCGCCGCCCATGCGGAATAACCGTTCGTATCAACGCCGAGCGCCTCGGCGTTTGTAAAAATAAAGGAAATCACTCGCGCCAAGTCTTTGTTTATCTACAACGATTTTATGAAAATCGTTTGTAAAACGAACGGAAAAGAAAAATGATTGCCCTTGAATATCCGGAAAGTTCGACCTTGTTTCCGCCGGGGCACCAAATAAAAGTAAAACGAACGCAAGGAGTTATTTCCCGCGTTCGTTTTGTTTTTTTACAGAAGATTTTTAAGAGGGGAATGGCGGCGGCAAACGCCGTTTTCCGCTTTTCAGATGATAAATACGCCCGGGCGCGGAATGCTCCCGGGCACGTTGGTTTTTCGTTATTTGCGCTTTTTCGGTTTTCCCCCTTGGCGGCGGGAATTCCAGATAATCAGGGTGAGGGCAATCGCCCCGATGACGAAGCCGGCAATGCACACGATCGCGATTCGGATACTCAGCGCTTGCAGGCTGCTCAGTTGGGTTTCCAGATTGCGATTTTTCGCTTCAAACTGACTTTTTGCCCCGTCGAGATTTTTCTGCACCAAATGGATGCCTTCCCAGATCGCGTCGTGCGCCGCTGTGGAAGTGTTTTCCAAGGCGTCGATTCTTTCGGTCAGATCGGCGTCGGCATTCGTCAGCGCCGCAAGGTCGGAACGGATAATGGCGTTTGCCGTGTCAGAAGCCTGTTTTACCTCTGCCAGTTTGCTCTCGACGTCGCCCTTGTTGGAAGCGATGGTTTCGTTCAGACTGCTTACTGCGGTTTCCAGATCGGCTTTCACGCCGTTGATCATCTCGAGGAGTTTGTCGTCGGTTTCTTTCCGAACCCTTTCCAACTCGGCGAGTTTGGTGGAAAGTTCGGCGTCTTTATCCTGCAGTTTTACGAGTTCGGAATTGACGAACGCATTCAAGGTTGTGTACTTTTGTTCCAGTGCGGAAAGGCTTTCTTCGACGTCTTGCTGATTGGTGGAGATGGTTTCGTTCAGGGTGTCAACCGCGGCTAAAAGGTCGGCTTTCACGCCATTGATCATCTCAAGGAGTTTGTCGTCGGTTTCTTTCCGAACCCTTTCCAGATCGGCAATGCTGTTGGATAGCGCGGTGTCCTTATCCTGCAGTTTTGTGAGTTCGGAATTGACGAACGCGTTTAAGGTTGTGTACTTTTGCTCCAGTGCGGCAAGCCGTTCCTCGACACCTTGCTGATTGGTGGAAATGGTTTCGTTTAAGGCGCTGACCGCGTTTGTCAGATCGGCTTTCACGCCGTTGATCATCTCAAGGAGTTTGTCGTCGGTTTCTTTCCGGGTCTGTTCCAGATCGGCGAGTTTGGTGGAAAGTTCGGCGTCTTTATCCTGCAGTTTTTTCAGTTCGGAATTGACGAACGCATTCAAGGTTGTGTACTTTTGTTCCAGCGCGGAAAGCCGTTCCTCGACACCTTGCTGATTAGTGGAGATGGTTTCGTTCAGGGTGTCAACCGCGGCTAAAAGGTCGGCTTTCACGCCGTTGATCATTTCGAGGAGTGTATCGTCGGTTTCTTTCCGAACCCTTTCCAACTCGGCAAGTTTGGTGGACAGTTCGGCGTCTTTATCCTGCAGTTTTACGAGTTCGGAATTGACGAACGCGTTTAAGGTCTGGTAGTTTTGTTCCAGCGCGGAAAGCCGTTCCTCGACACCTTGCTGATTGGTGGAGATGGTTTCGTTTAAGGCGTTGACTGCGTTTGTCAAGTCGGCTTTCACGCCGTTGATCGTTTCGAGAAGTTTGTCGTCGGTTTCTTTCCGAACCCTTTCCAACTCGGCAAGTTTGGTGGAAAGTTCGGCGTCTTTATCCTGCAGTTTTGCGAGTTCGGAATTGACGAACGCGTTTAAGGTCTGGTAGTTTTGTTCCAGTGCGGCAAGCCGTTCCTCGATACCTTGCTGATTGGTGGAAATGGTTTCGTTCAAGGCGCTGACCGCGTTTGTCAGATCGGCTTTCACGCCGTTGATCATCTCGAGGAGTTTATCGTCGGTTTCTTTCCGAACCTTTTCCAGATCGGCAATGCTATTAGAAAGTGCGGTGTCCTTATTTTGCAATTCCGTAAGTCTGGAATTGAGGAGCGTGTTCATATCCGCATAAGACTGTTCCACCGCGGCAAGGCGGGTTTCGACGCCCTGCTGGTTTCCGGCAATGGTATCGTTCAGGGTGTCAACCGCGGCTTCCAGATTGGTCTGTACCTGATCGATCTTGGCGGTCAGGTCGGTTTTCGCCTGCGAAAGCAGATTTTTGAGTTCCGCGACCTTATCTGCAAGTTCCTGTTTCGTGGCGTAGGTGCCGTCCAGAGAGGAAAGCAAATCCTGCGCGGCTTGCATTTTATTGCCGAGCGTTTCCAGTTGGGAAGCAAAGCCTGTGTCGGCGGTTTTCAGGTCGGCTATGGCGCTTGCAAGCGAAGCGTTTACGCTGCTGACTTCGTCTATCTGTTCCTGCAGCGTTTTTCCGTTCAGCGTCCAGACGGCGTAAAGAGTCAGTCCGCCGTCCGCCATTGTGACGGAATCTTCTGCAAAGCCGACGTCTTGCGCATAGGGGAAGTCCGCCGTGCCGCCGGTGCCGTAACTCCAGCCCGCGAAAAGATAGCCTTCGCGCACGGGAACGGTTGCGGGGAGCGGAACCGATTCGCCCGCAAAATACTTGGCATCGTCCACGGGGGCGTTGCTTCCGCCGTTGGCGCTATATATAACGGAGAATTTCCGGTCGGCGGCGAATACCGCGTACAGGTACACTTTGTCGTCGTTGATTTTGGTGAGCGCTTCGGCAATCGTCTGTTCGTCCGCATACGCGGCGGATTGCCCCGAAGGCAGGGCAGACCAGCCGGCGAAATGATAGCCTTTGGGCGCGGTGACGCCGAGAGATCTTGCGGAAAGGAGGTCGAACGCCTGCCCGTAGACTGCGGATTGTCTGCCCGCTTCGGTCTGTCCGTTTACGTAGACCACGGTATAGGAAACGGGGATCCAGCACGAATACAGGGTCAGTTTGTTGACGTTTTTATCCCATATACCGGTATATGCGACGTTGAGCGCCGCGTCAAAAATCAGTTCGCCCGACCCGTTTCGTTCCGTGCGGTAGCCGGCGAAGAGATAGCCGGTTCTTACGGGCGCAATCATGCCGTCGGAGGACAGCCGTTCTCCGTAAGCGACGGAGATGGGGGAGTTGTATTCCGTCCCGTTCTCGGTCAGGAAGGTGATCACGGTCACGGTGCTTTGCCAGACCGCGTACAGCGTGACGTTTCCGCCGTTTGTAGCGCAGAGGTCGAGGATTTCCGCGCCGTCGCCGTATACGGCTTCTCCGTTTTCCGAAAGCGCCCAGCCGACGAAGGTATGCCCGACTTTTCGGAAAGCGTTGAAAGAAAGCGTGCCTTTCGTACCGAAACGGAAGGTGTCCTGCGGCATGCTGCCTTCTCCGCCGCCGCTACGGTAACCGACCGTATAGGAGTTTGCCTGCCATACGGCGTACAGAACGACGTCTTCGCTTGCAAAAGTAAGCGGTTGATCGGCGGTATATTCCGCTGTATCTGCGCCGGGGTCTTTCGCCCACCCGAGGAAGGTATAGCCCGTTCTCTCCGGAAATGCGGAGGATACAGTCGTCGTATTGTTTGCGCTGTACGAAGTATCGTCCGTCGGGGCGTTCGTGCCGCCGTTTGCGGAATAAACGAGGGAGAGTTTGGAACCGTCCGCCACCAGAACGCGGCTTTCGCCCTGCACGGTAAACGAATATTCGCCGTTTTCCGCCGCCGTCAGCCGCTGTCCGTTGACGTAAACTTTGGGGCGGTCGCCGGTGACCGTAAACGTTGCGGTCTGGTCGAAATAGTAGGATTCGTTCAAGCCCGCGACGGTGTAGCCGGCGTTTACGGAAAGGGTGACGCGGTATTGCGCCTTTTCCCATATCGCGTATAAAACGGTATCTTCGTCCGGCATTTCGATTTCCTGTCCGGAAACGAACTCTGCCGCCGTCCCGTCTTTATCCCGGCTCCAGCCAAGGAAAGCGTAACCCGTGCGGGCGGGGACAAGGTCGGTCAGGGTTGTCATGGTTCCCGCCGCGGGACAGGTGCGTTCCGCAGGGACGGAGAAGGCGCCGCCGTTGGCGTCGTAACCGAGCGCCGGATTGTGCTTCCACACGGCGTAGAAGGTCACGACCGCGTTTCCCATCGTGAACGCGTCGCCGGGGAGATATTGCGCGCTCTTAGCGCCGGCTTCCGTTGCCCAGCCGAGGAAGGTATAGTCTTTTCTGGTGGGGATAAGGTCGCTCAGCGTGACGGTTTCGTCCTGATGCGCCTGCGCCATTGCCGGGGCGCCCAGTCCGCCGTTCGCGTCGAAACCGACGGTAAAGACGGGTTTTTCCGCCCAGGCGGCGTACAGCGTGACCGTTTCGCCCTCCGTGCCGGCGATGCCGGTGGCATAGTCGGTATCGGCGACGTACATTGCCCAGTTCTGGTCGTCGTAAAGGTTCCAGCCGACGAAATTATAGTTCGCGCGGGTGAGGTGCAGGGTTTCGGCGGACGGCAGGCGCATCGTGCCGAAAACGACGTTACGTAAGGTTTCTGCGTATTTCCCCTGACTGTATAACTGAATATTGTAACTGATAGGCGTCCAGTACGCGTAAAGGCGGACGTCGCCCGCTACCGTATACAAGGTCGCGGCGTTTCCGTCGGCGTCGAAATATTGGGTGCCGCTGCCGTTTTGTCCGCTGAAATATCCGTTGAAATTATAGCCTTTGCGCGTGGGCGCCGAAAGCGGGGAGAGCGCGCCGTCGAAAGTGGCGGAGATCGCTTCCGTAACGCTGCCGCCCGCGGCGTCGAACGTGATCGTGTAGGTGTTCGCTTTCCATACGGCGTATAAGGTGACGGCGGAACCGGCGGCTGCGGAAAGGTTTTTGACGCTTTGCTCGTCTTCGTAAACCACCGCGCCGTTTGCAGTCTTAGCCCAGCCTTGGAACGTCCAGCCGGTAAGCGTATAGCCGTTTTCGGTCAGGGGCTTTTCTTCGTCGTAAACGTGGGCGGAGTCAAGCGTCGAGCCGGCGACCGTTCCGCTTGCGGCGGCGGGCGCGTTGGGGGCGTAGGTCACCGCGTATTCGTTGGCTTTCCATACCGCGTAAAGCGTGACGATCGCGCCTTCCGCATAGGCAAGGTTCAGCGCTTCGGCTCCGTCCGTAAATTCGGCGGTGGCTGCGCCGGGGTCTTTCGCCCAGCCCTGAAACGTCCAGCCGGTAAGCGCAAAGGCGTTATTTGCCAGCGCTTTGGTCTGGTCGTAAATATGCGTGGTTTCGGCAATGCTACCGCCGACCGCCCCGCTTGCGCCCACGGGTTGGTTGGGGGCGTAGGCGATTTTGTAGGTATTCGCTTTCCATACCGCGTATAATCTGAAAGAACCGCCCGCTTCCGAAGTGAAATTCGTCACTTTTTCGCCGGCGCGGTATTCCGCGTTCGTTGCGCCGGGGGTTTTTGCCCAGCCCTGAAACGTCCAGCCGGTAAGAGAAAATCCGCTTTCGGCAAGCGCGCCCGGCGTGTCGTAAACGTGCGTGGAACGGCTCGTCGTACCCGTCACGGTTCCGTCGGTTTCTGCCGGCTTGTTGGGATCGTATTCCACGTAATAGGTATTCGCTTTCCACACGGCGTATAAGGTGACGGCGGAACCGGCGACTGCGGAAAGGTTTTTGACTTTTTGCCCGTCTTCGTAAACCACCGCGCCGTTTGCAGTCGTTGCCCAGCCTTGCAGCGTCCAGCCGGTAAGCGAAAAGCCGTTTCCGGTCAGTTGCTTTTCTTCGTCGTAAACGTGGGTGGAATCTGCCGTCGAGCCGGTGACCGTTCCGCTTGCGGCGACGGGCTTATTTTTCTCGTATTTCACGGTATAGGCGTTTGCCGTCCAGTACGCGTACAGCGTGGTTGCCGTGTAAAAATCGCAGTTTTTCGCGCTTGCGCCTGCAGAATCGTAGTATTTTTCGCCCTGTCCTTCCGGCTGCGCGTAATAGCCCTGAAAGGTGTATCCCGTAAGTTTGGGGGCGGTGATCTGCGGCAGCGTTTCGTTATACGTTGCCGTAACGGAAAGGGTGCCGCCACTGCCCTTTTGCATATCCAGCGTTACCGTGCTCGTTTTCGCCACGCCGGAAGCGATAATTTTCACGTCGCCTTTTATGTACGTTCCTTTGATCGTGATCTTTCCGGTGGAAGAATTATAGGTATAGGCGCTTGCGGAAGCGGGACCGCCGTCGATTCTGACCGAAATCGACTGCGGCAGGTCGTAGCCCGCGTCTGCTTTCAAGGTCGCCGTATAATCGGTGCCGTAAGAGGCTTTGGTTTTGCCGCTTAAGGTAAGGTTGGTCAGTTGCGGCGAAACGGTCATTTCTTTATAGAACTGTACGGCGTCCGAAGCAATGGCAGACTTGTCGTAGGTGCTTTGGTTGCCCGCTTCGTCCTTTACGGAAAGTCCCTTGACCGAATAAAGGGTCAGTTTGCCGTTTTTGGTGATTGCCGGCAGGTGGAAGGAGTAGCAGACCTTGCTTTTGCCGTTTTCGGTAAGCACACTGCTGTTGCCTAAGATGCCGGTTTCGTTTCCGTTTAAACCGAGTAACGCCTCCCCGAAAGAAGTGACGCTGACTTTTTCGTCGAATTCCACGAAATATTTTAAGGTGTCGCCCTCGATCGCGATATTATTCGCTGCGTCGAAAATGCCGCTTTTGTCCGAAGAGGTCTTTTCTGCGGCGGGCGCCGTTTTATCGGACAGGGTACAGGTCAATCCGCCGATAAAGGGGCGGGCGGTATGAGATCCCCAGTTGGAAACGTAATACCTGATCGACGCCGTTCGTTTCGGCACGGAATAATCGGTAATGCTGAGCGGATAAGCGCTGCTTTTAATGGTTTCCTTTCTTTCTGCAGGGTCGCCTATTTGCGTCCCCGACGCGTCGTCAAAAAACAGTTTTAACGATACGTAATGTACGCAACCTGCAATGTTTTGTCTGTAATACAGTGCCGACGCAGAAATCGTGAGATCGCCTTTGTCGGCTTTTACCTTATCCGCTTTGGAAAGGGTAATCCGATACCATACGCCGTTCTCGTATTTCTTATCGCCGATATCGTCGGAAGAATTTTTTGCTTGAATACCCCAGCCGTACTCCGGGGTGTCAAGTTTTACCCCATCTTCAGCATACCATCTACCTACGCTGTTGATCTGGTCGTGGATATTGTTCCAGCCTTGCTCGGTCAAAGAACCGCTGCCGATAGTGATCAGGTTGCCCGTCGTTTGCGAACCCGACCATTCGCCATCAGTCAGCGTCCCTTGGTTGGAACGGCTTGCGCGTGCTAGTCGGGGCGCGTTCAAGCCAAAAGGCAGCACCGTCAGGCACAGCATGGCGACCGTAAGAAACAAAATCGCTAAATTTTTCTTCCGCATAATCATACCGCACACTCCTTCTGATATTCGGGGATTCCGTTTTCAGGGATCCCGTTCGTTATCCATAGTATTATAGCATGCGGAAACTACCCAAGGCGCGGGGCACGGGCAACCTTAACAAATCTTCACAAAAAGGGCGGCGGGCAGAATCGTTTTTGCTGTTGCAACGAGTAAAAATATCTGTTATAATAGATACGGGGATATTTTCGCCTGCCGCGCGGGGAAAAACCAAGACCTGCGGCAGAGAAAAACGGGAAACGGGGCGCCGAAAAAATTCCCCGGACGGGGCAAAGAAGATGGATTATAAAGTCAGTGGCAGAAAATTGTTGTTTGTGGAAGACGACGAAAAACTGAAAGAAGAAACGGTTGCCTATTTTTCTCCGCAAAACGCGATCTTTACCGCTTCGGACGTAGACGAGGCGGTGGAGATTCTGGAAAAAGAGGGCGGGTTCGACGCGGTCGTTCTCGACCTCGTTTTAAGGCGCAGCATGGGAATAAATCTCCTTAAAATTTTCCCCGCGCTGCCGCCGGTGATCATTCTTTCTTCGTTGAACGGGGAAGATATCGTGATGGAGGGGCTGACCTCGGGCGCGGTCGATTACGTGATCAAGCCCTGCACCATGCGCCTGTTGGAAACGCATATCGCGCTTCGGCTGCTGCCGAAATCGGACGCGGTGGAAAGTTTCGGAAAACTTACCGTAAACGCCAATACGCGGACGGTGAAGTATCAGAATACCACGATCGCGCTTACCCCGTCGGAATTCAACATTCTGTTCTTTTTAGTGAAACATCGCGGCAGGTATTTTACCGCCGACGAAATTTACGAAAAAATCTGGTGCGCGCCCAGTCTGCACACCACGACCATACGCGCGCATCTGTCTTCGCTGCGCAGAAAGATGAAAGCGGCTTTGCCCGCGGCGGACGTCATCCGCACGGAGTTCAACAAAGGATATTGCTTTACGGGAGAAGTGTTATGAAAAGGAACGTCCGGAATCTCGTGATTTTAGCAGGGTTGCTGGTTGTTTTTCTGGCGTTTTCTTTGGGACTGCGCGCAGCCGCGCCGCGTTTTGCCTTAAACACCCCGGAAAGGGAAAAGGAGATGGACGGCGCTTTGGTCAATACGGTTTCGATTTCTGACGTGCAGGGCGTGATGAAAATGACGGCGATCAATTATCTCCCGAACGATTTTGCCGAACTGAACGAAGTCGTTTCCGGCGAAAATACGGGCAGCGCGCCCGCAAGACGGGGGACTTACCGTTTTGTGATCGACACCCTGAGCGGGGAAGAGTGGAACGACACCGAAAATTTGAACAGGCTTTTAAAAGCCGACGGAAACTGGCACCTGACCATGTATATTCCGCCGGTGTTTTCCGCGTGCTGCGTGTACGTGCGGTTTCAGAACAAGGAATACGTCGGTTTGATCGACCGGTATAACGTGGCGTATTACGGTTCCTTTTCCGCCCCGTCGGAATTTGACGACAACGTTACCCACAAAACAGCGGTGCAGCCTATTTTCGTGGATATTCCCATTTCGACCGAGCATAAATATTCCAAAGAATGCGTCGTGACCGTGCATTACGAAACGGATAACGACAATTTCGTGGGCATTGCGGACGGCATTCTGATCGGGGAAGATTCGCTTGTCAGAAAGACCGTAGAAAACAACCGGCTGCTGCTTTTAATCGGCGCGATCACGGGCGCCGCTACCTTGCTTTTGTTTTTGTTTATCTGCATTCTGAAGCGGTCGCTGACCTTCGTGCCGCAACTTTTGTACGCCGCCGGCGTAATGCTTGCGCTGTTTTCGGTCTATTCGCTGTTCGGATTGACGACCGTTCCGTATTTCACGTTGGGCGTGCGCGGGTGTTCGGTGGGGCTGATGATCGTCGCTTCCACGCTGTATTTGCCGAAAAAGGCGGGCGGGATTCCCGTAAAAACGCCGGTCTTTGCGGCGGCAGTGATGGCAAGTCTTGCGGCATTTTTCTGCCCGATGCTGACGACGGTTTCCGCATATCGGGCGTTCCGAATCGCGCATATCGCTCTTTCGGCTGCGAGTATCGCCGTCGTGCTTTCGTTTACGGTTTTTGAGGTCGCGCAGGGCAAACCGCTCGGATTGCGGCTGAACGGCGTGATCGTGGCGGCGCTGTGCGCGGCAACGCTGCTTTTTGGCCAGCCTTTTCCGTTTATCGCTTTTTCGCCGGCGTTCTGGCTGTGCGTTTTTACGTCCGCGGTGACGGTGGTACTGGGTTTTCGCGAATTTATTTCCGCGGAAATCCACAACCGGTATCTGACCACAAATCTTGAAAAAGAGGTCGCAAAGCAAACGCAGAATTTGCAGGCGGTGATTGCCGAACGCAATAAAATTCTGCTGTACGTGAGTCACGATATGAGAAAGACCGTCGTGGGAATGAACGCTTCTCTGACCGATCTGAAACAGGACCTGAAAGAACCCGAGTTGATTTTTAAAGTGGACGGTCTGCTGCAAAAGAGTATCGAACTGAAAAAGGATTTTGTCGATCTCGGAAAGTACGGCAAGCAAAATTTCGTGGCGGAGCAGTCCGAAGTGCTGGATCTGAGCGCGGTCGTAAACAAAGTGACGAGCGAACTTCGCCCCGATTGCGAAGCGAACGGTATCGTTCTGACGGTGGCGGTTCCCGAAAAATTAGACGTTTACGCAAAGAAGGTCGCTTTGGAAAGCGTGATCCTCAATCTGGTGCTGAACGCGATCGAACATTCGTCCTGCGCGCGGCTGGACGTGACGGCGATAAAACGGAAAGGGAAATGCCTTTTGCGTATCGTGGACGACGGCACGGGCGTTACGACCGATAAAGATATTTTCGAGCCGTTCGTTTCCGCAGCGCCGACGGAAAATAATACAGGGTTGGGGTTGTTTCTTGCAAAAAGCGCCGTCGAATCCATGCACGGAGAATTGACTTACGAACGAAAAGAGGGGCTTACGATCTTTGCCGCCACGCTGCCGCTGGCGTGATGGTGCAGGGTGACGGAAACGCTTGCTTGCCGCTGGCGTGACGGTGCGGGTGACGGAAACGCTTGCTTGCCGCTGGCGTGACGGTGCCGGGGTGCTTTGGATGAGGCGCGGGAATGTTTGGCTCTGTTATTTCCGTATAATGGTTTGCCGGCGCCGCTTTAGGCGCGCGCATAATTTGACTGTCGCCGCGCCGCGGACGTTTGCTTGGCGTGGCCGGCGGGCAACGCCGCGGAAAGCTTGCCGCCGCCGCTTCTGCGGAAATTTTTGCCCGGCGCCCGAAGATGCGCGGAAAAAACGGACGATTTTTTTACGATTCCCTCTTGAAATACAACGAATTGTATGGTATTCTGTTTAAAAAGGGAAACGAGGTTCGGGGAAAGACGATTTTCCGGAGTCGCGGAAAAGAAACCTTTCCCGGAAGCAAAGGAGAAAAATGAGCGTTAATTTATCCGGACAATCGACCATTAAAATCTTGAGAAAAATCGCCGTCTTCGTTATGTCGCTCGGCTTAGCCGCGGCGGCGTTTACGGGCGGTATTTTTTTTGGGGCGCGTAATGCCGGGCGGCGGAAAAACTTTCTGCTACGCGCTTTGCGCCGCTTCTTGCATGGCGACCCTTGCGGGATTCGCCATTGGCGCCGTCCGCAGTACCCGGTATGTCAGAACGGTAGAAGCGCGCGACCCGGAAGAAGCGTTTCAATATATGCTGTCCAAAAGAGAACGGGCGGAGGAAACCTATCGCGTTCAACTGCAAAAAATGCAGCGCATGCGGAAAAGCGGCGTTCTGCTCGCGGTGTTTTACGGCGTTGCAGGCGGCGTTCTTGCCGGGACTGCGGGCGTGATTTTCGGTATGACTTTGGCGGCGGGCGGCAAAAACGGATATTTACTCGTCGCGTTTGCCGTATACGCGTTCATTCTGCTATTGGTCGCCTTTTGCCGGCTGCCGTTTCAGGTGCCGAAGGTCTATTTCAGGGAAAATAAGACCTACGTCCGAGAAAAAGATTTTCCGGCGCTGTACGCGCTTGCCAAAAAAGCGGCGGATATCCTCGGCTGCGAGGGGGAAATTCATATTGCGCTTCTCGGCGATATGCAGGCGGGGATTGCCGAAATCGGCAACATGATCTCTGTTCAGATCGGCGCCATGCTGTTTGCCGAATTGTCCGAAAAGGAAATGTACGCCGTGCTTCTGCACGAATTTGCGCACATCGTTTCGGACAGAAAATCGGCTTCCTCAAAGGAGAGCGCTTATGCCAACCGTCTGACGAACGACGACCGCGTCACGGTACTGGACGCGGTTACGGGGTTGCCCTTCCGTTATCACGAAATTAAATATATGATGGAATATCAGTTGTTCCGCTACGCCTGCTCGCTGGTTTCGGAAAGCAACGCGGATCGGGCGATGCAGAAAGCGGGCAGGGAAGAAGCGGCTTCCGCCCTGCTGAAACTGGATTATTTCGATTTGTTTTTGTGGGAGGACAACGCGAAAGACCACGAATGTTTCCTTTATACGAACGAGCAACCGCCCGCGAATTACGTGGAACTGGTGCTGGAAAAGTTCGATCAGGCGAAGGAACAGCGCAAAGAGTTCTGGAACGAACTTTTGGGGAAAGAGATCATCGCGCGGTCGGCTTCTCACCCCACGCTGCAAATGCGGCTGGACGCGCTGGGGATTCAGAACAAGGCGATACTGGAAGTTCCGGCGGACGACGGATTGAAAGAAGATCGGGCGCGTGCGATCCGCTACGTGGACGAGCAGATTTCGGAGGATCTGTCGAACGACTTCGCAAACAAAAGAAAGCAGAAATATCTCGATCCGCTTGCCCGCGTGGAAAAGTGGAGAAACGCCGGGGAGCCGATTTCGCCGGAGGGGTATCCCGATCTTTTGGAGGATATGTACACCGTCGGGCAGACGCAGGAAATGCTGCGGGTGTGCGATCGCGTGCTGCAGGAGGTTTGCGGGAGCGCCGCCGCCAACGCCCGGTATCAAAAGGGGTGTATGCTGCTGTATTCCCTTGACAAAAGGGGAATCGGACTCGTGTACGATGCCATTTCCGAAAACGGGAACTACGCCGAGGAAGGGTTCGTGCTGATTGGAACGTACTGTTGCCGGACGGGGAACCGGGAAGGGTTGGAGGAATATCGCAGGCGTTCGCTGGAGTATATGCGGACGGAAGCGAAAGCGGCGGAGGCTGCCAAGGAATTGAGACGGGGCGACCGGCTTTTACCGGACGACCTCCCGGAAAGTATGCAGCGCAATATCGTGCGGAAAGTGCTGGCGATTGACGAACGGGGGATCGTGCAGGCGATTTACATCGTCAAGAAAATCATTGGAAACGGCGCCGTACACGCCGTTATTCTGCAATTCACCCAGCAGGCGGCAAAAAACTACAAGGCGCAGAACGAAGTGTTTCACGCGGTGTTCCGCTATCTCGATTCCATGTCGGAGCAATTTGTGCTGTTCGACTACTACGACGCCAAAGCGGTTCGTCCGGAGTTGATGGAAAACGCCTGCTTTTATAAAAGAAGGGTTTAGAAGACGTAATTGCGGCAGGTTTCTTTTGAACGAAACCTGCCGTCAAGGCGCAAGGTGTATAAGGTTTGCAAGGCAAGAGAAGTGTGCAAGGCGCGACGCCTGCGGGTCGTTGCGCGTGTAAGATGAAAGTTTGCGCGGCGGCGCCCGAAAATTTCGGGCGCCGCCGCTCGTATTTTTGATACGGTAGGGTAGAGTTCCGCCTTCCGGCGCAGGGCGAAAGCAGACGGCAATGGGCGTTACAGCAGAAAAATATTGTTTTCGCGGCAGGTGGAAACCATATCGTCCGGCCAGACCGAAGCCTGTACTTCGCCGATGTGCGCCTTTCCCAAAATAAACATACACAGGCGGGATTGTCCGATACCGCCGCCGATGGTCAGGGGGTATTCGCCGGCAAGCAGACTTTTTTGAAAGGGGTATTCCAGAAGGTGGGTTCTGCCAGTCTTTCGCACCTGCGAAAGCAGCGCTTCTTTATCCACGCGGATCCCCATAGAAGACAACTCGAACGCCCGGTCGAGCAGGGGGTAATAGGCAATGATGTCTCCGTTTAAGTGCCAGTCGTCGTAGTCGGGCGCGCGGTCGCCGTGCGGAACACCGGACTTCAATTTGTCGCCGATGCCGATCACGAACGCCGCGCCGTGCTTTTTGACGAATTCGTATTCCCGCTCCGCGGGGGAAAGAGCGGGATAGGCGTCCTCAAGTTCCTGCGAAGTGACGAACGTGATCTCGCGCGGGAGGGTGCATTCCAGCACGGGGAAACGCTGCACCAACGCCATATTGCTGCGGTAAATGGCGCCGTAGATGACCGAAACGGTCTTTTTCAGATAATCCACGGTGCGGTCTTCGCGCGTGATGACCTTTTCCCAGTCCCACTGATCGACGTAAACGCTGTGCAGTGCGTCGGTCACTTCGTCGCGGCGGATGGCGTTCATATCCGTATACAAACCCTGATGGACGGGAATATGGTAGCGGGCGAGCGCCTGACGCTTCCATTTGGCAAGCGACTGCACTACTTCCACCTGCTCTCCCGTTTCTTTCAGGTCGAAGGAAACCGGTCGCTCTACACCGCTCAGGTCGTCGTTTAAGCCGGTTTTTGCCTTGACGAAAACGGGGGCGGAAACGCGGGTCAGGGAAAGCGCGTCGGACAGTTCGCGCTCGAAATAGTCCTTCAGGTATTTGATTGCGTGCTCGGTTTTGAGCAGATCCAGTGTGGAAGCGTAGCCTTTGGGTACGTCGTGGGTGGAATAGGTGGTCATGAAAGGCTCCTTTTCGGGCGGCGGACGGAAGCGGACGGGATTGCCTCGTTTTAGCGGGGTATTTACTGCGCGTTGCGTTTTTGTGCGACCGGGTATCCGCTCGCCTGCCCGAAGTTTTTCGGCTATCTTAGCAAAGGGGAACGGGTTTTGTCAAGAAAGCGGCGCGCCTTTCGTCTTCGCAATTCGTGATAGGTGGGTTAAGGGGAAGTTAAACCGCTGAAAATACGGCAAATTTGCCGTCGAATTGCAAATTTACGCCTCAAAACGGAGATTTTTGTGAAAAACGATGCTTTTTGCGGAAAGCGGATTACGCCGGCACAAATTACAATTTCTCGATTTTATCTTTATACGCCTGCCGCAGAAAAAGGGCGGAGATAAAGCAGGTGCACACTTCCGCAATCGGAAAAGTCCACCAGACGAGATTCAATACGTTTCCCGACAGGGTAAAGAGATACGCGACGGGAAAGACGAATACAACGAGTCGCAGAAAAGCCGTAACGAGCGGTTTGACGGCGTATCCCAGCGCCTGCAACACGCCCTGCACCGCGACGTTGAAGCCCATAAATACGAAACTGAGACCGGCGATTCTGGTTGCTTTTGCGCAGACGTCTACCAGCGCAGCGGAGCTTCCGCCCGAAAGCGCGAACAGTCGGGACAGGGGGACGGCGATGACTTCAAACAAAATCGTGATGAAAAGCGAGGTGAGGAGGGCGTCCGTAATGCCGCACCGGACGCAGCAGGTCGCTCGTTCTTTATCCCGCATGCCGTAGGAAAACGAAAGCAGCGTGATGATCGTGTTGGAAAGCCCGAACGCGGAGAAAAGCGCGATCTGCTGAATTTTGTAATAGATGCCGAAGGAGCCGACCAGAACGGTGGGGTTGGCGTTCGCGTGGCCTAAAATGGCGTTCATGCCCGCCATCATGACCGAAAGCAGCGCCTGCATCAGCGCGGCGGAAATGCCGATTTTGTAAACGGCTTTGATCACCGCCCACCGCGGGCGGACGTACTTCAGACTGCCGCCGATTTCTTTATTCTTGCCGTAATGCAGCGCCATGGCGATGAAAAGGGAAACGAACTGCCCGAGGATCGTCGCCCACGCCGCGCCGGCAACGCCCATATCCAAAGGAAAAATGAAAACGTAATCCAAAACGACGTTGGTTGCCGCGCCCGAGATCTGCGCGATAGTGGAAAACAGCGTTTTTCCCGTGGATTGCAAAAAGCGTTCGTAAACGGCGAAGCCGATAGAGCCGAGCGAAAAACAGACGCAGATGCGAAGATAGGCGCTGCCCATATCGACTACTTCCGGATTGTCCGAAAAAAGCCCGATAAACCACCGGGAAAGAAACAGACCGAACAAAAGAAACGCGGCGTAGATGACGAGCCCGAGAAAAACGCCGTTTCCGGCAACGGCGTTGACCTGCTCGGCATTCTTTTCGCCGAGATTTTTGGATAAAAGAGCGTTGAGTCCCACGCCCGTGCCTACGCTGACGGCGATGATCAGGATCTGTACGGGAAAGGCGATGGTCAGCGCTTCGTTGGCAAGCGCGCCGGAGCCTTGCATATTGGCGACGAAAATGCTGTCTACGACGTTATAAAGCGCCTGCAGCACCATGGAAACGATCATGGGAAATCCCATTTTGATAAAAAGCGCTTTGACGGGGTGGGTCGCCATTTTGTTTCGTTGCAGTTGTTCCATTTTACACCTCTTTTCAGACAAAAAAATGCGCAAATCCGAAGAAAATCGGATTTACGCATCTATTTTTGCCACTCATTTTCGGTGGATAGTATAGCCGTTTTTGCGGAAAAAGTCAAGCCGGGGGAGAAAAATTTTTGCAGGATTTTCTGTGAAAGCCGGGCAAAATTTATGCGATAACCGGCAAGTTTTTCCGCGCGGAAATCTCCCCTTCTTTTGGGGAGAGGGCGGAATCGCTTGACAAAAAAAATAATATCGCTTATAATGCATGCTTGGTGCCGCAAAGCGGGCTCGGCGCGCGAAAAACGCAAACTTCGGCTTGCCCGGCACAAAAACCTAACAAGGAGAGATGCTATGCTGGAAGCGATTGTCGGTATCAACTGGGGCGACGAAGGAAAGGGCAGAATGGTAGACCTGCTGTCCGATCGGTTTGACGTGGTCGTCCGTTATCAGGGAGGAAACAACGCGGGACACACCGTCATCAACGAAAAGGGAAAGTTTATCCTCAACCTTTTGCCGTCCGGAATTCTGCGCGACGACGTGGTCAACGTGATGGGAAACGGTATGGTGGTGGACCTCAGACACCTTGCGGGAGAGGTTTCGCGGCTGAGGGAAGGCGGCATTTCGGTTTCGCCGGAGAATCTGAAAATTTCCGACCGGGCGGTCGTCTGCATGCCCTATCACGTTCAACTGGACTGTCTGGAAGAAGAACGGCTGAAGGATAAAAAATTCGGTTCCACCAAGCGCGGCATCGGACCGGTTTACGGCGATAAATATATGAAAAAGGTGCTGAAGATGGGCGATCTTCTGCACAAAGATACCCTTTTGGAAAAGGTCAAAGACCTCGTGGAATGGAAAAACCTCGTCGTGGAAAAGGGTTACGGCGCGGCGCCGATCACCGTAGAATCGGTGATGGAGTATCTGGAAACGTACGGCACGCCGTTTTTGCCTTATATCGCCGATTGCGGCGCTTATTTAAATCAGGCGGCGCTTGCCGGTAAGAATATTATGTTCGAAGCGCAACTGGGCGCTTTGCGCGACATCGACTTCGGCATTTTCCCGTACACTTCGTCGTCGTCCACCATTGCGGCGTACGCGCCCGTCGGGGCGGGCATTCCCAACCTGAAACTGGACAACGTGGTGGGCATTATGAAGGCGTATTCCACCTGTGTGGGCGAAGGACCGTTCGTCTGCGAATACTTCGGCGAAAAAGCCGAAAAACTGCGCGAAGCGGGCGGGGAATACGGCGCCGCGACCGGCAGACCCAGAAGAGTGGGACCGTTTGACGTGGTTGCCAGCCGCTACGGCGTAAGAATGCAGGGCGCGGACGAGATCGCGCTGACCAAACTGGACGTGTTGTCCGGCTTCGACACGCTGGAAATCACCACCGCTTACGAACTGGACGGCAAGGAAGTGACCGAATTCCCGTATACCGACGCGCTGTATCGCTGCAAACCGGTCAACGTGACCGTTCCCGGCTGGCGCTGCGATATTTCCAAGGCGAGAAAGGCGGAAGATCTGCCCAAGGAAGCGCTGGATTATATCCACACGATCGAAAAACTGACCGGCTGCTTTATCCGCTACGTGTCCGTCGGCGCGGAACGCGAAGCGTATATCGATATGAGGGATTCCGTCCGTTTTTGATTTGCGGAACGGAACGCGTATAATCGATATGCAGAATGACGTCCGCTTTTGATTTGCGGCGCAGAACCGATCGGAATGAAAAAGTGAAAGAGGCGCCCCGCCGCGACGACAGTCGCGGCGGGGCACCGCACTTTATAAGCGATATTCTCCTATCGGTGCGAGAACCGCATTTATCATAAACGCGAAGCCGTTTCGTTGCGTATATCGCCCGCAAATTTTTTGCGGGACGCATCGTTCCCGGATTGCTTTATAAACGCGAGGCACCTAAAAAGAGCAGGAAAAAGGGCGGCAGAAAGGCGTATTTTTCAAAAATAGCAGCGGCGGCGGGCGTTTTTGCCGTTTGAATCCCCAGCCACGCGGCAAGAAAATGCCCCAGCGTGACGGAGATAATGACAAGGCTTGCCGCATACCCCGAAACGATCAGAGAAAGCGCCGCGACGGCGCCGTCCGTTCCCGCGGCAAGTCCTGCGGAAAACGCCGGAACGAATCCGGAAAACGGCTTTCCGCCGTCCGCTTTGGCGGCGGAACGGATAGCGGAAATTTCCCGAAAACGGGGGGACGTACCCACCTTTTCGGGGACGAAACGCGAAAGTTGCAGGGAAAAACGGAACAGTTCCGCCCCGCCCAAAAATAAAAGCAGTACGCCGCCGGCGGACTGGAAAATTTCCGCGGCGCGGTCGGTAAACAGCGACGAAAAAATTGCGGAAAAAGAGCAAAGCAGCAGCGCCGCAAGCGCGACGAAAGCCGCGGAAAACAGTCCGCAGCGTCTTCCGCCGGACTGCCGGGGCAGCGCAACGCCGCAAAAACAGGCGTCGCAGGACACGAAAAGCGCAGTAAAAACCAAAAATACCGGCGACATGGTTCTCCCTCCCGAGGTTCTTTGGTGAAAACGAATAAATATGTAGACTGCGTTCCGGGACGGGCGAACGGCAAAACCCGCAAAAGGGCGGGTTGGTTTCCGAAAAAATAATCGCGGAAAGACATAAAAGTTCTTCTTATATTCAATTTATGAAAGAAAAACAAAAAAAGTGCCGAGAAATCTGCGAAATACATTGACAAAACGGGTGATTTAGGATAAAATAAAAAGGCTATTTCCGAAAATAGGCGCCGTGTATTTCCGTTCCGGTTTTTTTCGGCGGCGGACGGACGACGCTTCGTTAAGGCTGTTTCCAAAAGATGATAATAGGGAAAAGTGAATTTCAGGAAAAGCGAACAAGTAGGAGCAAGATATATGAAGAACAAGAAACTCGTCATTCTGATGCTGACGCTCGTCACGGCGGTCTGCCTGTCGTTCGGTACGGTCGGTATGTTTTCCGTATCCGCGGCTTCCGGCACGTATAACGCCGCAGACCTGTTTGAAACGACCAGCACCGCGGTCGAAATTACGGTGGGAGAAAACGGCGGATTAAACGTCAAACTGCCCTCCGCTTCTGCCGCGACGTATAAAAACGACCTCAATTTCACGAATCTGGACGCGACGCTGAAATTCGACTCGCTCAATTACACCCGGTTTTCGCTGCGCTTCACAGGCGCGAAAAAAGCCGATGAAGACGATATTCAGAACGAGATCGTCCTGACGAAAGAAGAAGAAGACGGTACCGTCAAGGCTTCCTTAAACGGCGGCGACAAGGCGGAAATTTCCGACGCGGCGAACCTTAAGATCGGTTTCGTCCACGCGGAAAAGAAATTCGTGCTGAACGGCACCGAACTTTCCGGCGAAGTCAACGAAACCAACTGGGCGTACGGCACGCTGCGCCTTTCCGCAGACGCTTCGGACGGCGCCGTTTCTTTGCTGGTTTCCGAGATTAACGGCGAAACCTTTGCCAAGGGCGAAGGGGACGGCGTGGTGGTTGACGGTGCGGATCCCGTGCTGCTTCTTCCCGAAACCTACAACAAATTCACCGGCGAAAACGCAATGGCGGTTCCCGTGGATTTCAATACCGAATTCCTGTTCAAGGGCTTGGACGTCGTCGGTTCCGTTACCACGACCGTGACCGTGACCCCGAACGACGAAAGCATTCCGTCCGAAAATTATACCGGCGACAAGAAGAACGACAACGACTATTATAAAGTCAACGGCGCGAACGTTCTGTTCAAAAAAACGGGCGTTTATACGGTCAACTTCACGACCACCGACGGTTCCAAGACCGAAGACAATAACGAACGCAAGTACACGCGCGACGTCACCGTGACGGTCGGCGAAAGAGATAACGAACGCCCCGTGTGGGATATGTCCACCGTGGAAGCCTATCAGGCGGAAGTCGATAAACTCGCGACCAAAATCAAGTTGAGCGAAAGACTGTACCTGCCCATTCCCGAAACCTCCGACAACTATACCGCAAAGTTCTCGATGCGTTATAAAGTGGCGTACATGGCGCCCTCGTCTTCGTCCTGGAGTTACCTGACGGTTTCCTCCGGCAAGCCGTACTTCACGCCGTCCGCCGTCGGTATTTACCGCTTTAAAGTCATTCCCGTTGACCTTTCGGACAACGAAGGCGAATACGAAGCAGCGCCGGTCTTCACCCTTCCCATCGGGACGGACGAAACCGATCCGAAGATCACGTTCAGCCTGAAATCCACTTACTACCTCGGCAAGACCGTGGATCTGACCGACTACAGCGTGACCGAATCTTCTTCTTACGAAACGGTCAAAACGCTGGAGTTCTGGAACGAAACCAAGAAAGAGTGGGAAGAAATCGAAACCGACGGTAAGACCTTCTCGCCCGAAAACGTCGGCACCTATCGTTATACCGTAAAAGCGACGGACAAGTTCCTCAACAGCACTACCGAAAGTACGACTTTTAAGGTGGAACGTCCTGCGGCGACCGAAACGGTGAAAACCTGGCTGCAGAGAAACTATCTGTCCGCGATCTTTATCGGTATCGCCGTTCTGTGCCTGATCGGTATCGTCGTGCTCGAAATCGTGTACAGAAAGGGTCAGAAAAAGAATAAAGAAGACTGAGTTTTTGTCAGTATATAATATTGATATATAATTCGGGATCGTTATTCTAAGGTTACGAAAAGTAATCGGAAGATTTCAAATAAAGATTGAATGGTTAAGAATAATCATTGAATGATTATAAATAATGATTGATCGCGCGCCCGCGGGGCAACGGAAGTTGCCCCGCGGGCGCGTTTTGTATTTGGTGACAATAAGCCTTTTGTAAGGTGCAGACAAATACGACGATAACTCCCGTCACCCCTGCATCTCCTCCGTAATGCCCAGCCGAACCGGCTAATATCCCCCCTCTGCCCGAACCCC
>CAKQSI010000034.1 GCA_934272745.1 uncultured Clostridia bacterium | reverse complement strand
TAGCATTTTTGCGGATGAGAAACCGACCGCAACGCGGCTCGTTTAGGCAAGGCAAACGCCCGAAGTCGTACTGGACGGTACTACGAGCGGCGTTTAACGCCGCATAAATCGGTTTATCACCGCAAAAATAGTTAGGGATGGCGGATGGAATCCCTAACTTTTTAGCGGCATGTTTTCGGGTCGAACACCTGTTTTATCTTTCGCTTTTCATTTGTTACCGTTTATTTTTCTTCCCGCCGGAAAAGGAAGTCAAGACCGACGAGGGAAACGCGCAGGTCAGCGCTTCTTCTTCCCGTTCCTCGGCGATCGCCTGCTTTAATAGGTCTCGGAAAAAGTTTCCTGCCGCCGCCGGATCCGAAACGTAGTAAGAATATGCCAAAGAGCCGGGCACCGTATTGATTTCGTTGAGGTAAACTTCGCCGTCGGCTACGAAAAAGTCGAACCGCACCACACCTTTAAGGTGCATAAACTCATACACGGCGCGGGCGGTTTTCTGCATTTCGCAGACAGTAGGGTCGGCTGCCGGCTGCGCGGCGGGGGTCGCCGAACCGGTTATAAAATCGGCTGCCGGCTGAGCGGCGGGGGTCGCTTTTCCACAGGCGATGGAGTCGTTTTCAGAAGGCTCGGACAAAGATTTTGCAGGAGTGGTTTCCAAAGCCGGATCGTCCTTTCCGCCCGCCTCGTTTCCGAAGAGAAACGCTGGGCTTTCCCCCTCCAGATATTTTTCAGCAAAAGTGAACGTCTCTCCCCGCTTTTTTTGTAACAGCGGTGCGGAAACCGCGACACGTCCCCCCGTTTTGCAGACGGCAACGCCATATTCGTCAAACGAAAAAAGTGCCGGCTCTGCCACCGCGCGGAAATCGTACCGGAAGCAGGTTGCAAGGCTTTCGGCAAGTTCCTCTCTGGTTTTCGCCACCGAAATGCCGATAGAAGACCCCAGCCGCGCCGGCTTTACGCAGAGGGGAAGCGGCAATTTTTCGAGTAATTCGTCCACCTTTTTTTCGCTGTGCATAATAAAATCGCTTTTCAGGGCAAAAACCGCAGGGAGAACTTTCGCCCCGACGGCATGAAACGCCGCTTTTGCGTACCATTTGTCCATTAAAATCGCGCTTTCGGTCATATCCGGAGAAGAAACGGGAATGCGGCAGGCGCGCATGATTGCGGGGAAAGCGCCGTCTTCCCCGTTTTTGCCGTGCAAGGCGCTGAGAGCCGCGCGGACGTAGGCGACGGGTTTTAACTTATTTTTCTTTTTTAAATATAGCACGTCGCTACCGAACAGAAGCACCGGCTGTTCGGTTTTTTCGCATACGTCCCCCGAAAATTGCGCAACGTCGCGCATCCAAGGGGCGGTTTTCCAACCGCCGTCCCGCCCGATGTAAAGCGGCATTGCGTCTTCGCCCGCGCCCAGAAGCGCGTTGAGCGCCATCACGCCCGTAATCACCGAAATATCGTGTTCGGTAGACCTGCCGCCGAACGCCACCAAAACAACCGATCTCATTTTCTCTCTCCTTTTGCGCTTTCCGCTGTGCGGAAACGCCGTTATTCCAGATTTTGCAGAACCCTTTTAATTCAGGAAATCCGCCCGTCGCCTTTCCCACCGAAAGGGCACCTTTTTCGTCCTTATGCGCGCGGCATTCGGGCGCCGTGCGGCCGGCTATCTTTGCGCGATGGCTTTGGGTTCCCCCACGGAAAATTTCTCTCGCGATTTGCGACTACATCACTACTTATAAAAATCCGGCAGGTCGTTCAAAAACACGACCACGTCGTTCGGTTTCCGGAGCGGCGCAAGGCGTTTTTCGATAGAATTCCCGTTATCCGCCGCGACGATTTCCCCCTGAAACTTGCCGTCCGCCAAGCCGAAACGCAGCGCGCGCTCGTTCTCCCTTGCGGTGATGAGAACGGCGGCGGCAACTTTGGATATGGCAAACCCCAGATCGCGATTTTCGGCAAAGGCGTCTTCTCCCAGTTCCACCAGCCCCGGCGTCACGACCACGACGCGCTTATGAAACATCGCCGCCACCCGCAAGGCTTCTGCCGCACCAGCCTTATTGCCGTTGAACGAGTCGTCGATCACGGTAACGGACGGATATTTTACAACCTGCAGGCGGTGCGGCGCGGGACGAATTTTTTCTGCGCCGGCAGCAATCTCTTCTAAAGAAAGTCCCAGATGATCCGCCACGGCAGCGACAATGCAAAAATCCGAAAGGGCATGCCTTCCGTACAGGGAAAGTCGCGTTTTTTGCGATACGTCCCCCTTTTTCAGGAACACGAGCATACCGTCCGCGTCCTCGTTTTCCAAAGAAACTGCAAGGGGCGAAGTGGAAGCCGTACTGCCGCACAGCACCTTTCTCCCGCCGTAGTCCGCATACGTTTTCCGCGAAAGCGCGTTATCTCCGCCGAAAAACATCGTGCCGCCCGTGCGCAAAACCGCCTCGCACAGTTCCCCTTTGGTCTTGACGATTTTTGAAAGGGAACCGAACGAGGCAAGGTGCTGTTTCCCGATCGCGGTCAGAATACCGATTTCGGGACGGACGATATCGCACAGTTCGGCAATTTCGCCCGGCTTTCTGGCGCCCGCTTCCGCAATAAAAATGCGTTCGCCCGAAAACCCCTGATTGACCGCGCGGGCGATCCCCATCGGCGTGTTGAACGACGCCGGCGTAGCAAAAACCGTGTATTTTTCGCTTAAAATTGTTTTTAACATGGTTTTTACGGTGGTTTTTCCGTAACTGCCCGTGATTGCAACGCGGAGTGTTTGCGGAGAATTTTTAAGTTTATTCTCGGCTTTTTGCAAAAACTTTTGCGCAATTTCGCGTTCCCCGGGAAGGGAAAAATAGTGCGCAAGCAGCGTGATCGGTTCCGCCGCAAGTAAAAGCGCGGAAAGCACGACCGGCGTAAACCGATAAATTCCCGCAAGGTTTGCAAGAAACCCGACCCCGTAAAAGACCGCGTAAAACAGCGGAACGGTAAGCACGGCACCGAGCAGTACCCGAAGCACGGCAAGCCGGAACTGCCGCGGCGTAAATTTTTTTGCGGCTTTCCTTTTGCGGCATAGCCGGTAAACCGAAAACGCTGCGGCAACAATCGTCAGCCCCGCAAGCGCCCCGTAAGATTTTTGGAATGCTGCGGAAAGCCCTGCGGTAACACCTACGCAGACCAAAGCGCATTTTACGTCCCCGGGGAAGCGATTTTTGCGATACGTATCGCATTTTTTGTAACCGTTTTGTTGCAGGGCAAACGCTGCTTCCTGCGGGTAAATGACAAAAAGCAGCAGTATCGCCGCCAATAACGCAAAAAATTCTCCGTGAAAAATTACAGGATACGGCATATTTTCTCCCATCTGGTTTTATCCGCGTCTTACGGACTGCGGGCAAAAAAAGGTCGTCAACTTTCGGTTGACCCTTTCCGCATCTTCCGTAAAAGCAAAATGACCTTGCCCGTCCAGAATTTCGAGGACGGAACTTTGAATCTTTCTATGGAATTTTTTCGCCATATAGACCGGCGTTTCTTTATCCTTTTTCCCGAACAGTACCAACGTCGGACAATGCACGCGCGGCAAAAGCGGAGACAAATCCTCCTTCACTACCAGAGAAAACGAGCGCTTTTCGGTGGGCGAAAGCGCGCGGTAGTCGGGCGAGCCGAAGGCGGAAAGTTCGGCTTCTCCCAAACGGAATTTTCGGTTTTTGAACCGTTTTTCGCGTAGCGTTCTCAAAAAACCGAAACGCGGCTTTAGTCCCGCGGCGGAAAGCAGTACCAATTTTTCGACCCGGTCTGTATTTGCCGCAAGCATAAGCGCCACCCTGCCGCCGAACGAATGCCCGCAAACAAACGCTTTTTCAATGCCCAGAGCGTTCAGGAGATTTTCCGTCCACGCCGCATAATCTTCCACCCGAAAGGGATACGGCATGGGAGAAGACTTTCCCGCCCCGGGAAAGTCGGGCGCAATTACGCGGAATTTTTGCGAAAAATAGTCGATCTGCTTTGTAAAACTTTCTTTTGTCAGTCCGAATCCGTGCAAAAAAAGGAGGGGGAAACCACTCCCTTTTTCGGTCACGCTGTAATAAGTGCCGTTAAAAAAAATGGTCTTCCCCTCCCGAAAGTGCAAATTTTTGCGGGCGATTTCCCGCGCTTTTCTTTTGCAAGTCGGTCATTCAATTGTTATCGGACAAAAAATCGTAAGGTTTTCCGGTACAACGCTCTGCCGGAAAGGCGCAAAATTTTTGCGCAGTCCAAGAAAAATGCGCCGCTCCGGACGAAGCGGTCAGGCACCACCCGGAAACTTTACGTAATTTTAATCGAAGGTTTTTCGATACACTGCGGCGTCTTCCCCGTCCGGGTAGTAGCGTTTGCGCACGGAAACGGACGTAAAGCCGAAACTTTCGTACAATCCCCTTGCCGGGGCGTTGGAAACGCGGACTTCTAAAAATAAATTGCAAAGAGAAAGTTCCCGGGAGCGTTCCATGATCTTTTGCATCAGAAGTCTGGCGCCGCCCCGCCCTCGTTCCTCTTTTATTACGCAGATTTTATCCAGATCGCCGTCTTCAAACACAGCGGTCATAGACGCGTACCCTACGATTTTTTCACCCTTTTCCAAGACGAAAAAAGTATAGGTTCCGCTTAAAAAGCCGTCGGAAAGCATTTTGTGGTTCCACGGATCGGGAAAGCATTCTTTTTCCAGTTCCGCGATCGCCACAAGGTCGGGATAGGTTGCACGGCGGACGGAAAACGGAGTGGTTGCCGGCGTTTTCTCGTGCAAATTTTCGGCTTGCGGTTCCCGATTTTGGGGAACGTTCTCCAAAACTCGGTTCATCGATGCTCCTCCGCCTGACTTTTGCGAATATACAGCGGATGCACTTCTTCCCCCGTAACCGCCTGCGAAATTTTTCCGCGGACGGCGGCGATCAGCCCTGTTTCGGGCGAAACGATTTCCGCATCGATTCCCGGAACGGGCGCCATCGCAACGAGCGTTCTGCCCGCGGCAAGCGAAGAAACCGCGGTGTTTTCGATATAGACGGGCAGAATCTCTGTTCCGCCGCAGCCCGCGGCGTAGCAATGCCCGTGTCCCGCGTCGATCACGGCGAGGGTGGGTTCCTTTTTATTGTATGACAACACCTCGAACGAGGTGACGGGAACCACTTTTTTGCCCGTGGATTTTGCGAACGCACGCACGGTGGCTACGCCGATGCGAATGCCGGTAAACGACCCCGCCCCCGTGACGACGGCAAAAAGGTCGATCTGCCGCAAATTCAGTCCTGCCTTTTTCAGCGTTTCGTCGATAACCGAAAGGAGCAACACGGAATGCTTCATTTTTGCGTCAACGAGGAAGGTCTGAAACACTTCCTCTCCCTTTATCACCGCGACCGAAAGATAACAAGATGCGGTATCGACGGCAAGAACGTTTTGCGCGGCGGGTCCGGAAACACCTTCCTTATCGGTTGTCTTGGAAATTTTTTCGGAAATCATAGCAATGCAATCTCCCGGTCGAACGTGAACTTGCGGCAGGTTTCCCCCGCCTTTTCGATGGAAACGCCCACCGTCTTTTCCGGCAAAACGTCAAAAACGTTGCGGCCCCATTCCACGACGGAAATTCCGCCCGCATAAAAATAGTCGGTCAGCCCCAGCGCCTCCGCATCTTCGCCGGAAGAAAGGCGATAGAAATCGAAATGATATACCTTACCGCCGTACTCGTGCATATAGGCATAAGTCGGACTGGTGACTTCCGCATCTACGCCGAGGGCTTTTACCAGCGCTTTGGTAAACGCGGTTTTGCCCGCGCCCATTTCGCCGTCAAGCAAAACGACGTCGCCCGGCTGCAAGGTTTTTGCAAAGGCTGCGGCAATTTTTTCGGTTTCTTTTAAACTGTTGCTGAAAACTTCCATTTTCCCTCGATGTCCGCCGGGGCGGTTTTGTAATTCTGCCGGGCGGGTGGAATGTCCCGCTTTGCGGCTTGAGCCTTTCCGCGAGGCGCGGGCAGACGATTCCGCAAGGCGCGGGCAGACGATTCCGCGAGGCGCGGGCAGACGATTCCGCAAGGCGCGGCTTAAAACATTTTCAATAACCTGGAAATGCGCTTATACAAAAGCACCGTGACGAGGGACGACAAAACGCAGCGTAGCAGGTTGAACGGCAGCACTCCGCCGAAAATATAATAGCGATAGAAATTTGCCACGGTCAGATTGGGCGAAAGCATTTTGCAGATATTTACCAGACTTTCCATGCTCATGCCCATAAATCTGACGTAAAACGGAATCAGAATCAGGCGATTGGTCAGCATTCCGCAGGCGATCGAGCAAAGCGTCCCTACGGCAAGCCCCAGCACCGCGCCCGAAAACGAGCGGCGTTTTTTATAAATGAAACTTGCGGGGACGACGTACGCCAGCCCGATCAAAAGGTCGGCAAGTTCTCCCACGCAGCAAGTACTGGTAAACGGCAGTTTGAACAGAATTTTGCAAAAGACGATAACCGCACCAGCCGCAGGTCCCAACGCGAACCCGCCGATCAACATCGGAATATCCGACAGGTTGAGTTCCAGAAAGGGCGGAAGTCCGGGAATAGAAATTTTCGGGACGAAATAAAGCACGGTACAAAGCGCCGCGAACATAGCGATTTTTGCTACCGTTTTTGCGTTGAAGCGGCGCGATTCTGCCTCTTCCGGCTGCGACGTTTCCGTCCGGTTTTTTTCGGATTGAACCCCTTTCGGTTGCTTTTCGGTCCGCGGCTTTTCGGATTGAACCCCTCTCGGTTGCAACTTTTCCGGTGGAACCGCGCCCGTCCGGTGCGAATTCAGTGGAACCGCGCCCGGCTGTGCCGTTTCCGCTTTTTCACGAGCGGCGGACGAAGCCATGCCGTCCGCTCCGGAAAGCGTAGTGTTTTCCGCTTTGGCTGCGGAAGCAGGAAATTCTTCCGCCGGTGATAATTTTTGTTCCATACGTCTCCTTTGTTGCATGGGTCTGCAACGGAGAAGAAGGACGCCGGCATAAAAAAACGCCCGAAAAGGGCGCCCTACCGGTCATTCTTTTCCCATCCGGACTTGCCGGACGTGATTTGTCCGGTCACCGTCGGTCGGAGAATTGCACTCCGTCAAAGGCGATCCGCCTCTCGCAGACTGTACTGCCGGTGGGGAATTTCACCCCGCCCCAAAGAATGATCTTATTATAACGCCGCTCCCGCCGTTTGTCAAGCGGGCGCGGCTATTTTTACCATTTCCGTACGGATTGCCAAAGCCGACGGCTATTTGCAGAACCGCAAACAGTCTGATCTTCGCGCTGATCTTTGCGCTTAGTCTTTCTGTTCCCGCGCAAGTTTGCTGATCTTTGCGCTTAGTCTTCCTGTTCCCGCGCAAGTTTCAGGTCGTTCACCGTAAAGCGGTAGCGGGAAAGCAGCCGAGTTGCGACTTCTTCCGAAAAAGGAGTATATACGCGTTCCGCCCCGGCGTCGATGGATTCGGTCAGAAACGCGTCGTCCAACCGTTCGGAAAGCACCGCCCATTTTGCGTCCGGCGCATAATTTTTCAGGGTCGAAAGTACCGATTTGGGCGACACGTCCCCCGAAATTCGGAGCACGAACAGGTTTTCCGTCTTTTGAAATTGCCGGAACAACTTTTCGGTTTCACCCATATTCAGCAGCGTGAGATCGACGAAAAATCCCACTTCGTCGCGGTGCGAAAAAGAGGCCGTTATAGCGTCCGCTTCCTTTTTTACAGTGCGATAATCGCCGCGTTTGACGGGCGAAAGCGACAAGCACACGATGATTCCATCCGCATCCGCCGAAAAAGCCTGTTTTGCCGCGCATTTTTTGACCGAAAGCGCGTCTTCCCCGTGCGGGAAAGAAATTGCGGCGATGATATCGGGATCGCCCTCTTCATCCGCCGCCCGGATTGCCTGCTGCACTGCCGTAGGATATACCGCAACTTTTTTAAAGCCGTATGCGCGCGCCTGGACCACTTCCGCCTTGACGTCTTCTGCCGACCTTGCCGGCGCGCACGCAAACACGCCCAGTTTTTTGAGCGTTTTCTGTACCTTGTAAAGTTCAAACTCCCGCTTCAGCGTGGGGTCGTCAAAGAATTCTTCGCCCCAGCCCTGACCCAGATTTGCACGGTACGCACTGTCAAAATTCATCGACTCTGCGCCTGCAGAACGATAGGCGCTCCCCGCAAAAGTTTGCGCGCCGGTTCCGGCAGTTTGCGCATCGGTTCCGGCGGCGCCGGAAAACGCGCCCTGATTTTCAACCGGGGCAGCCGCGGTCTGACGTTCTGCCGCTGAAAGATCGACGGAGTTTTCCGCCGTTTGCGTGGCGTTTTCCGTTTTGATTAAAGCGCTTTGCATGCCGGTTCCGGCGCCCGGTTCTGCCGGAAAAGAGCCCTTTTTGTCATCGATTTTTCCGTCCGGAGAAGCCGGAACAGTCTTCTTTTTTTTGAAAAACAACATGATTTGTCATTCTCCTTTCCGCTTGTTTGCAGAATTTTCACGGCGCGGTGCCGGGAGCGGAATTGCGCCCAAATGCAGCGCGGTTCCGGAAGCAGAAACGGCGCCCCGCTATAACCGCCCCGCTATAAAACGGCGCCCGAACGCGGCGACGGAAGCGGTTTTTTCCGTGCGGAAGCGACGTCTGAAAAA
Organism: uncultured Clostridia bacterium; assembly: GCA_934272745.1. Classification (GTDB taxonomy): domain Bacteria; phylum Bacillota; class Clostridia; order Christensenellales; family Borkfalkiaceae; genus SIG402. The sequence continues at coordinate 13,957 of CAKQSI010000034.1, read as the reverse complement.
CGTTTCGCAGGCAAACGGCGTTTCTCAAAGCGCAGTCTTTCTACATAATTTGCGCCGATTAGCAAAAAATTTACAGAATTATCGGCAAAAAAACGGTTATAATACGGCTATCTTTTGCGGCAAGGTGTTTTTTCGCGCTGCAGGCGATAAAAATTCTTTCCGCGGTTTGTTTTAAGGGGGGCTTATGCTACTTTCCGCAAGTTGTAATCTAATCGGCGGCGTGTATATTCTGCTGCTGTTTTTTATGACCTTTTCCACCGTCTATATGGTAAAATCGCTGACGTTATTTTTAAAAGGGCGGCATGCCCCTAAAGCGCCCCCGCCCGTAGCCGAGCCGGCAAAACCGCAACCGCAAAAGGGCTATTTCGTTATGGAACAACCCAAAAAGCGCAGGAAGCGCCGCTCTTCCCCCACGAAAAAGGCAGTGGGAAAACTGTATTTTATCCCCGACGGAGAAAAATAACGGCGGGTTGCGGCGCACGGGTCGGCAGACTGCCATACGAGGCGATAGACCACTATGCGCGGGTCAGCGAATCACCGCTGTGAAGCGATAAACCGCTATGCGCGGGAAGAAAAAATAACGGCGGGTTTCCTCGTGCGTGGCGATAAACCGCTATGCGCGAGGCGGACTTTAGTCTTTATCCTGCCAAAGGCGTTCCAGATGATAAAACAGGCGGGTTTCGTCGTTGAAAACGTGGACGATAACGTCGCCGAAGTCAAGCACTGCCCATCTGCCGTCGCGGACACCCTCTCTGCGTCTGACCTGAATGCCCAGTTTTTTATCGACCTCTTCTTCCACGTGTTCGGCAAGCGCCGCCACCTGCGTGGTGCTTCTGCCGCTGGCGATGATGAAATAGTCCGCAAGCACGGTCTTTTCCGCAACGTCCAAAACCAAAATATCGCTTGCCTTTTTCTTGTCTAACTCCTCGCGGATAAATTCGGCGAGTTTTTTTGCTTCTTCGTTCATAATTTACTCCTGATTCTGCCCGGCGGGTGTGCCGGGAATTTTTTATTTCAACCGGCGGGTGTGCCGGAAGTTTTGTCAATCTTTCCCGATCAACGCGGGGGTTTTGCGCTGCTTTTTGTAATAGCGGAGCGCGTCGCTGCTTAAGGAATACAGAGGCTTACCTTTTTGCCTGATCTCGCGCACGGTGGCGGAAAGGCAGGCGTAAAAACATTCCCAAACGTCCTTTTTATAAAGTTTTTGGAAACGTTCCACTCCGGGAAAATCGCGCGTTTCTTCCACCATATCGGCGGTAAAAATCAGTTTGCCGAGCGGGGTCATATCCGGTCTCCCGCTGGTGTGGTAGCGAATGGCGTCCAACACTTCTTCGTCGGTCACACCCAAAAGATGCTCCGCAATATAGGCGCCGAGATACTGATGCACGACCGAATGCGGCAATCCTTGCGGAAGGTTACAACCGGGATAATTTTCGGGATCTTCCTTTTTCGCAACGTCGTGCAGGGCCGCGGCAAGATAGGCTTTTTCCGGATCCACGCCCGTGCGTTTGGCGCCGTCCAACGCCGCAATCACGACGTAAGCGGTATGGCGTTTGCGTTTTTCGGTCAAAAACTTTACCCCTTCAAAAACCGGAGGTTGCAAGGCGTAAAGGTTCTCGTTTTTGATATACGTCCCCACCTTTTCGGGGACCAGATCGTCATAATTCTGTCCGAACCCCGCCAGAATACGGATTTTGGAAGAAGAAATTTCCTCCCCCTTTCCGGACAGAATGCGGCATTTTTTGCCGAAACGTTCTTCAAAAAACGCGCGGGCGGCTTTCTTGGTTTTAATCTCGTTCCCGCGGAGATAGACCGCGATTTCGGCAAGGCGCAAAATTTCGTCCGGATTTTTCCAGGTCGGAAAATCCAGCAGCATGTCCGCCCCCATCAAAAAGGTGATCTTTGCCCCGGGATAGGTTTCCGCCACGTGGCGCAAGGTATCTACGGTATAACTTTTTCCCTCTTTTTTGATTTCGTAATCGGAAACTTCCGCATTCGGGATATCCGAAAAAGCCAGCCGCGCCATTTTTAAGCGGGCTTCCCCGTCCGAAATCTTGCCGACGTGCGCTTTTTTTTGCAGATGCGGCGGGACCCCTGCGGGGAAAATCAAAATCTTGTCCGGTTTGAGTTCCCGGCTCGCCCGCTCTAAAAGCCGGACGTGTTCGATATGCGGCGGGTCAAACGTTCCGCCGAAAACGGCAATTTTCATAATTTCTCCTCGCGTTAGGATAAGCGCGGCAAACGCGTGTGCGGTTTAGGTATAAGTAGTAAACGCGTGCGGATAACGGCACGGTTTTATACGGCTGGCGCGCACGGTAAACGCGTATATCTGTGAGAGGCAAACGCGTGTGCATTTAAGTTATAATAGGCAACGCGTGCGGTTGGTTGTGAACAACTTTATTCGCTGAAACGCACGCGGTTTTTCTTGAAAACGCGTATAATTCCCTCTCGCTTGGGGAAGCATTTGCATAAAAGCGCCGGCGGGAAAATTTCCGCGCGAAAGGGGCGCTCCGGAGGGTTTTATGCGCGTTACGCTTGCACTGATTTTAGACGCCTTTTTTATGGCTGCCACCGTTTTTTTACTTACCGTTTCCGCACTGCGGTTTTACCTGCCGGCGGCAAGCGCCTTTCTTTGTTCGCTTGCGGCGGGACTTTTGACCGGATCTTCTCTGTTTTATTTCCGTGGCAAGGCGCAGAAAAAACGATTTTTGAAAAAGAACGAGGAAAAGGAAATGCTGGCGGTTTTTCGTCATCTCGCCTTATCTCCCATAAAGGAAGCGGAAAAGCACTTAAAAACCGCCGTCGAAGCCTTTACGGGGGAAGCCTCCGTTTGGGAATGCCCCGGCGTTATTTGCACCCAAAACGACCGGTTTCTCCTCTTTTCGGGGATAGTTCCCCCCGAAAAAAGCGAGATCTGCGCTAAAGTGCGGGAAATAAAACGAGATCTTCCGCTGACCGCGGTCTGCCTGTTTTCCTCCCCCGAAACGGAAAGTTTCTTCCTGAGTTTAGGGGTGAAAGCGCCGCCCGCGTCCCAGTGGTATTTTGCGATGAAACGGGCGGACGCACTGCCGCGCGTTCCGGAGAAACATACCGAAAAACGCGGAACGGTCATCAAAAATCGACTTTCGGGACTATTGCAAAAGCAGAAGGCGAGACGCTTCTTTTTCTTCGGCGCCTGGACGATGGCGCTGAGTTTTATCGTCCCTTTTCCCGTATACTATCTTGTCCTCGGCGGCGCGTTTTTGCTGCTTTCCGCAGTCCTTATTCTGTTTGGCAAAGACGGCGAAAAAGGCAACCGCATAGGCTGAACGCGAAAATGCCGGACAAACGGACTGACCGCAGGAAGAGGAAATCCATTCGCCGCCGCGCCCGCCCGGCAACTTGTAAACCCGCTAAAACGGACTGACGCCCGGCGCCATATAAAAGGCGGCAAAAGAGGTAGCCTTAAAATTCGATATGTTTCACGTCGTCGCGAGTCGAGCGGCGGTACAAGACCACCTTTCTGCCGATGGCGATGACGCATTCTGCAGAAAGGGCGTCCGCAAGCTGAAAGCCGTATTCTTTTGCGGTCAGTTCTGCATTTTGCAGCACGGAAATTTTGATGAGTTCGCGCTTGTCGAGCGCGTCGGAAAAAGATTTCAGCATGGGGTCGGACAAGCCGCCTTTGCCGATCTGTCCGATCGCGTCGATATTGGAAGCGATCGCCTGTAAAGCCTTTCTTTGTCTGGAAGTCATTTTGTTTATCCTTTCCGGGTCTTCCCGGGGAAAGCGCGGCTAACCCGCGCGTTGCATGCCGTTTGCGGAAAGTTTCTCCGCACGGCTTTTTGCTTTTTCTGCCGCCACGGACTTAATTCTGCGACCTTTTCCGCCCGCCGGCACCAGCTGAAATCAATCGGTAAATTCAAATTCCACGTCGCCGATCACGACGGTATCGCCGTCTTTGGCGCCCATGGCGCGTAGTTTTTTGATGACGCCCTTTTCGCGCAGCAATTTCTGGAAATAGGAAAGCGACTGATAATCGCTGAGCGTAATATTACGGGAAGCCACTTCGACGAACGGACCGGTGACCACGTATACGTTGTCTTCGCTATCGAATTCCACTTCAAACCGCGACGGATCGGCTTCCTCATAAGTGAACGGCTCGAATTCGATGGGTTCGACAGGCGGCAGCGTCAACAGTTTTTCGTATGCGGCGCGTTTGAGGTCTTCCACACCCTCGCCCAGCACCGCCGAAATTTTCATGACGGGGTATTTGCGGATGGCGCGCTTCATGCGCTTGAAATTTTCTTCCGCAAGGTCGGTTTCGCATTTGTTGCAGGCGACGATCTGAGGAAGCGCGGCAAGCACCTTGCTGTACTTTTTCAGTTCGGCGTTGATCTTTTTATAGTCCTCGACGGGATCTCTGCCTTCCTCGCCCGAAACGTCCACCACGTGCACCAGAAGGCGGGTGCGTTCGATATGGCGGAGGAATTCATGCCCCAGTCCGGCGCCGTCCGCCGCGCCCTCGATCAGTCCCGGAATGTCCGCCACGACGAAGTGTTCCCCGTAGCAATCGGCGACGCCGAGATTGGGCGAAAGCGTGGTGAAGTGGTAGTTCGCAATTTTGGGTTTGGCGCCGGTCAGGACGGAAAGCAGCGTGGATTTGCCCACGTTGGGGAAACCGATCAGCCCGACGTCCGCAATGGTCTTGAGTTCCAGTACCAGCGTGCGGATTTTCGTTTTTTCCCCTTTCTGGGAAAAGTGCGGAGCGTGCCGCCGCCAGTTGGTGAATCTGGCGTTGCCCTTTCCGCCGTCGCCGCCCTTTAAGACGCGTTCTTCCTGTCCGGCGTAAAAGACGTCGCACAGAATGCGCCCGGTATCGTAGTCCTTGACCACCGTGCCGAGCGGCAGGGCGATCCGCAAGTCTTCCCCCGCCTTTCCGGCGCAGTTTTTGCTGGCGCCGCGGTCGCCGTTTTCCGCAGTGTATTTGCGTTTATAATAGAAATCGGCAAGGCTGGTTTTGCGCGGATCGCCGTAAAAGACGATATCGCCGCCCTTTCCGCCGTCCCCGCCGTCGGGACCGCCGTTGACGACGCCCTTAAAGTGCATAAACGACACGATGCCGTCCCCGCCGTCGCCGGCTTTTACCGTAATTTTGACTTTATCGACAAACATAACGCTCTATTTCCTTAAATTTTTTTCGCATAGATCGGACAAAAAGCAGTGTCCGCAATCGGGATTCCTTGCAAAGCAGACCTGCCTGCCGTGAAAGATGAGATAGTGGTGGGCGCGGCTCCAACTATCTTCCGGCAGGATCTTTCTTAGATCTCTGCCGCAGGCGGAAGGGTTGGTGCTGTGGGAAAGCCCCATGCGGTTCGACACCCGGAAAACGTGAGTATCCACCGCAATCGCCGCCCCGCCGAACCATACGCTGTATACAACGTTTGCCGTTTTTTCGCCCACGCCGGCAAGGGTGCGAAGTCCTTCGATCGTTCCCGGAACCTGTCCGCCGAACCGCGCGATGATATCGTGCGAAGCGGAAAGAATGTGTTCCGCCTTAGCGCGGTATAAGCCGCAGGAATAGATTTTTTGCCCCAGCTCGTCCGGAGTCAGAGCGACCATTTTTTCGGGCGTGTCGTATGCGGGAAACAACGTCGCCGTCACGCGGTTGACCCGCTCGTCCGTGCACTGTGCCGACAAAATGACCGCAACCAGAAGTTCGTACGCGCTGCCGTAAAAAAGCGCCGGGCGCGGGTCGGGATATTTTTGATGAAAGCGGGACAAAAGATCCGCAACTTTTTCTTCATTCCACATAATTTTTCTTTGGTAACGTTTTATTTTTAGAAAAGTACGGCATCGGTTCCGCGGACAGCATGCAGTTGTTTCGCAAAACCCTTTATGCGGACAATATGCAGTTGCTTCGCAAAACCCTTTATATAGGCGCATGGCATACTTTATCAAGAATAGTATACCACGTTTCCCGTAAAAAGACAATCGTTTGAAAGGGTTCTGCACCCGCCGCAATGCAATTTCGTGGTTTTTGAAACGATTTTCCGGAAATGGCAGAAAACGGGCGGCATGACTTTCCCCTCACGAAAAAAAGCAGACGTGCTTCTGCCGCCAACCGGCAAAATTTGACGATATTAAAAATTACGGAACCTCAATTTTAAAACGAGTTTTAAATTTGCGCCGGCGCGCCCCGCAAGGCAAAGACTTGCGGGGCGCATTTGAAATTCCGTCAGTTTTGCTTGCGTACAAGAACCCGGACGAAACTTCCGATATCTAAAATTTAAGAACTCCGCAAAAACCCGCCGTCCCCGCAGGCACGAAACCCTGCCAAAAACTTACAGCATTTTGACCACCGTTTTTGCGCCGTAGCGGAAAAGTTCAAAAAAACCGGCAAACGAATCGTACCCGCCGTAACGCAAAATGCTGCGCGCGACGTTCCATCCCTCAATGGGAAAGCGCACCGAAACGCCGCAGCCGACGTGCGCCTCTTTCGGGGTGTTGACCACCGCTACCGGCACGCCGCGCCGCTTCATCGCGCCGAAAAACCGCATGGTTTCCGTCCGCACGCGGAAAGTTGCAAGACCGTATCTCATTTTCGTTTCCTCCTTCGTCAAAAAAAAATCACCGGACCACCGCCTTTCATAAAGGGAAGGCGCGGTTCATATAGTAATAAAAAAGCCGCGCCCCGCGAAAAGCACGGTTTTCTACTACAAAATATGCGCGGGGGCGATTTTCCGTGAGGTGCTTATGATCTATTTTGACAACGCCGCGACCGGCGGATTTAAGCCTTATTGCAGCACGAACGCCGCCGTTTCCGCCATGAAATACCTTTTGGCGAACCCGGGCAGAAGCGGTCATCGCCTGAGCGTGGCGGGAGCGGACATTGTATTTCGTGCGCGGGAAGCGCTTGCCGACTTTTTCAACGCGCCGGACAAAAACCGCGTGATTTTTACCAAAAATTGTACGGAAGCGCTCAATACCGCAATTTTCGGTATTCTGAGCCCGGGCGATCATGTGATTACCAGCGCGGAAGAGCACAATTCCGTCCTGAGACCGCTGTTTCATTTGCAGGAAACGGGCGTTATCGAACTGACCGTTCTGCCCGTATCGCGGTTCCACCCCGTAACCGCGGAAGAAGTGACCGCCGCCGTCCGGAAAAACACGCGGCTTTGCTGCCTGTCCCATGCGGGAAACGTAACGGGCGACCGCATCGTGCTATCCGAAATTTCCGCCGCGTTGAAGCGTGCGGGCGTGCTGTTTTTACTGGACGCGGCGCAAAGCGCCGGGCATACCGCCATCGATATGCGGCGGCACGGCGTCGACGTTTTGTGCGTTGCCGGGCACAAGGGGCTGTACGCCTGCGCAGGGAGCGGCGCGCTGCTGTTTTCACCCGGGGTGGAAATCCGCCCGTGGCTTTACGGCGGCACGGGAAGCGCTTCCTTTTCGCCGCGCCAGCCGGAAGAATACCCCGACCGTTTGGAAAGCGGCACGCTGAACCTGCCCGCAATCTCTTCCCTTTCAGAGGGGGTGGGGTATTTAAACCGCTATATGGACAGTTTTGCCGAGATTTTATACGGGCATACCAAACTGCTGATTCAGGAACTTGCAAAGCGCAAAAAACTGACGCTGTTCTCAAAGCCCAACGAGTTCGGCATCGTGTCCTTTGCCGCCGAAAATTACCCCTCGCAGGAACTGGCAGACGACTATTCGGAACAGTTTGATATTGCCGTGCGCGGCGGCTATCACTGCGCGCCGCTGTTGCACCGGGCGCTTGGAACCGACGAAAACGGACTCTTGCGCGTTAGCCTTTCCCCGCACAATTCGGCGAGTGAAATCCGCGATTTTTTGTCCGCTACCGACGCGCTGCTTGCGGAAAGAGAATGAGAAGCCAAGGCGCTGCTTGCGGAAACAGAACAAGGGGCGACGTTTCTTCCGGGTTAAAGTCGCTTCCGCTAAGCCTGAGTTAAGGTCTGTAAGCCTGAGTTAAGGTCTGAAAATAAAACGGACGGTTACGGCAAAAATTTCGGCGCGCCGGATTTTCCGGCGCGCCCGTAACGAATTTTGAATACCGTTATCTCGTTTTTGGTTCTGCTTTGCCAAATTTTGAATACCGTTATCTCATTTTTAGTACTGCTTCCCCGCCGCTTCTTTTATTTTCCCGTCTTTAACTTTGCCGCGACAGCATACAGTTTTTTGCGTTTTTCTTCCCCCAGCATCGGGGAAAGAAGCGCGACGTAGCGATCGACGTCGGCGTCGGTCAGGGTACCGTTTCTGCGGCTTTCCTTTGCGACTTTTAAAATTTCCTCGATCATTTCGCCCTCGGTCTTCCCCTCGTATTTTTTTGCAAACGCAGCAAGCGTTTCCTCCTCTTCAGATGCGGGACGATCAGAATTACCGCCGCCCGGAATGCCGCGATAGGAACCGAAATCTCTCAAAATACTTCCCTCCTTTCCCTTTGTTTACTATATGCAAAGCGCGGCAAAAACGCGACCTTTTGCAAATTTTCCGGAGGAAAAAATGAATCTCATTCCTTTATTGCTATTGCCGCTACTTTTAAAAAGCGGCGGGAAAAACCCGGGCGGACTGCCGGTAGACACGCTGACGCGGGCGCTGAAAATGGCGGGCGACTTAAAAGAAAGCGGCGTATTTGACCTGCTGTCCAACGGTAACGAAAACCCGCTTTCCGCCGTATTATCCGGCAAAATTCCGGCGGAAACGCTGCTGACCCTGCTAAGCGATCTGCAAGGGTTTGGCAGCCCTGCCGGGAAAAGTACGCCGGATAGCGCCGCCCCCGTTTTTGCAGAGGGCAGCGAAATGAACCGCACTTTTTTAAGACTGCTGAACGAAACCGAACGCGTGTAGATATTTCTCGTGCGCCGTTAATTTTGTCCGGGGAATTGCCCTACGTACCGAAAATCGCGATACGTATTGCAATTTTCGGAACATCTCCCTTATCAAAGTAAAACTTGCGGCGGGGCAAATGAATTGCCTCGCCGCCGCCGCAAAATCCGATTATATTTTAACTTTAGCAAAAATCGTCAACGCCGCAACGCAAATACTTTGCGGGTTTTTGCCAAAGCGGAAACAAGCGCTACCGCACGGGCTTAATTTTAATGCAAATCGAAGGTTCAACCTTAATGCAAACGCACGGGGCGACGCCAAAGCAAGCGCTGCCGCACGAATTTTTCCAAGACAAACGCTCGCCCGCCTTAAGAGTTTTCCCCCGGTCTTAAGGGTTCAACCCAAGATGGAAGCAAACGCCGCCATCAGCACGCCGTCCTTTTCAAAGGAATATACAGTCGTGCCGAGCCCGTCTTCCTTCACCACGCCGGGGACGACGCCAACGCCGTGAATACAGGTTTCCGACACCGGCCACAGAATTTTCGCCGTGGTAAGTTTGATCGCGTCGCCGTACCCGTAATGCGGATAAGTCGTCTGCATAATTCCTTTGCCGTAGGAGGTCGTGCCGTACACGTCGGCAAGCGTAATACTGCCGTAGTCCAGCATGGCGCCCACCAGCGCTTCGGAAGCGGAGGCGGTGTTGCCGTTGACCAACACTTTGATCGCGGTAAAGCCGTAACTGTGATAGACGATTTTTTCGGTGTCGAACACTTCCGAAGACTTTTTATAGGAAATCTTCATCAGCGGAACCTTTTTGCCCTGTTCGCCGTTTACCAAGTGGGCGGCGACCGAAGCGAGATAGTCGATTCTTCCCCCGCCGTTGTCGCGCAGGTCGAGAATGAGTCTGCTTTTGCCCTCCGCTTTAAACTGCGCCATTGCCCGGTCGAAATCTTCCGTCACCTTGCCGGTAAAGGTATCCAGCCGGATATAGGCGGCGTCCTGCGGAAGCGAAGGGAAGTCTTCCGAATTGAAATACAACACGGTTTTCTGTGTGTATTCCGCTTTTTGGGCGGTGCGGACGATTTCCTTTTCCCCGCTTTGCACCAAAAAGTCGATATCTTCGTTTTCGGGCAGGGCGGCAAGCGCCGAAGTGAACGCGGCAAGCGTTTCGCACTTGGTGAACGCCCCGCCGGCAGAAGTCAGGCGAACGCCCGTGATCACTTCGTTTTTCAAAAAGCCTGCCTGATCCGCCGGGGAACCGCCCACCACGCGGTAGATCCGCGCTTTTTCCTCATTATAAAACGAAACGCCGATGCCCAGTTTTATACCCTGCATACTTTTTTTGATCTCGGCGTAATCCTTTGCGGAATAATACCCGGAGTAGGGATCAAACAATTTCTGCTGCAAGCCGTAAGAGAGGGCGGACACGATCTCTTCGGACGTAACGTCTTCGTAATAATTGCGCTTGATCTGCGAGATCACCCAGTCCAGCGTGCGCGTTTCGGCGTTTAATTGCCTTTCCCGTACGCGGTAACCGGCAAAAAAAGTTGCGGAAAGAATGATCAGCGCGGCAAGCACCGAAGCGACCACGCGAAAAGGTTTACTCGTTTTTGCCTTTGCTTTTCCTTTTTCGGGCGCGGCGGTATCTGCCGCGGTTTTGTCCGGCGTTTCTTTCACTGCCGCAGTGCCGCCCGTATCCGCGTTATCCGCCGCGGTTTTGTCCGCCGCAGATTTTACCTTTTCCTTATCGGTCGTCTCCCCCGCGGGGGAACTTTTATCTTTTTCGTCTGCCATAAATTCTCCTTGATTTTCGTACCGGGCGAATCCGATGCCGGCATTTCCGGCGCAAAAGCGGTGCCGGAAACGCCTATCTCAAACAACAACAGAACAATACCAAAATATGGTATAATAAAATACTATACTGCTGTATTTATTTTAATCCAGAACTTTATACAAAATGGTGATGAGGCGGAAGGAAACCGCATCTTCAAACGAGCGGATATTCAACCCCGTCAAACGCTCGATTTTATCCAGACGATACATCAGCGTGTTGCGGTGCATGTAGAGGTTGCGGGAAGTTTCGCTGACGTTGAGGCTGTTTTCCAAAAACTCCTCCGCGGTATTCATCAGGTCTTCGTCCTGAAACACCGCGCGGGAATCCGCGTCCGCCAGAATGGACAGATATTCTTTCAGCTTAAACTTAGGCACGTCTTCCAGCATGCGGACGAGCAAAAACTCCCGATAGGTATGTACCAAACCTTTGGAACCGAACGCGGTAGACATACGGAGCGCGGTTGCCGCCTGTTGATAGGAAGTGCCGACTTCGTGGAATTCCTTTACGGCGCAGCCCACGCCGATGCGCACCGAAAGCCCCAATTCCATTTCGACGGAAGAAGCCAGCGTTTCGGCGTACTCGGTGGGCGACTGGAAGACCGACTGCGTATCCTTGTCTAAAAACTTGACGAACGCGCAGCCGTTGTCGTCCATCACAACGGCGCTGTCCGCGCGGTTCTCGTCGTAGTTTTTCAAAAAATCAAGAAGTTCCGCCGTTTTCGTCCCTGCGGGGAACGCCAAAACGAAACACGGCACGTCCGGCAGCGCATATTTTTCGCGGAAGCGCTGCACGCGGGTCTTGTTGTAGTCGCCGAGAAGAATGCTTTTTAATTCCTCTTCCTTCGTAAGACCCGATTCTCTGCCCGTCTGTCCCTCGATCACGCCGCAGATGAGCGCGGCGTAATTTTTCGCCGTCTTATCCGTGCCGTCGATCACGCCGATGAGGTCGGTCCTTCTGTAGCGGACGGAAAAGTAAGTTTTGTTTGCGGCTTCGTCCTGCAGAATTTCCTCCACGTCGGTATGCAGCGGATAGTCCGCCTTTTCTTCCCGCGTGGAAACGAAGAATTTTCCGGTCTTTGCGTAGAGATCGACGTCGATCCCCGTTTTTGCTTTGACGAGTTTTAACGTCGTCCCGATTTCGAGATCCATAATTATTTTACCCCTTTCGGTTGCCGAAAATCGCCTGCCCCGTACTTTTTCGCAAAAGAAGCGAAAAATCTGCTCGCTTTTTAAAATAGCGAAAAAATCCGCTCAACTTGCGGGCACAGTTTCGGTTATTAAAACAGTATAGCGCATTTTCGGTTTTTTTTCAACGGTTTTCTGCATAAAAAACGAAAGTTGCGGCTTCTTTTCCCGAAATGCGGCGGAGCCATACGGAAAAAATCGTTTTGAAAGGAACTGCGTTTCTTCTTTTTATGCTGACGGCTTGACAGAGACGTACGTTTTGGTGTATATTATAGGTGTGTTTTTCTAACTATATTATATAGAGATGACATAGCGGCATTATATGATGACATAGCGGCGCGGAAACTTCCGCTGCCTAAGGAGATTTTTATGGAACGTAAACGCACGGCAGGTCTCGTTTTTCTGAAAGTACTGACCGTACTCGTTTCCGCGGGTCTTATCGCGTTTTTCTTTCTGAGCAAAACCGAAAGCCGCGATTCGCTGTTCGCACAGTATCTGGACCTTTTCAAGACGATATTTAAAGACAAAGGGACGTTTGACGCCCAGACGTATATTTACGCCTTTGCGCCGCTTGCAGCCGTCCTTATCAACGTCGTTTTTACCATTTGCTTTTTGTTTGCCAAGGGCAAGCGTGCGAAAGGCGCTTACGTCACGGTTTACGGCGTTACGACCGCGCTGGCGTTTCTGTCCTTTTTCCGCGACGTGAACACCGTAGGACTCGTATTTGCGACGAACAACGTTACGCTTTCGCTGAAAACGTTGAAGGAACTGAAGTTTTTGTGGGATTATTCGGTGTTCGGCAGAATTTACGGCATACTTTTAATCGGGCTTATCGTGGGCGGCTGCGTTGCCGCTTCCCGCAAGGCGGAAAAGAAGAACGCGGCGCTGAAGGTTTTCACCACGCTTTTCTGCTTGCTTTCGCTTTCGGCGACGCTTTTCCCCGTGTTCAAAAGCAGCACGGTAAACGCCGAATGCGGCTTCTTTCTCACCTTCCCGACCGGAATGAAAGACGCTCTGATCATCGACTTTACGGGCATGACCAAGTCCAAAGCGATTGCCGAAGTCGGCAAATGGATTTATTTTGCGGTTCCGGCGCTGGTGGCGTTTAACCTGTTCTGGACGCACCTCGCGTTCGGCAACAAACGCTCGCAAGGATTCGACGCGACGCTGCATATCGTCACCATGATTGCGGTGCTTTGCGCGTTCCTGTTCCCCCTCTGCTTCCTTACGAAATCCTCCAAAGCCGACGTAAAGCCGCTGTTCGGCATCTGCTACGGCGTACTTTTGGGCGTTTCGCTGCTCTGCACGATTCTTTCGATCACCGTAGGAAAATCCATCAAGAAATGCACGGCTCTGCCCGACGAAGTGGTCTGGAATAAGGAAGACGCGCCCGCCTATCAGGAACTTTCCGCGGAAGAAGCGACGGCTCCCGCCGCCTCCGCCGCAAGCGAAGCGACTGCGTCCGGCGCAAGCGACACCGTTATTCTCGGCGAAAACGACTTTGAAATCGGCAAGCAAATGCCCGCGGGAAGCACTGCGGCAGACTTCAACGCCGACAGCGAAGCGCTGCACCCCTCTTTCGTTGCGGACAATATTGACGGTTCCGCTACCGGCACCGTGGAAAGCGGCGCAACCCACGGCGCTGCTTACGGCGCGACGGGCTCGGCGGCTTACGGCGCGACGGGCTCGGCGGCTTACGGCGCTTATCGGAAGGGAGCGGACGGCGTTTCCGAAACGCTGCCCGACGTGTTCGGCGCAGCAGGCGCACAGGACGCGTTTTTGGTCACGCTGACCGCGCGCGAGAAGGCGGAATTCAAAAAATTGTTCGTGGACGATTCCCCGCTGCGTTCTTCCCGGCTTCCGGCATACGTCCCCGCGGGCGACAACCGCGAATTCTTCCGCCGCGTGTTTATTTATATCGGCAGATTCCGCTCGGTTATCAGTCCCGCGCTGCTGCAAAAGATTTACACCTTTTCTTCCCTGAACGGCTGATAGGGACGAAATACGAAACGGGTGCCCTGCCCGACTGCTGCGGGCGGCAATAGAGAAATTTAATCTTAAAACGCATTTTTTGCAGGGGCGATCGCCGATCGCCCACACAAATACAACC
>CAKQSI010000033.1 GCA_934272745.1 uncultured Clostridia bacterium | reverse complement strand
CCTTTTATATTGCGCCCGCGCCTTTTATATTGCGCCCGCGCTTTATATTACGCCCGCGCCTTTTTGTGGCAGTGCATTTTTTATCGCATCTGCCTTTTTGTTGTTGTGATTCCTCTTTAAATGCGGCAGAGAAGTTTGCGGCGGAGCGAACGGGTAAGAGGGGTGGAGTTTTGGGTGTTTCGGCAGATAGGGGGCGAAAACCGGCGGTCGGCGTGTTGGATAAAGATGAAAAAATCAGCAACTGTGGAAAGTTTTGCAAAGGGAATTCAAAGACGGCATAAAACAAGCAGTGAAAGGTTAAACCGCACAGCCGCAGAATTTGCCGCAATATGTCGGTTGTATATTATGCAGCGTCGCAATCTGTCGGATTTTGCCGTTATAAAAATACGCGTCTGCGTATAAAAATGCAAAATATGGAAAACCAGCGCATTGAGTGCGGAAATTTCTGCATTTTTATGGAAAAAAGAAGATATTTTGTGTCGAATAAAGTTGAAAAATACCAAATAATGTGGTACAATAAGTTTCGGTGCAAATTCTTTATTTTTCATATCCGGGCATTGCGTGCTGTTAAAAAGCCTTGTTTCTTGCGGCGCAAAACGGCGGAAAATTTTCCAAGGGAAACCCGAAAAGAGCGGCGCCGCGGCGGAAGATTTTCTTCCCCAAAGCAGTCTTTAAAAGCCGGGCTGCCGGCAAGTTTTCCAAGATAGTCCGTGAAAAGCCGGGCTGCCGCCGCATTTCCCTAAAAACGGGCTGCCGCCGCATTTCCCTAAAAACGGGCTGCCGGCGAGTTTTCCTCTGAGCCGCAAAAAGAACACGCTGCCGGCGAGTTTTCCTCTGAGTCGCATAAAAAGCCGGGCAGCCGGCGAAGATTTCCGAAGACAGCCCAAAGCAAAAAGCGTTTCCCGGCGATGAAAAATAAAGAACCAGACGCCGATCAAAGGAGAAAGATTTATGGCAGAAAAGAAATACGATGCCGGTGATATCGAGATACTGGAAGGGCTGGAAGCCGTCCGCGTCCGCCCCGGAATGTATATCGGTTCCACCGGAAAAACCGGATTGCATCACATTCTGTGGGAAATCGTCGACAACGCCGTTGACGAAGCGGCAAACGGTTTTGCGGACGAAATCACCGTGAAATTGCTTGCCGACGGCAGCGCTTCGGTTGAAGACAACGGGCGAGGCATTCCGACCGATATTCACCCCAAAATGAAGATTTCCGGCGTGGAAGTCGTCTTTACCCAACTGCATGCCGGCGGGAAATTCGACAACCACAACTATAGTTTTTCGGGCGGGTTGCACGGCGTAGGGGCGTCGGTCACCAACGCGCTTTCCGAATGGCTGAAAGTCGAAGTCTACCGCAGCACGATCTATAAAATGGAGTTCCATAGCTACTACGATCCGGAAACCAAAAAGTATCATTCCGGCGTGCCGGTAGCGCCTTTGCTGAACACCAGAAAGCGCACCCAAAAGCGCGGCACTTACGTCTGCTTCAAGCCCGATCCCGCCGTGTTTGAAACGGTCAGGTTCGATTTCGACGTGGTCAGCAAGCACCTGAAAGAAGTCGCATTCTTAAACAAAGGCTTAAAAATCCACCTGATCGACGAGCGGGGAGATACGCCGATGACCGTCGATTATTGCTTTGAAGGCGGCATTCGCGACTTCGTTTCGGACATCAATACCGGCAAAACCGTGCTTTTCCCCACGCCCATCTATTGCAGCGGGGAAGCGGACGGTATCCGCGTGGAATTCGCCATTCAGTATACGGACGCGTACGCGGACACCATCATTTCCTACGTCAATAACATTCCGACGCCGGAAGGCGGCATGCATGAAATCGGCTTCAAATCCGGACTTACCAAGGCGCTGAACGACTACGCCCGCAAAGAAAAGTTTCTGAAAGACAAAGACGAAAACTTTCTGGGCGACGACTTCCGGGAAGGCATCACCGCGGTTTTGTCTATCAAAATGAAGTCGGTACAGTTCGAGGGGCAGACCAAACAAAAACTGGGTAATCCCGAAGCGCGCCCCGCGGTGGAAGGTTTTACCGTTTCGGCATTGCAGAACTTTTCCGCCGAACGCGGCAGCGCCGCCACGCTGGAAGCGATCATCAAAAAAGCGCAGGGCGCCGCAAAAGCCCGTCTTGCCGCAAAACACGCCAAGGAACTGGCGCGTTCCAAAAATGCGATCGACAGTTTCAATACGCTGGGCAAACTTGCGGGCTGCCGCAGCAGAAAAGCCGCTGATAACGAACTGTTCATCGTCGAGGGCGACAGTGCGGGCGGCAGCGCCAAGCAGGGACGGGACAGCAAATATCAAGCCATTCTTCCGCTCCGCGGAAAACCGCTGAACGTCGAAAAAAAGCGCATCAATCAGGTCATCGAAAACGAGGAATTCCGCACGCTCATTTCCGCGCTCGGCACGGGCATCGGCAGCGACTTTACCTTGAAAGATCTCAACTTCGACAAGATCATCATTCTTTCGGATGCCGATCAGGACGGCGCGCATATCCGCGCGATCCTGCTGACGTTCTTCTTCCGGTATATGAAAGAACTGATCACCGAAGGGCACGTTTACATCGGCATGCCGCCGCTGTATAAAGTGTTCAAGCGCGACCGCGTGGAATACGCCTACGACGATTCCGAACTGAAATCGAAATGCGAACTGATCGGCAAAGGTTATCAGATTCAGCGCTATAAAGGTCTCGGCGAAATGAACCCCTCGCAGCTGTGGGAAACCACGATGGACCCCAAGACGCGCAACCTGATGCAGGTCACCATCGAAGACGGGGCGGAAGCCGAACGGCTGATCACCGTCCTTTTGGGCGACAACGTCGATCTCCGTAAAAAATATATCACCGAACACGCCAACTTCAATAAAGAGGATTCTTTCCTCAAACTCAAAAAGTAAGGAGAGGGAACAATGGAAAACGAAAACAAAAAGGGCTTGTTCCAAAGTTCTTTGGAAGACGTTCTGCATAATTCCATGATGCCTTACGCGGAACACGTAATTCTGGAACGCGCGCTGCCCCGCGTGGAAGACGGATTAAAACCCGTGCAGCGTCGTATTCTTTATACCATGTATAACGAACTGGGTCTGACTCCGGACAAGCCGTTCGTCAAAAGTGCGCGTATCGTCGGCGACTGTTTGGGTAAATTCCACCCCCACGGGGACAGTTCGGTTTACGACGCCATGGTGCGTATGGCGCAGCCGTTCAATACGAGAGAGCCGCTGGTTGACGGACACGGCAACTTCGGCTCGGTGGACGGCGACCCCGCCGCCGCCATGCGTTATACCGAAGCGAGAATGTGCCCCATCGCGCTGCAGATGCTGCGCGATATCGAAAAAGAGACGGTGCCGTTCAGTTTAAACTACGACGATAAGCAGCTGGAACCGGATATGCTGCCGTCGAGATATCCCAACCTGCTGGTCAACGGAACCAGCGGTATCGCGGTCGGTCTTGCAACCAACATTCCGCCGCACAACCTCGCGGAAGTGATCGACGGCGTCTGCGCCTATATCGACAAGCCCAAAATGACCCTTGCCGATATGATGAAGTATATTCCCGGTCCCGACTTTCCCACGGGCGGATATCTCGTCGGCGGGGAAGATCTTGTCAAAGCGTACGAAACGGGACGCGGCAAGGTCACCATGCGCGCCGATTATAAAATCGAAAAATCGGGCGATAAGTATTCCATCGTTTATACCGAACTTCCGTATCAGGTCAACAAAACTTCGCTCGTGACCCGCATTTCCGACCTTAGGGAAGAGAAAAAAAGCAGCCTTATCAACATTCAGGACATTGCGGACGAATCCGACCGTCTGAACGGCGTCCGCGTTGTCATCAAACTGAAAAAGGACACGCAGCCCAAACAGGTGGTGGACGACCTCTTTAAGTATACCGATCTGGAATCGACGTTCGGTATCAACATGGTCGCGATTGCCGACGGCAAACCCCAGCAACTGGGACTGATGCAGATCATCGCGTATTATGTGGAATTCCAGCGCCAGGTGGTCTTAAAACGTACCAAATTCGACCTGAAAAAAGCCAAAAACCGTTGCCATATTTTAGAGGGGTTGGTCAAAGCCTGCAACAATATCGACGAGGTTATCCGCATCATCCGCAAAGCGGAAGATACCCCGACGGCGAAAGCCAACCTGAAAAAACGGTTCGACCTTTCGGACGAACAGGCGCAAGCCATTCTCGATCTGCGCCTGTACCGCATCAATAAACTGGAAGTGCTGACCCTCGAAAAGGAACTGGAGGATCTCCGCAAAAAGATCGAAGAACTCAGCGAAATCGTTGAAAAACGCGAAAAGCAGATGTCCATCGTCAAAAGAGAACTGACCGAGATCAAGAAAACCTTCCGTTCCGATCGCCTTACCAAAATCGTGGGCATGAAAGAAAAAATTCAGACCAAGGTAGAGGAAGAGGAGCCCGAAAAGAGCAAGTTCGTCGTGGCGCTCACCGCGCGCGGCAACCTGAAAAAGATTCCCGAACGGCTGTACGGCAACGCGAAAAAGGTCATTTCCGATTCGTCCACGCTGTCCGAAGTCTTCCTTTCGGCTATCCGCGTAGAAGAGGGCGACACCGTGCTGGCGTTTACCGATCGCGGCAACTGCTACCGCCTGCCCGTCAACGACCTTGCCGAAGCCAAGTACAAGGAAAAGGGCGTGCCGTTCAAGCAACTGGTAAAGCCCGAACCGGGCGAAAAACCGGTGGCGCTGTTCGGCGTTTCCAAAACCGTACCCAAGGGGTCGCTGCTGTTCTTTACCAAACTGGGGCAGGTCAAGGCTTCCGACTGGTCGGAATACGACGTGGCGAAAGCTTCTTTCCAGGCGATCAAACTGAAAGAGGGCGACAGCGTCGTTACGGTGGAAGAGGACAAAAAAGACACCACGCTGTTCTTCGTCACCGCGCGCGGCATGTGCCTCAACGCCACCAAAGCGGAATTGCCTTTGCAGGGCAGAATCGCTTCCGGCGTCATAGGTATGCAGCTTGACCGCGGCGATATGGTGGTGTATGCAGGTCAGGTTACGGACGAGGGCGAGATCGTCGTGGTTACGACCGAGGGCTACTTTAAGCGTGTCCTTTTAGCAGACGTCCGCCCGCTGCAAAGAAGAAGCAAGGGCGTGACCATCGCTCCGCTGGAAGACGACGAGGACGAAGTGCTGTTCGTTTCTTACGTCACCAACCCGTACGACGTCGTGATCGAGGATATGTCCGGAGAGATCTTCAGCGTCAATACCGAAGACGTGTCCATCGAAAAGCGCACCGCAAAGGGCAAAACGCTGAAAAACGTGCGCGGTCTGGAACTGAAAAACTGCTACCGTCTGCTGACCGTGGCAAAGAAATAATTTGGATAGAGATAAGTAAGCCGGATGGAGATAAGTAGCCCGGCGCCCCTGCGGAAAATCCGCAGGGGCGCCGGGCGTTATTTTTTATTCGGGAGGGGCGCCGGTATTATTTTTTGTTCGGAGTGCCGGGTGATTTTTCCGTTCGTGGCGCCGGCATTATGGTCGCCGCCCGGGATTGCGGACGTTGTTTTGCCGCTTGGCGTGGTGAGAGAAAATCTTTTCCGAACGGAGGGTTGCCGGGAACGTTATTGTTTGAGTGCGGGCAAGGGGCTTTCGTCTTTTTTTGCCGCCTTCTGGCGGCGGGCGGGGGATCGGCGGCTTCCCTGTGGCATAATTCGACAAATTTCCGCATAGCGTATACCAGGCTGAAAAAACGAGGGAGTGCTATGTGGGAAGATATGAAAAGGCGCGTGTTGTCTTGCGGCGCGTTCATTGCGGAAACGGGCGCCACCGTGCGCGTGGCGGCAAAAGAATTTCATCTCGGCAAATCGACCGTGCATAAGGATATGACCGAACGCCTGCCGAAATTAGACGAAAAGTTGTACAAAAAGGTGAAAGCCGTGCTTGCGCAAAATCTTGCCGAGCGGCACCTGCGCGGGGGAGAAAGCACCCGCAAGAAATATCAAAAGGCAAACAAAACGCAAACAAAATAGGGCAAGCCGAACGAGGGGGATTCGCGTTTGGATTTTGCCGCGGTTTTTCCGCAAGGGGAAAATGTGGATAACTGCAAGGAGTTATGCATAAACGCCTGGCTAAGGCAATAAAATTTGGTGCGAAATTCCGTAAACGTCGCGCGTTTTTGGGGAAATCCGCTCGAAATTATTCGGGATAAGTGGATAAAATTGCCGAAAAATTGTGGATAACTCCGGAAAACCTGCCCCGAATTTCGCCGCAAACAGCAAATGAACAAAGTTATCCACCAAAACATCTGTTTTGTGGATGGCGTTGTGGATAACTTTTGCCGGGCGACTTCGGGGCGGCAAAAAGCCGGAATTTTTGACAGAATTTGGCGAAAAACCGGGGGCGCGGCGCGTTCCCCCACGCTTTTCAAGGGGAATTTTTGCTGCCGGGCGGAGATGCTTTTTCGTAAGGACAAGGGCGCAAAAAAGCCTCTTCGTCGCCATATGAAAACATATGTTTGCAATATAATCGGTCAAACGGGGACGGGGTTTTCTTACCGAAAGGGCGCTTTTTGTCCGCGCGGGCGCTTTTAGAGCGGCAGCGCTGCGGCGCCGTTTCGGGGCAAAAGCAACGAGGTAAAATCGGAAAACGGAGGGGCGTATGGCAAAAACGGACGAGCAGGCGGGGAAATCAGGCGCAAGGTCGGGCATTGCCGGTATGGGGGTGACGACAAACTCCGCGCATAAGTCGGTGATGAAATCCGCCGGCAGGACAGGGGCAAAAGTTATGCGTAAGACATGCAACAAGAGGGAATTTCCGCGCAAGGCAGATAAACAGAACGTCGCGCAAAGGTCCGCGTTTAAAACGACGGCAAGATCCGTACGTAAGGGGGCGGCGCTTCTTGCGGCGGCATTGCTAAGTCTGTTTTCTCTGAGCCTTTCCGCCTGCGCCGCGGGAACGGGCGCGCGACAGACCGAATCCAAAGACTACCTGCGCGGCGTCGTGGTGGTTGACGCCGGACACGGCGGTGTGGACGGCGGCGTGGTGGGCAAAAAAACGGGCGTAAAGGAAAGCGAACTCAACCTTGCCGTCGCAAAAAAATTGCGCGATTTGCTGCGTTCTTCCGGCTTTACCGTGGTCATGACAAGGGAAAGTTCCGCCGGGCTTTACGGCTTCCCCGGCAAGGGATTCAAACGGCGGGATATGGAAAAGCGGCGGGACGTCATTTTAAACGCGGGTGCGGACGTTGTGATTTCGGTACATATGAACTATTTTTCGGACGGCAGGAGGCGGGGCGGGCAGACCTTTTACCTCGGCGGCAGCAAGGAGGGCAGGGCGCTGGCATCCTTTTTGCAGGAAGAATTTAACGCTTTGGGTGAGCGCGACTACAAGCCGCTTGCCGGCGACTATTATATGCTGGAATGTACGTCCGTTCCCTCCTGCATTGCGGAATGCGGCTTTTTGTCTAATGCGGAAGACGAAGCGCTGCTTTTGACCGAATCCTATCAAAGCGCGGTGGCGTATGCGATTTTTAAGGGGATCGCCGCCTATCTCTCGGCAAAAATCGAGTGACGGGGAGATAATAAGAAAAATAAAGGAATGCCGTCCGCGAAGAAAAAGCCCCGCCCGCCGCGCCGCGGAAATCTGTCGTAAGTGGCGGTATGGAAAGCGTAATCAACGCCGAAAAGCCCCGCCCGCCGCATTTTGCGGCGGGCGGGGCTTGTAATTTTTATATTACTTTATATGTCTGCGAGTAAAAAAATTTATGCTAGGGATTCCATTCGTCATCACTAATTACCGAAAAGGCGTCTTTTTCGCCATTTTCCGCGACCGTTCGGGCGCAGTACATCAAGTACAGCAACCCTCACGCTCGCAAAAAATCATCAAAAAATGCGCTCTTTTCGGTGCGTAGCATTTTTGCGGATGAGAAACCGACCGCAACGCGGCTCGTTTAGGCAAGGCAAACGCCCGAAGTTGTACTGGACGTACTACGAGCGGCGTTTAACGCCGCATAAATCGGTTTATCACCGCAAAAATAGTTAGGGATGGCAGATGAAATCCCTACGATTTGTATTTATGCCGCGTTCAGAGAAAATGTCCCAAAGCATGAAGCAGTGGCAGTCCCCTTGCGCGTGCAAAGTTTTGGGGTGAAGTTCTTTCCGTGGGCAGAGTTTCGGAGATGGGTTGGAAAAACCGCTTTCCATAGGCAAAGTTCCGGAGATAAGTGCCTTTCCGCGGACAATCCCCAGCCGCACGAGGGAAACGTGATACTTCGCGCAGACAATACGAGGGAAGCGTGATACTTTGCGCAGGCAATACGAGGGAAGTGTGATACTTCGCGCAGGCAATACGAGGGAAGCGTGATGCTTCGCGCAGACAATTTTTCGGAGATGTCGTCATTGCGGCACAATTTCGGCAGTCCGACCGCTTTGCGCAGGCAAAATTTCGGCGTTTCCATCCGTACAGGAAACCGCAGTAAATGCCCCGCCGCGGTTCCAGTACGGCGATTTTTTGACGGCTTCCCAGGAAGAAAGGGTGCCGGCATAGCGGACGGAACGCAACTTTTCGCAGCCGGAAAAAAGTCCGCTTTCCACACGGGAAAGCGCTAATGGAAGCGCAATTTCGGTCAGAGAAGCGCAGTTTGCAAAAACGCCGTTTTCCAAAACCGCCAGCGTTTCCGGCAGGGTCACCGCGGCAAGCGCCGAACAGTTCCGAAACGCCGCGTGGCAAAGGATCAGCGTCCCTTCCGGCAGCGTTGCGGCGGAAAGAGAAGTGCAATCTTCAAACGCGCCGTCGCCCACGCGCTTTAAATTTTTTCCGAACGAAACCTTTTCAAGCGCCGTGCAACCGAAGAAAGTCTGGTTGAGAAGTTCGCTCAGTCCGTCCGGCAAAACCGCTTCGGAAAGCGTCGAACAATTTGCAAAAGCGCCTACGCCCAACAGTTGCAGAGCGGGCGGCAGGGGCGCGGTTTTCAGACTCTTGCAGCCGGAAAACGCATAGGCTTCCACCGTTTTCAGGTTTTGCGGCAGAGCGGAGATTTGCAGGCTTTCGCAACCAAGAAAGGCTTGCTTGCCCACCGTCTGTAAATTTTCAGGGAAGGTCACCGTTTTCAGCGCCGTGCAGCCGGAGAAGGTATCGGGTTCGATTTCGGTCGTTTCGTCCGAAAGGCGAACGCCTGCAAGAGAAGTGCAATTCTGAAAGGTTTGCGCGCCGACCGAAACGGCGCGGCGAAGATTGCAGCCGCCTGCCGTAAGACCGGTACAACCCGAAAAAGCAGATTTCCCGATCCGGAGCGGGGCGGACGAGGCGTCTTCGCCGAGGATGACGAGTTCCGTCAGGTCGGCACAGCCCGAAAAGGCGGATTCCCCCACGAAACGCACCGATTCCGACAAAGTCACGCCGGTAATTTTTTTGTAATTTGCAAAGGCGCCGGGCGCGATTTTCTCCGCACGGTCAATAAAAAACGTGCTTCCGGCGGCAGTATCGCCGAAATAAAGGGCAGTGTTTTCTTTGAGAATCCGGCAGGCGTAAGGAATCTGGCACCAGTCGTTTGCGTCGCCCGCAAAACGAACTTTTTTCAGGTGATAAAGGGAACTTTTCCGGTCGAGATAGACGACGCTTTTGGGGATATGCAGCGTTTCGACGTACGGGCAGTCGAGCGCGCCGTCCGCGATCTCTTCAATGCCGTCGGGAATGGTAATTTCGGTTGCCCGCGGAGCGGAAACGTATGTCAGGACGCGTTTTTCGCCGCGGTCGGCAACGCTGAACGTGACGGCGTTTTTGTCGTTTTTGGCATTGGGGTCGATGCGCGACCATGGCGTACGCAGCCTTCCGCACCCCGAAAGAAGGGCAAGGCACACGAGAAGCGTCGCCGAAAAGCATAAGATCGTCGCCGTTTTTTGGACGGCGGATAGGTTTTTTTTCATTTTTTCCCCCTGACGGCGCTTGCCGGAAAAACCGACCGGCGCCTGCAAGTTTCTGCGGATATTATACGGCGGAACCGCAATTTTGTCAATAGGGGGAACGGCAGGCGTTTTATCGCCGACCTATCCCGTGGATTTTCCTCGCTTTTCTCAAAAAAACACGCGGGAAAGGGTTGCAACTTTCCCTGGGAATATGGTATAATTTTACGGAGTATCTCCTGCCGGAAAATAATCGGCAGACAAAAGGAGTTTTTTTTGGAAATTTTTCTTCCGAACATCACCGAAAAAGTGCCGGAGGCAAAAGTACGGCAGATGAATCCCGTCGTTCTCGCCTTCGTGGGGGACGCGGTCTATACGCTGTACGTCCGCACGAAAGCGGCGCTTCTCGCGGATAAAAAGGCGGACGCGCTGAATAAGGAAAGCGCGGTGGCGGTTTCCGCCGTCGAACAGGCAAAAATCGTCGACGCCGTTTACGAAACCCTTTCGGAAGAGGAGCAGGCGATTTTCCGCCGGGCGCGGAACAGCAAAAAAAACACGCGCGCCAAACACGCCAGCGTGTCGCAGTACAACAAGTCTACCGGGTTCGAGGCGGTTGCGGGGTATCTGTATCTCACGGGGCGGAACGATCGGCTTTGGGCGCTTTTCGGCGCCGTGTCGGGCGGAAAAACTTCCGCCGCGGCAAACGTGCAGCCCGTCGTCGCGGGGAAAGAAAGCGAAACTTCCGTCGGACAGCCGAAAGCATTGCAGTAAGCAATGCAAAGCCGCCGGGCGGGATTTTGGAGCAGACTTTAAGTAACAAAACTAAGTGCCGGGAAACGTTTCCGATAGTCCGGCAGGTTCTTAAATTATAGATTTCCCGAACATAAGCAGGAGAAAATATGAAAGTCGAAGGAAGAAACGCCGTTTACGAATTGTTAAAAACGGACAAGACGATCGATAAACTTTTGGTGGAAAACGGCATGAAAGACGCGCCTTCGCTGCGCGTGCTGTCGCTCGCCAAGGAGAAAAAAATCAAGATCCAGTATCTGGAGCGTTCCGCGCTGCATAAGGAAAGCGAAACGGGCAAATGCCAGGGCTTTATCGCGTTCACGACCGATTATCGCTATTACGATCTGGACGAAATTTTAGCCGCGGCGGAAGAAAAAGACGGGTTTCTCGTCATGCTGGCGGGGATCGAAGACCCGCACAACCTCGGCAGCGTGCTCCGCGTGGCGGAATGCGCGGGGGTGGACGGGGTGATCGTCCCCGTAAGGCGCAGCGCCGCCGTGACCGACGCCGTCATCCGCATTTCGGAAGGAGCGGCAAACCACGTCAAAGTGGCGCGCGTCACTAATCTCAACGCCGCCATCGACCGCGTGAAAGAAGCGGGCTATTGGGTCACGGGCGCAGAACTCGGCGGCGAGGATATCTATTCTTCCAACCTGACCGGCAAACTCTGCCTTGTAATCGGCGGGGAAGACAGCGGAATTCCGCGCCTGACCAAAGAAAAATGCGACCACGTGGTGACCCTTCCCGTGCTCGGCAGCGTCAACTCGCTCAATGCGTCGGTTGCCTGCGGTATCGTGGTGTACGAAGCGCTCCGCCAGCGCCTCGGGAAAAACAAATGATAACGGGGCAGGAGGGGAAATCCGCCTCCCTTTTTGCGGCGGAACCGGAAGAAAGCGCTGCCTCGGAAAGTATTTTGCAAAGTCCGCAAGAAGGCGGCGCGGCTCCGGAACCGGCAGAAGAAAATACTACAAGACCTTCGCAATCCGCGGAAAACGCCCCCGATACTTTCCATGCGGCGGTCGGCGCGCCCAAAGATTCGCAAATTTCGGAAACCGCCCCGCAGGCTTTGCAAAAAACCGACGAAGCGCTGGCGCTTCTCGCTAAAACCGGGGACGAAGCGGCGCTTTCCGAACTGTTTAAAAAATACGAGCCGCTGCGCAAAAGTTTCCTCAACCGCTACTATTTGCAGGGCGCGGAAAAAGAGGATCTGGAGCAGGAAGTTTCGCTCGGATTTTATTACGCCATTCTGTCCTATCAGGCGGACGGCGGGGCGGCGTTTTCGACCTTTGCCGCAACCTGTATCCGGCGGCGGGTATTTTCCGAACTGCAAAAGGACGGCGCGCAGAAAAATCGCGCGTTCCGCTCCTGCGAGGAACTGACCGAAGAACAGCCGTCGCCCTTTCTCGATCCGCTTTGCGTGATGGAACGGGACGAAACGGCAGCCGGCATCGAAAAAACGCTGACGAGCGGCGAACTTGCGGTGTATCGCCTGTTTATCAAAGGCTTCCGCCCGCAGGAAATTGCAGCGGAAATCGGCAAAAGCGTGCGCTCGGTGGAAAACACCGT
The DNA here is from genome assembly GCA_934272745.1 of uncultured Clostridia bacterium. Classification (GTDB taxonomy): domain Bacteria; phylum Bacillota; class Clostridia; order Christensenellales; family Borkfalkiaceae; genus SIG402. The sequence goes on along the minus strand of CAKQSI010000033.1, from coordinate 10,442 downwards.
CGCCCGTATCCGGAAAAAAACCAAGGAATACCTCGCTTCCGCAGGGAAGTAAAGGTGCTTTGCTGTGGACGGGGACGTAAATCCGGCGGCGGGCGGGGAAAACGAAGTCCGGCGGCGGGAATAGAACGATTACGGCGCGGCGTGAGAAAACGCGCAAACGTCGGCGTAGAAAGTCTTTAGCAAAGTTTTTTCTGCGCTGCTGCTTTCAGCATAAAGCGAGCTTTTGGCTTCAACGAAAATAAACGCCGCCGGCGTTCAACCATAATAAACCCGGCGTTCAACCCAAAAAAAGAGCCCCGGCTTTCAACCGAAATCAAAATAAAAAGGAGGAGAGGGAGATGTCCTATCTCGCGCTATATCGCAGATTCCGCCCGCAAACGTTCGACACGCTCATAGGGCAGGACGCCGTGGTCAAAACGCTGAAAAATCAGATCGCGACCGGAAGAATCGGTCACGCTTATCTGTTTTCGGGCGCGCGCGGTACGGGGAAAACCACCGCGGCGCGTATTTTTGCCCGCGCCATCAACTGCTTAAGCCCGGTGGACGGTTCCCCTTGCGGGAAGTGCGCGGCGTGCGTCGCGCTCGCCGGCGGCAATATCGACGTCGTGGAAATGGACGCCGCTTCCAACAACAAAGTAGAAGAAGTGCGCGACCTCAGGGAAAACGTGCAATACCCTCCCGTTTCCTGCCGCTATAAAGTCTATATCATCGACGAAGTGCATATGCTGACCGACGCGGCGTTCAACGCCCTCTTAAAAACGCTGGAAGAACCGCCCGCGCACGCCGTCTTTTTACTTGCCACGACCGAACCGCAAAAACTGCCGGCGACCATTCTTTCCCGCTGCATGCGGTTCGATTTCCGCCTTCTGGATACGCCCAAAATTGCCGACTACGTCGCGGATATTTATCGCCGCGTGGGGAAAGATTTTGAGGAAGAGGCGGTTTATGCCATCGCCAAGGCCGGCAACGGCAGCATGCGCGACGCGCTTTCGGTTGCGGACGTCTGCCTGTCGTACGGGGAAGGAAAACTGACCTATCGCGACGTGACCGAAGTTTTGGGTTTTGCCGATCGCGATAAGACCGTCGCCCTTTGCGAAACCGTCCTTTCGGGGGACGAGGGCGCGGCGCTTTCTTCTGCCGACGAGATCCTAAAAAGCGGAAAGAACGTCTTTCTGCTTGCCAAAGAAGTGGTGGGGGTATTCCGCGATCTTGCCGTGGCAAGAAAGTGCGCCTCGCCCGAACGCGTTTTGGGTTATCCCAAAGACGACGTGCAAAAACTCAAAAAAATTGCGGACGGCGCGGACGAAAAACGCATGCTCCGCATCATTGCTTTGTTTTCGGAACTGGACGGGAAAATGCGTTACAGCGCTTATCCCCGCACCCTGTTCGAGGCGGCTCTTTTAAAAGCCGCCCTGCCGGAAACCGATTTCGACCTTGCGGCGCTGCTTTACCGCGTCAACAAGTTGACCGAGGAAGTGGAACGGTTAAAGACGGCGGGCATTGCGGCTCCCGTTTCCGGCGCGTCCGGTGCCGTCGGTGCCGCGCCTCTTGCCCCCGATACGGCGGACAGTGCGGGCGCTACGGCGCCCGGTTCTGCCGGAATTTCGTCGCCCGGCGCTTCCGCTATGCGGCAAACCGTTGCACCCGCAGCGGGGCAAAATCCCGCGGCTGCTACTCAGTCCGGTGCCGGAGCGGCGCAAAAAACCGCACCCGTTCCGCCAAAAACGCAGCCCAAAGCGCCCGTGTTCGACGTGGGGGAAGCCCCGCCCGAGGATTTCAATTTTATGCCCCCGCCGGAGGATGATTCCGCCGCGCCTCGCCGCGAAAAAAGCGAAGACTTTGGCAGCGGAAGTGCTTCATCCGGCAAAGTGCAGCAGGCTTTTGCGCCGGGTGCAGAATACGGCTTTGCCGCAGACGCGGAACCCGTTCGCCCCGCGGCAAGCGCGGAACCCGTTCGCCCCGCGGCAAGCGCAGAACCCGTTCGCCCCGCGGCAAGCGCAGAACCCGTTCGCCCCGCGGCGCCGCTGAAAGCCGTACCCAAAGGCAGACTGTTCGGCACGCTGGTGCGCGCGCTGCGCTCTGCCGGGCAAAATATGCTGTGGGTGGCTTGCGCCGACCTCGATTCGCAGGAAGCGGACGACCGGCTGACCCTGATCGCGGACGACACCACCTATCAGGTGCTGACCAAACCCGCCAATTTTGAAACGCTGAAGAACGTTCTTGCCGGCATTTCGGAAAAGCGGCTGGAGGTTATGAAAGCGGGGCAGAAGCCCGATTCCTTTCAGACCGACGTCGCCGCGCTGAAAAGAAAATTCGGCGAAGATCTCGTGACCGTCAAGCGTTAAACTGCCCGGCGGAAAGATACGCAATCGGCGGGCAAAAGATAAATGCGCCCGGCGGAAAGATACGCAATCGGCGGGCAAAAGATAAATGCGCCCGGCGGAAAGGCGGGCAAACGGCAATGATAGACGTGCAGAGGATTAGCCCCGTGGCATAATAAAACCCGCGCGGAAAAACCCACGCACAAAGCGGGCAACCCACGCACAAAAAATAAAATAAAAAAGTAAATTCCGCTTTGGCGGCGGAAAACGGAGGAAAACAGTATGGCAGGATACGGAAAAGGCGGATTCGGCGGCTTTGGCGGCGGATCGATGCAGAATTTGATGAAACAGGCGCAAAAGATGCAGGAAGAAATGCAGAAAGCGCAGGAAGAACTGGAAGAGGCGGAAGTTTCCGGCAGCGCCGGCGGCGGGCTGGTCACGGTTACCGTCAACGGCAAAAAAGAAATGCTGGGGATCTCCATTTCGCCCGACGCGGTCGATCCCGACGATATGGAAATGCTGGAAGATCTGATCGTTGCGGCATACAACGCCGCGCGGGACGAAGCGGACGCCCTCGCCAAGGAAAAACTGGGTAAATTCGGCAACATGGGCGGTTTGATGTAATCGCCTTGCGGTATTTTTCAGCCGGCGGCGGAAATTTTTCAAGGTCGGCAGAAGAAGTCCTTTATAGCCTCGCGGCGGAAATTTTTCAAAAGCCCGGCGGCGGAACGAGACCCAAAATCGCAGAACAATTCAATTATACAGGGAAATTTCATGAATGTGTTTATCGAACCGATCGGCGCGCTGATCAACGCCTTTTCCAAACTCCCCGGCGTGGGGGCAAAGACGGCGCAGCGCTATGCCTATCGCGTGATCAATATGTCGGACGAGGAAGCGGCGGCGTTTGCCGACGCCATTCTGACGGCGAAAAAAAAGGTGCATTATTGCAAAGTTTGCGGAAACTATACCGATCAGGACGTGTGCGAGATCTGCAAAACGCGCGACCCGTCGGTCATCTGCGTGGTAAAGGAACCCAAAGACGTCGTGGCACTGGAAAAGGTGCGCGACTATAAGGGCGTTTATCACGTTCTGCACGGGACTATTTCGCCTATGGACGGTATCGGTCCCAACGATATCCGCATTAAAGAACTGCTTGCCCGCGTCGCGCAGGGCAACGTGAAAGAAGTGGTGATGGCGACCAATCCCGACGTGGAGGGGGAAGCCACCGCGATGTACATTTCCGGACTTTTGAAGCCGCTCGGCGTCAAAGTTACCCGCATCGCGCAGGGAGTTTCCATCGGCGCGGAACTGGAATACGCGGACGAAGTCACGCTTTCCAAAGCGCTTGCCGACCGTAAGGAAATTTAAGACTGCGTTAAATAGCCTGCATTGCAAGAAATTTTCAGGGCGCCGACTATAAACGCGCGATTAAAATAGCACCGACCGTAAAAGCGCGCGGCTATGCGCGGTTAAAACAGCGCGCTTCCGTCGGAAAGCCGGAAAATCCGGCAGGCAGAAAAACAGAAAACGGAAAACGAAAACCGATCCCGGGCAGCCGGGGCGGAAAAATAAAGAGTGAATATGAAAATTACCGTGTTAGGCTGCGGCAGATGGGGCTCGTTTATCGCCTGGTATCTCGACAGTATCGGGAACGACGTGACCGTGTACGGAAGAGCCTCTTCCGCCCGTTTCTTACAACTGAAGACCGAACGGAAAAACGACTACGTCACCTTTCCGGAGCGGATCCGCATGACAAGCGACCTAATTTCGGCGCTTTCGGGCGCGGAAGTCTGCCTGTGTTCGGTTTCCGCGCAAGGACTGCGTTCTTTTTTGTCGGATCCCGGCTTTGACGCGTTCAAAACAGAAAACGCGGCGCCCCTTGTTCTTTGTATGAAAGGCTTGGAGGAGGGGGCGGGCAAACGCCTTTCCGTCGTGGCGGAAGAATGCGGCTTTCCCGAAGATCGCGTCGCCGTCTGGCTGGGACCCGGACACATTCAGGACTTTACGGCGGGCATTCCCAACTGTATGGTTATCGACAGCAAAAACGAGGCGCTTGCCATCCGCCTTTGCGACGCGTTCAAAAGTCCGCTGATCCGCTTTTATTACGGCTGCGACCTGATCGGAAACGAGATCGGCGCGGCGGCGAAAAACGTGATGGGACTTGCCGCGGGGATGCTGGACGGGCTGGGACTTTCCACCCTGAAAGGTCCGTTGATGGCGCGCGGCGCGCACGAAGTGTCCCGCCTGATCGGGGCGGAGGGCGGCAAAGCGCTTTCCGCTTACGGCTTGTGCCATCTGGGCGATTACGAAACCACGCTGTTTTCGCACTATTCCAACAACCGCGCCTACGGCGAAGCGTTCGTCAAAAAACAGCCTTTTGAAAAACTTGCGGAAGGGGTCGCTACGGCGCGCGCAATGCGGATGCTGGCAAAGCAGGACGGGGTGGAACTGCCCATTTGCGAGGCGGTCTGCCGCATTTTGTTTGAAGGGCAGGACGCGAAAGCCGTGCTTTTAAGTTTGTTTGAACGGAAAAGCAAGGCGGAATTTTAAGCGTTGCGGTTTCGGAAACGCGCCGAAAGGGATAAAATAAAAAGCGTACGGTTGCGGCAAATGCCGGCGGCGAGTATATAAAAAATTCCGGAACGCGAAAATTAATCGCGTTTCGCACAATCGCTGAAAGAATTTCCGACGGTGCGGCGGTCAGCCGCGCCTCTGGCACAAAGACAGAACGAGCGCTGCAATGCGGCGTTCGATACCAAATTTTCGGGAGGAAGCGTATGAAAAAAGCGGGTTTTTATTGTAAAAGCGCGGCAAAATTCGTGCTCGACAATTTCCCGTACCTGTTCGCGTTTGCCGTGGTTCCGGCAATCTTCCACGCGCTGATGCGCAAGGACGGGACGTATTTTGAATTCTTTCTGCACCTGAAACGAAGCGGTGCGGAGCATCTGACCTTTTACGATATCTACAGTAACTTTTCCATGATTCTCAGCAATCGTTCCTGGTGGGCGGTTCTGGCGCTTATCGGATACTGGCTGGGTATCTCCGGCATGGCATATCAGGTGGAAAAGATCATGCGGATCGGCAAGCGGAGTTATTCCGGCTTTCTTGGCGGCATGAACAACAATATGCTGAGCGCGCTGGTCGTGGGCGCAATCTACCTCGTTTCGTACGAACTGGTCTGCCTTGTCGGCAGCGCGCTCCTCATCGGGCTTTCGGCACTTTCCAGAACGGGATTTGCCTACGTCGTTGCGGTGATCCTGATTCTTGCCATGTACGCCTTGCTACTGTTTCTGGCAACGCCCTTTTTCGTGTGGCTGCCCTGCCTGTTCGTCAACGGCTACCGCTTCGGGGAAGGGTTTGTGGAAACCTGCTATCTTCTGGAGGGGAAGACGGTTTCGGTCGCCCTTGCGATCGGCGCGGGATTTCTGGTGCAGCAGGTCGTTTTTCTTTTATGTAAAGTGCTGTTTCACAGCGTGTTTTTCCCGCTGAAAGTCGTCGTGTACACCTTGCTGATGATCTATTACGTTTCGCTTGCCTACACGGTGTTTTTCGATCTGACCGGGCAGGAACGCGCCGACCTCAAGAAAAAATACGGGGAGGAATGAGTTTATGAATTGCGGAAAAGCGACTAAAATTACCGCTTCTACCTTTCACAATCTGCCCAAACTTTTCGTGTACCGATTGCTTATCACGCTGCTTTCTCTCGGGATCGGCTGCGTCATCGTACTGCCGTCGGTTTCGTATATTTTAAAGAGTGAGGAACTCGCCGCCATTTTCGAAACCCTGCGTGAAATTATCCGCACCGTTCTGCACGGCGAAGATTTAAGCGCGTTCGGCGAACGGCTATCGAACAACCTTACCGCGCTTTTACAACTGGTGTATTCTAAAAAACTGAACGTCATTTTAGTATACGTCGGCGTTATTCTGGCGCTGCTGATCCAGAATTTCTTTACGGGGCTTTCTTCGTTCGTCTATGGTAATATGGTCAACGACTATATGTCGTCCATGGCAAACTTCGGATTTTTCCGTTCCTTTTTCCGTTACTTTAAGCAGGCGTGTCTGTACCAGATCGTGGTCACGCTTTTAGGCACGGCTTATCGCGTCGTCGTTTCTTCGCTGCTGTTTTACTTATTGTCGTTGTTTTTGTCCTGGTTTGCGGTACTTGCGCTGCCGTTTGTGTTTATGCTGGGCATCGTGCTGTTTGCCCTGTATCATACGGTGATGAACGGCTTTATGCCCGCCGTCATTGCGGATAAAATTTCGGTAGGGGCGGCGCTGAAAGCCTCTTTCGCTCAGGTAAAAAACAAAAAACGGTTCGCCACCGTGTTCGGGACCTATTGCTTCGCGCTTGCCGCGCTGGAATCCATTGTGGTGCTTGCAATCCTGCCTACCTTCGGCGCGGCGCTGTTTTTTGCGCCGACCGTCTGCACCATGTGGACGACCGCGTTGTCGTTTACCCTCTATTATACTTTTACGGATAAGAAATATTATCTCGATTACGACCACATCGTCGTGCCGAAAGCGCTGAGAAAGGAAGAGTCGCTTTTAAGCGAGATCGACGTATAAAGGCGTATACGTTGTAAAACCGTGGTTATCCATCAGGTGATAAATCAGGTTGTAAAAACCGGGTTATAAACAGGGTATAAAAACAAGGTTGTAAAAATAAAGGTGCGCCCGCGGCGGAAATTTCCGCCGCGGGCGCACCGTTTTTATGATAGAGATAACAATCGACGTAAACAGTTGGCATAAGCAGCCCGAATAGGCTTCTCCCCGTCACCTTGCCTTAAGCCTGCGGGGTTTTCCTGAGAAATCGCGCGCAAAGGAACCGATAAAATAAACCCGCGGTCAGCCGTTCAGTTCGTCCAGCGTCAGCGAAAAGCCGGGGATAAAATGTTCCATAAAATAATCGACGGCGGGGTCGCGATAGTTTTTCAGTTCGCGTTCCACGGCGTCTTTGGCTTTCAAAAATTCCGCGTTGCCGCACTTTAATTCTTCCAGACACTTGCAGTAGGCGGAAAGTTTATCGGCGTGCTTCATTACGCGGTATTCCGGCGTGTGTTCATTTCCCAAAATATAGGGGGTGAACGCGGGGCGGAGTTCTTCCGGCAGCATATCCGCTACCTTTTCTGCGGAAACGCGCTCGATTTCCTTATACGCGTCGCGGATTTTGTCGTTATAATATTTGATCGGGGTGGGAAGGTCGCCCGTAATGACTTCGCCCGTTTCGTGATAAAGGGCAATCATCACGGCTTTTTCGGTGTTCAGCGTGCCGCCGAACAGGTTGTTTTCAATGGCGCACAGGGCGTGCGTGAAAACCGCCACCTGCTGGGTGTGTTCCATTACGTTTTCTTCTTCCGTGCCGCGCATCAGCGCCCAGCGTTTGATATAGCGCATTCTTGAAAGCAGTGCAAAAAAATTATCCATAAGTCGTCCGTCCTTACCTTAGCGGTGGAAGCCGGCATTTTTCAAAAAAGCCGGCGGATAAATTCAGTATAACACATTTCCGCCGCAAAAACAATTGACTTCATTAAAAAAAAGCGCTATAATGCAGGTAATTTCATATAAAGTCGCTGGGGGTGCCGAAAGGCTGAGATCATACCCTTTGAATCTGTCGGGGTCATACCTGAAAGAAAAGCAAAGAGAGAGGATATCCTCGCACGTCGTTTATGTTTCGTGCGGGGTTTCGGTTGCCCGAGGGCGCATTTTTCCGGCATTTGCCGGGAAGGGCGTTTTCGGGCGATTTTCGTTTTTCCGCTTGCCGCGACGAAGGAGAATATACCTATGTTGCAAAGTTACCTGCTTGCTACCGAGGCGACGAAAAAGCAAATCAACACCGTCGCTCTCATCTCGCTCATCGTGGTCGCTGTCGTCGTACTGGCGTTCGCGCTGGTCGCCCTTTTCTGGAAAAACGAAAAAAGCACCAAAGCCATCGTGTTCGGCGCTATCTGCACCGCGCTTTCGTTTGTGCTGTCTTTTCTGAAGATCGCGCCCGTCACCTACGGCGGTTCGATCACCCTGTTTTCCATGGTGCCGCTGATTATTTACGCGTACTTTTTCGGTCCGGTTTACGGCCTTGTGACCGGCGTCGTTTACGGACTTTTGCAGTTTATTCAGGACCCGTACATTCTGGTTCCGGTGACCTTTTTGCTGGATTATATACTGGCATTTGCATGTTTCTTTGTCGCCGGGTTTTTCGGCATCGCCGTCAAAAAGGGCAAGATGGGGGAACTTTCCGGCGTGCTTTGCGCGTGCGGATTTACCTACCTCTGGCGCTTTCTGATGCATCTCATTTCCGGTTTCGTGTACTTTGATATGGGGTCGATCTGGGTCAATCTGCCCACGCCCAACGCGTTCGTTTACAGTTTCCTGTACCAGATGGTGTACCTCGGACCGGACTTCGTGCTGGCGTTCGTCGCGCTTTTGCTTTTGGAAAAGAAGAACGTTCTTTCCCGCCTGCGCGTGCTCTCTAAGCAGGAACTTGCTCCCGCAGAAGCGAAATAAATTTGCCGCTCTTGCGGAAAATAAAAGGAGCCGCTTGCAGAAGCGAAATAAGCCGCGCCGCATTACGGTAGGGCACTGCAATACTTCGCGGCGCTGCGTTAAATTGCAATAAAGCGCCGCATAACCCTGCGGCGCTGCGTTAAATGAAACACGAGGGGGCGACCGCAGGTCGCCCCCTTACGATATTTTTTTCCATATCGTTCGTTGCCGGAAGGTTTGCCCTTTCCGGCATATTTTTGGAAAAAGCGTGACGTTACGGTTTGCTTGCCGCGGTGTTTTACGGAGCGATACGGTTTCTTTTCTTTTTCAGCGGAAAATTTCATCGCAAAAAAACTTTGCTGCGCGCCTGATAAAATGGAAGCCTCGACTCGATTTTTGAAGACCGTTCTTTAAAATCGGGAACATACTGGCAGAATTTATCGGCAGTTTTTCGGTAACGGAAGCGTAAATTTTTCGGAAAACAAGAGTAATTCCCCCTGAAAACGAGGTTGTTTTTTCCGTAAAAACGTGTTATACTAAAGGAACAAACCGATTTAAAAATCAGCAGCCGGATACGCCGCATGGATCGCAAAAGCGCGATTCGGCTGACCGAAAAACGCAATCCCCGGCGAACGCTGGAAATTTATGCGAAAAGCATCTTTGGAGAAAATTATGACACAGGTTTACGATATCGCCGTCATCGGCACGGGACCGGGCGGGGTTTCCGCCGCGATCACCGCAAAATTAAGAAACAAAACCGTACTTTTGATCGGCAAAAGCAATCTCAGCGACAAACTGGTAAAAGCCGAGCGTATCGAAAACTACCCCGGCTTTCCGCACGTTTCCGGGAAAGACCTTGCCGCGGCGTTCCTTCGTCATCTGCACGAAATGGAAATTCCGGTGACCGACGACCGCGTGACCGGCGTTTATCCCGCAAAGGGCGGATATGCGCTTCTTACCGAAAAAGGGGAATACGCGGCAAAAGCGGTCATTCTTTCCACGGGCGTGGCGGCGGTAAAACCGCTTTCCGGAGAGGAAGAGTTGCTGGGCAGGGGCGTCAGTTATTGCGCGACCTGCGACGCGCCGCTGTACAAGGGCAGACCGATTGCCGTGCTGGGGTATTATAAGGGCGCGGACGACGAAGCGGCGTACCTTGCGGAGCGTTCGGCGCAGGTGACCTATTTCCCGCTGTACGCGGGGGAAAAGCAGCCGCCGCAAGGGACGAAGACGGGGGAAGGCATTCCGCTTGCCATAGGGAAAAACGGGCGCGAAATGATGCTGAAAACCACGGCGGGCGACCTTTCGTTCGACGGCGTTTTCGTTCTTAGGGAAAGCGTTGCGCCCGGACATCTTGTTTACGGGTTGAAGGCGGACGACGGCGCGATTGCAGTAGACGGAGGAATGCGAACGAACCTCCCCGGGGTGTTTGCCTGCGGCGACGCGACGGGGAAGCCCTACCAGTACGTGAAAGCGGCGGGGCAGGGCAACGTGGCGGCGCTTTCCGCCGTGGAATATCTGGCGGAGCAGAAACGGAAAAAATTGCAAAGCGAAGCGCCGCAGCCTGTCAATGCGGAAAAGTAAAGATAAGGAAAGCGGAAATATAAAAAGCAAAAAAGCAAGAAGCGGCGGGGGGGGGGGGGG
>CAKQSI010000032.1 GCA_934272745.1 uncultured Clostridia bacterium | reverse complement strand
TATTTTTTGATGATTTGCCACGGGCGTGAGGGTTGCCGTTACCTCCCGTACGGCGCCCGAGCGCCGCGCGCATAAGGGCGAAAAAGACGCCTTTTCGGTAGGAAGGGTGAGGGATGGAATCCCTGAAAAATCGTATTCTTTCCTTTTCCGTTGCATAAAATGGGACAAAGACTTTTCGGGGGAGAAACCTATGCGATTTATGGGACGGAAAAAAGCAAATATCACGCTTTCGGGCGGGGAATCGAACAAGAAATCCAACCGTGTTTGGGGGCGACAAGTTTGCCCGAGCGATGAAAGCGGCTTGGGACAAATCACGGCTGCGCATTTTATGCGGCGGAAAAAAGGCAAAAAAAACAGCGTCCAAAGAAAAAGGCCGTTCTTTCGGGCGGCAGCGGCGCTGCAAGTTTTCGTTTTAGCGGGCGTGCTGCTTTTTGCGGCGGTTGCCCTTTCGGGTTGCGGCGCGAAGAACAAGGGCTCTGTCAACCGATACGAGATCGACGCTGTCTTTTCGGAAAGCGACATGACCGTGGAATTTATCATGACCGCAGACTTTCTCAATCGTTCGGGCGGGACGATTTCGGAAGTTTGTTTCAATTTTTACCCCAACGCCTATCGGGAAAGCGCTACGTATTCTCCCGTTTCCGCGCAAAAGCGGGCAAAGGCGTACCCCAACGGCGCAAGTTACGGCAAAGGGGAGATTACCGAAGCCCGCGTGGGGAAAACTCCCGCCCCTTTCGCGCTTGCGGGGGAAGATCAGACCTTTTTGCGGGTGGAAGTCGGCTCCCTGAAAAACGGCGAACGAGCGAAAATTACCCTGCGCGGTAAGACCACGCTTTCTAACTGCCTGCACCGCACGGGCTACGGCGATAAAACGGTCAATCTGGGGGAAGCGTTCCCCGTGCTGGCGGTCTGCCGAAGCGGCGCTTTTTACGAGTGCCTGTACGAAAATATCGGTGATCCCTTCGTGCAGGAAGTTGCGGACTACACCGTGCGTTTCACCGCGCCGGAGGAGTATACCGTCGCGCATACCGGGCGGGAAACGGCTTCTTTCGCCGCGGGCGGCAACGTCACGCATACTTATGCGGAGAAAAACGCGCGGTCGTTTGCCATGGTACTTTCCAAAGAATTTACCGCGAAAGCGGGCAGGACGGCGGCGGGCGCCGAAGTGACCTGCTACGCCTTTACCGAGGAGCGCGCGGCTGCGATTTTGCAGACTTCCGTCCAAAGTATAGACCTCTACGCCCAAAAATTCGGCGCGTACCCCTATTCCACCTACGCCGCGGCGGAAACCGAGTTTACGGAAGGCGGCATGGAATATACCGGGCTGAGTTTTCTTTCCGCGGACGCGGAAGAGAAAGAGATCGCGCATATTTCCGCGCACGAAGCGGCGCACCAGTGGTGGTACGGCGTGGTGGGCGTGGATCAGATCGAGGAGGGGTATCTGGACGAAAGCCTTGCGGAATATTCCGCCGTGCTGTTTTTCGAGGCGTACCCCGCCTATCAAAAGACCCGGCAGGAACTGTATAACGCGGCGGAAACTTCTTACCGGCTGTATGCGGACGTGTACGAGCAGCTGCATAAGAATAAAAACACGGCAATGCGCCGCCATCTGCACGCCTTTCTCGGCGCGTACGAGTATTACGAGTTGGTATACGTCAAGGGTGTGCTGTTGTGGGAAAACTACCGCGTTTCGGTGGGGGATAAAAAGTTTTTTGCGGCGCTCCGCTATTTTTACGATAAAAACAAGTTCGGCATCGCTTCCACCGAGGATCTATATGCCGCGCTTGTGCGTTCCGGCGCGGGCGGAGAGGGGTTGGTCGCTTCCTTTTTAGACGGCAGCGCGGTGATTTAGCGCGGAATGCGGAATCGCGGCGGTTTTGCGCGCGGAAAGCGCGAACGAACTTTTAAGCGCCTGTTTCAAAAATATTGCGGTCGGCGGACGAAAAGCGGGCGCCGTGTATAATTTACGGCGCCGGACAAATAAACTGGCGGGGCGGCAATCAAAACAAAAAAGTTGCATTTTTTCGCGGTAACCGATATAATACAAGGAGGCAGGCTTCCTAATGGGTTCGGCTTTGCCGTAGTTTAGGTTACGGAGAAAAAAATCATGCCTTATTTGCAATATCGTTGTCCCGCTTGCGAAAAGCGGTTTGAAGAACTGGTAAAATCCGCCGACGAAAAGGTGGTTTGCCCTGCCTGCGGCAAGGAATGCGTCCGCGATTATCATGGTAAAGTGTATGCGGGCGGCGGCAAGCCCTCGCACTGCACGCACCACTGCGCAACTTGCGGCGGCTGTAAATGACCCGCTTAAAACTATCGGATTTTGCCGTGTCGCTGGTCGGTGAAGAGGTTGTTTCTCCGCTTTCTCTGGAGTTCGAGGGGGCGGATTTCTGCCTGATCGGGGAGCGGCACGCGGGCAAAACGCCGTTGATGCTGGCGCTTGCGGGTGACCTTCCCCATACGGGGAAAATCGAAATCGACGGAACCGACCTTTCCCGGCTTTCGGCAAAAGAAAGAGAGATCGGGGTGGTGTTCGGCGCCCGCGCGCTGTTTCCCGGGACGGTGAAAGACAATCTCCTTTACGGATTAAACTTGCGCGGCAGGCTGACGAAAGAGTCCGAAGCGCGTGCGATTTGTATGGCAAAGCGGCTGGGGGTGAGCGGCGAGCAACTTTCGCTCCCCGCCAAAAAAGCGGACGATCTGCTTGCCTTAAAGACCGCTTTTTTAAGAACGCTTGTCAGGATTCCGCGCATGATTGTGCTGGACTTTCCCGTCCGCGGCGAGGGGAAAGCCGATCTTGCCCTCATTTCGGCAATGCGGGAATTTTGTAGGGCCACCGGCGTTTTGTTCTTATGGCTGACCGAAAGTCCGGCGCAGGCGGCGCTGTTTTCCACTGCCGGCGTGCTGGATCGGGGGCGGCTTGCCGCGTTCGGTCCAAGGGAAGAACTGCGGAAATCCCCCGCGCTTTCTTTGCGGGAATCGCTGCTGCTTTCCCCCTACGCGTGCGAGGCGTTTTTCTGCGTTTCCGACGGGCGAATGATTTTTTCCGGCGGAAACGGGTGTCTGCTTCCCGGTTTAAGTTTGCCGGACGGAAAGTATCACGCGGCGATTTTTGAAGAGGACGGGTTCGCGTTTTCTTCGGAAGGGGACGAAAGCGCGCTTCCCGCAGAAGTCACGTACTGCGAGCGGGCGGAAGCCGCCGGCACGGAGGGTGACGGGGCGGAATCCGATTGCTCTTCGGTCGGAGATAACGGGAACGGCGCGGACAAAGAAAAAGCGGACGAAAAAGGGACGTACAAGCCCTTCCGCTTGTTTATCGACCTTGCTTCGGGAAGGGCGGAAGCGGCGCTTCCCGCAAACGCGATTCTTCGGACGGATAAGCCCTTCGACGCGGGCGTTCGTACCGTTTTTTTAAGACCGTTAGTCGAAAACTGGAACATTTTCCCTTTGAAAGAAGAAAAATCCGGCGCCGAAAAAGCGCCGAAATATAGAAAGAAAAGCCGCAGAACGCAGGACGAGAAAAGATGAAAAAGCAAAAAGAAAACGGCGTCAGCCGCACGGCAAAGGGCTGCAATCAAGGGGCGACGGCAAATTGCCACGGCAAGGTGTCGACGGCAAATTGCCTTAGCGCGCGGTGTACGTTAAACAGCCGCCGGCGGAAGCGCCATATCGCAACGTGTTTTCTGGCGGCAACTATGCTGGTTTTCCTTGCCGCGGCAGTGGCTGCCTGCGCGGGAAACCGGCAGCCGAAGCAAATTACGCTGTCGTTCGACGCGGTTCTTTTGCAATATACCGAAGCCGAAGCGAAAGAAGCGCCTTCCGGCACCCTTGCGGAAGAGAAAATCGCGCCGGTTTCGGTTTTCGCGGGTAAAATTTCACAGCAAGATTTGCCCCGTCCCGCCCCGCGGGAGGGGTATCGGTTCCTTTATTGGAGCGCTTCGCCGGACGGCGCCGCGGCTTTGCAGATGGAAGAAAACGGCACGCTGTTTGCCGTGTGGCAGCCGCAGGACTTTACGTTCGTTGCGACCGAAGCCGAGTTTCTGGCGATGGAACCGGGCGGAAAGTATCTCCTGACCGCCGATTTTACGGTTTTTGCGCAGTACGGCGGGACGTTTTCCGGCGTCCTTGACGGGGCGGGGCATACCGTAACGCTGGGCGGGGAGCAGTCCGCGCTTTTTTTAAGGAATGCGGGAACGGTGCGCCGGCTGAAAATCTCCGGCACGGCGGTGGGGGAAAGCCTCGCCGCCGGGCTGGTAATTTATAACTTGGGGCGGGTGGAAAACTGCTCGGTCAGCGGCAGCGTGACTTCGCAAGGGGCTTCCGGCGGGGTGGTTGCAGTCAACAGCGGATACCTTGCCTATGTCCGATTTTCGGGGGACGTATGCGGAAAATCGGTCGCAGGCGGTGTGGTCGGCAGTTCCATCGCGGCAAAAATCGCCGTCTGCCGTGCCGACGGTTCGGTTCGTCTGACGGCGGAACGCAAAGGCGTGCTGGGCGGCGTTGCGGGGGAGATTGCGTTCGATCATCGCGACGTATATTATACGCTTTCCTCTGCGGAAGACTGCGCGTTTTACGGCACGTTGCAGACCTATAGCGGCGACCGGGACACCAAAGTCGGCGGCGTTGCGGGGAGTTTAAGCGCCTCGGTTTTGTCTTTCGGGTTTGCGGATTTTACCGCTTCGGTCGGGGAGAGGGTTCTGGTTTACGGCGTGGCGCAGACTTCCGGCACTGTTTCGGTGTACGGGACGGTTTATACCGCGCAGACGAACGGTTGCGGCTTTTCGCAGAAAAGTAAAGTTTTCCGCGCGGGGGCGGAATTCAGACCGCTGTGGCCGGAGGAAAAAGCCGCGGAAGAATCCCCGGTTTTTTCGTCTGAAATCCGGGCGGCGTTTTTGTCTGCCGGACGATAAAACGGAAGTTGCGACTTTCAAAAAACAGCGAGCGCATTTTAAAACGAAGGAGAAAAATTATGGTCCTTTGCGCAGGGGAAATTTTAGTCGACCTTTTGGGAACGGAAAAACGAGAGGGATTTTTTTACGAGCGGAAAGCGGGCGGCGCGCCGTATAACGTGGCTTGCGCCGTAAAAAAACTGGGCGGAAGCGCGGGTTTCGTCGGCGCCGTGGGAGACGATCTCGTGGGGCGTTTTTTGAAATCGCACGCCGAAAAACGCGGGTTCGACGCGCTGGATATTTCGGTTTCCGACACCCGGAACACCACGCTCGCGTTTGTGGAAATCGACCGATCGGGGGAACGCTCGTTCTGTTTTTATCGCAAAAACACGGCGGATTTTCACCTTCCCGCGGTGAGCGAAGAAATGCTGAAAACGGCGCGGATCGTGCATATCGGTTCGCTGATGCTGTCCGAAGCGGAGGGCAGGGCGTATGCGGAAAGTCTGGCAAAACGCGCGCACGCGGCGGGCAAAATCGTCAGTTTCGACGTCAATTTCCGCACGGATATTTTCCGGGACGAAGCCGCCGCCCTGAAAACTTACCGCAATATGATTCTTTTAGCGGATATCGTCAAGTTTTCGGAAGAAGAAGCGGTGCTGTTCCGGGACTTGTTTTCGTCCGGCGCGATGGAGAAAAAGTTGGTTGCGGTCAGTCTGGGCGGTAAGGGCAGCCGGTGGGTCCGGAACGGAAAACGGGGGGACGTCCCCACAATTTCGGTTACACCGGTGGATACGACAGGCGCTGGCGACGCGTTTTATGCCGGCGTTTTGACCGAACTCGACCGGCTGATTTCAGCGGCATCGCCTGCGGAAAACGCAAACGGCGACGGATTTTTCCGGGCGCTTTCTGCGGAAAAACTGAACGAAATTTTCCGCTTTGCGAACGTCTGCGGCGCGCTCAACACGCAAGGGCGCGGGGCGATCGATTTTCTGCCCGACCGAAGTGCGGTAGAAGCGCGGCTGTAAATCCGGAAACGCTTTCGGGGCGGCTGGAACGCGGCGGGGTTTAAAATGCGCGGCGGGGAAGCCGGCGGTATCAGAAAGCGGGTTAATTGCGTCACTCCTTAGGCGGCTGTAACGTGATAACTCGTGAAAGCGCGGCTGTAATTCGGCGAAATTTTAAAAGCGCAACCGGACAGAAGGCGGATTTTGCCGCTGTTTTGGTAATTGTTTTTGTAAAGAGTGTTTTGCAGGTGTTTTTTTAGCCCCGTGCCCGGCGGCAACGCCTTTGGGTAGGGGCTAAAAAATTTTACAACGCAGTAGGGTATGAGATTAAAAAACTTACAACGCTTCCGGACGCAGAGTTGAAAAAATTGCAACGCCTTTGGGTGCGGGGATAAACAAATTGCAACTTCGTAGGGTGCGCGCCAAAAAACCTTGCAACACCTTTGGGTGCGGTTTTCCGGAAAATTTTTGGCGACTGGAGAAAGTCAAGGGACGGGCGTATGCGGATTTAAAGCGGAATCCCGTGCGGAATTTTGCTTTTTTTCGGTTTTATGACAAAAAGTGCCTTAAAGTGCTTGCTTTTTTTTTGAGAATTTGCTATGATACTAACCGTTCCCGCAAAGACGTAACGGCCTTAGCGCGGACTTTGCAGGTTTTTCTTGCAGATAAATTCATATTGGGGTGTCGCCAAGCGGTAAGGCTACGGACTCTGACTCCGTCATCCGGGAGTTCAAATCTCTCCACCCCAGCCAAAAGCGCTGTATTTTGTACCATTTTAAAAGTGGTGTGCAAGATATGGCGCTGTTTTTTTGTGCTTCGGCGGGGAAATCTGCAAAAGCGGGGACCGAAATGGGAACTAAAGCGGGGACCGAAATGGGGACCGAAGTAGGATTGAAATGCGACAAATTACAGCGCATAATTGCATTTTTCCATTTCGTCTTTTCTGTCGCGTCGGTTCGGACCGATACCGAGTTTCGGATCGGTTTTTCACAGGATTACGGTGGTTCGGTTGCCGTTGTTAGCGGAATTGTTTGTTCGGCGACGTGTGCATGCACGTTGCCGTCGATATTATATTTACGTTGGAATTGTTGTCGGAAAGGGGAAAACAGAGAGTGGCGTGCGGGAACAAGCAAAACACTTTTGCAATCCCAAAGGGAAATGCGGCAGTTTTTTACACGGGGAATTCATTTTTTGCTTGACAAGCGCAGGTTTTTTGCAGTATAATTAGTTCAAATTTGAAATATTCAAAAATGAAGTAAGGAGAATCAAAATGAATCCCGGTCTGGAGTTTGCCAGAAAAACGTCGCTTGCCTATGCCGCGGCATGCAAGCCGCTTTGTAAAAAGTTGGGACTGACCGAAACCGCGTTCGATATTCTGCTGTTTTTAGCCAATAATCCCCACTTGAAAACCGCAAAAGACGTGGTGGAGGTGCGCCGCCTGAAAGCCAACCTCGTTTCGGTAAACGTCGATCGTCTGGTGAGAGAGGGCTATCTGGAGCGGCGCGCTTTTTCTGCCGACCGCAGAAAGGTGGAACTTTTCTGCACCGATCGCGCAAAACCGATCATCAAAGAGGGCAGAGCGCTGCAAAACGCGTTTTTTGCCGAACTGTTTCGCGGCGTAGGGGAACAGGAGCGTTCGGCGTTTTTCTCCGTGGCTTTCGCAATGGAAAAAAATCTGGACGCGCTTCTGGCAGGGTTAAAAAAATGAGAGCGTTCAGTGGGAAAATAAAAATCTTTGGCAAAGATGAAATCGGGGCGTAATAATGAAAACGATCATAGTTATTCTGGTAACCTTTTTTGCGGGGCTGGGCGCAGGGCTCGGCACCGGCTTTGCGGGCATGAGCGCCGCCGCGGTCATCAGCCCCATGCTGATTGCTTTTTTAGGAATGGATCCCTATATGGCGGTGGGGATCGCGCTTGCTTCGGACGTGCTGGCAAGCGCGGTTTCTGCCTATACGTACCATAAAAATAAGAACCTCGACGTCAAAAACGGTATCATCATGATGATCACCGTCCTTGTTTTTACCGTGGTGGGGAGTTTCGTCGCAAGTCTGGTTCCGTCGCACACGATGGGGAATTTTTCGGTGTTTATGACGCTGCTGCTCGGGGTGAAATTCATCGTTCGTCCGGTTATGACCACAAAGGAAACCATGCTGAACGTTTCCGCCAAAAAGCGGGCGATTCAGTCGGTGGTGTGCGGCGTGCTCATCGGGTTTATCTGCGGCTTTATCGGCGCGGGCGGCGGCATGATGATGCTGCTGATTTTGACCACCGTTCTTGGGTACGAACTGAAAACCGCTGTCGGCACCAGCGTGTTTATCATGGCCTTTACGGCGCTGACGGGCGCGGTTTCGCACTTTGTGATCGGCGGAATGCCCAACCTGCTCGTTTTGATTCTCTGCATGGCGTTTACGTTGATCTGGGCAAGAATTGCCGCGGTCATCGCGAATAAAGCGACGCCGAAAACGCTTAACCGCGCGACGGGCGTCGTGCTGGTGGTGCTGGGCGTGGTTGTTCTGGGATTTAATCTCCTTACCTGATCGGAACGGACAACTGAAATAAACGAAAAGCCTTTGCGGGGGAAACCAACGGTCGCCCCCGCAAAGGCTTTCTTTATTAAATAAGTCGCCGAAGTCGGTTGTTCAAGGTCGCGTTCTTTTTCAGACGGGGCGCAAACCGGCGTTTTTTCTTCTGACAAGTCGTCGACAGAACCGGGCGCTCAAGGGCGCTTTTCCTCTTCAAACAAAGCAGTCAAGGGCGCTTTTCTTCTTCAAACAAAGCGCGGATCGCCTGAAACAGATATCCCACGGGGACGAGCGTAAGGGAGCCGGCGTATTTTTTGGCGGATTCCAGATTGCCGCGCGGCAGAATGACCCGGGTAAAGCCCAGTTTTTTGCATTCCGAAAGGCGGGCTTCCACAAAGCGGACGGGGCGGACTTCTCCGGTCAGTCCCAGTTCGCCGAAGACGGCGGTGTGTTTGTCCACCGGTTGATTTTTCAGGGCGGAAGCCGCGGAAATCGCAATGGCAAGGTCGGCGGCGGGTTCGTCCAACTTTACGCCGCAGGCGGCGTTCATATAAACGTCGTAGGAATAGAAGGGGACGCCGGCGCGTTTTTCCAGTACGGCAAGCATCAGCACCAGTTTGTTGTAGTCGATGCCGAGCGGCATTCTTCTCGGCATGCCGTATACCGATTTTGCGGTCAGGCACTGAATTTCCACCGGCACGCAGCGGTTGCCGGACAGCACGGGCGTGACGACCGAGCCTGCCGCTTCGCCCCGCAGGGGGGAAAGAAATACGCCGCTGTAATCGTCCACGCCGAATATGCCGTCTTCGCGCATTTCAAATACGCCCACTTCCGAAATGCTGCCGAAACGGTTCTTCACCGCGCGCAGCACTTTATAGTTGCCGGTCACTTCGCCCTCGAAATACAGCACGGTGTCCATAATGTGTTCCAGAATCTTGGGTCCCGCAAGCGCGCCCTCTTTGGTGACCTGCCCCACGATGAAGACGGTGATTCCGCGCGCTTTGGCAAACCGCATCAGCCGCGCGGCACATTCCTTGACCTGTCCTACGCTGCCGGCGGAAGAGGACATTTCTTCTAAATACACCGCCTGAATGGAGTCCACGATGAGATATTCGTACCCTTCCGCTTCGGCTAAAATGGCGTCCAGAGAGGTTTCGTTCAGAACCGAAACGCCCGGGCTTGCGACCTTCAGCCGCGTGCAGCGCATTTTGACCTGAGAGGCGCTTTCTTCGCCGGAGGCGTACAAAACTTTATGTTCCTTGCCTAAATTTCCCGCAATTTCGGAAAGCAGCGTGCTTTTGCCGACGCCCGGTTCGCCGCCGATTAAGATGAGCGAACCCTTTACGATGCCGCCGCCGAGCACTACGTCCAGTTCCTTGATGCCGGAAGAGATCCTTGCAAAATTCTCGTCCGAAATTTCGGCAAGGGGGCGGGGCTTTTGCCGCACGATAGAAAAGGGCTTGTTCTTTTCGGCGGGTTCTTCCACAACCTCCTCGACGTAGGTGTTCCACTTCCCGCAGGAGGGACATTTGCCGATCCATTTGGGACTTTTCGCCCCGCAGTTTTCGCATACGAATACCGTGCCGCCTTTTGCCATGTCGTTTCGCCTCGCCGTTTTTTCTTTTATTATACAATGCTTCGCCGCTTTAGGCAAGGCTTTTTTGTCGCGCGGGCGGAAGAAATTACGGCGCGGGCAAAGCGTGGGCGGCGGAAGAAATTACGGCGCGGGCAAAGCAGGGGCGGCGGGCGACCATCGGTTGCCCGCCGCCCCGTTCGTTTTAGTGAAACGAGAAGCAGAAAATTCCTGTGTAGTGGCGACCATCGGTCGCCCGCCGCCCCGTTCATTTTAGTGAAACGAGAAGCAGAAAATTCCCGTGTTGGCGGCCATCGGTTGCCCGCGGTTCTTTCATTTTGAGTAAAATGAGGAGTAAAAAATCAAAGTGTCGGGGCGAACTCTGTTCGCCCCGACACTTGACAGAAGAGGTTATTTTTTTTGCTAAAACACGGCGTTAAGTGTTGCGTTCTGTAGGAAAACGCCGTTCGCCCGCAGGGCGCTTTGGGAAAAAACGGGTGCGGAAGTTTATGAATGATAACGGGCGGCATTTTTCCGGGCAGTTCATTTTCTGGTAAAATGGGGAGCAAAAAATCCGTGTGTAGGGGCGAACAGTGTTCGCCCGCCGCCCCGTTCGTTTTAGTGAAACGAGAAACAAAAAATTCCCGTGTTGGCGACCATCGGTTGCCCGCGGTTCTTTCATTTTGAGTAAAATGAGGAGTAAAAAATCAAAGTGTCGGGGCGAACTCTGTTCGCCCCGACACTTGACAGAAGAGGTTATTTTTTTTGCTAAAACACGGCGTTAAGTGTTGCGTTCTGTAGGAAAACGCCGTTCGCCCGCAGGGCGCTTTGGGAAAAAACGGGTGCGGAAGTTTATGAATGATAACGGGCGGCATTTTTCCGGGCAGTTCATTTTCGGGTAAAATGGGGAGCAAAAAATCCGTGTGTAGGGGCGAACAGTGTTCGCCCGCCGCCCCGTGTATGTTGAGTAAAATGAGAAGTAAAAACCGAAACGAAGGGGCGAACGGCGCTCGTTCGCGGCGTTTTATTTCCTTTTTGACAAGAAATTTTGCGCGGTTATCCCCAAAAAGTTGCTTTAATTTCAAAAAAATGCTTTAATATAGATAGACGCGGGAAATCGCGTCTGCAGATTTGTCGTTCTTCGGAATTCTGCTTTTCCCCAAACGGCGGATTCTTGCAAACGACGATTCCGGAAACCTTTAAGGAGCCTTTATGAAAATTTTTGCCGTCAGCGATCTGCATCTTTCCACCACGGGCGAAAAGCCCATGGACGTGTTCGGCGGCAATTGGGACGGCTATTTTGAAAAGATCGAAGCCGACTGGCGGAAAAAGGTTTCGCCGGACGACGTGGTATTGATTGCGGGGGACATCAGTTGGGCAATGGAACTTCCCGGCGCGATTCGCGACATTCAGGCGTTTAGTTTCTTTCCGGGGACAAAGGTGCTGATTCGCGGCAATCACGATTATTGGTGGCATTCCATTTCCAAAATCCGCGCGGCGCTGCCGGAAGGCGTACTGGCGTTGCAGAACGACGCTATCAGAATCGGCAACGTGGTGATCTCGGGCAGCCGCGGTTGGACGGTAGAGGGAATGCCCGGTTTTTCGGAAGAAGACGCCCGCCTGCTCAGGCGGGAAGCGGAACGCTTCCGCCTGAGTCTGACCGCCGCCCAAAAACTAAGGGAAGAGGGCGACGCCCTGATCGCCATGATCCACTATCCGCCCTTTAACGTGCGACGGGAGGATTCGCCTTTTACCGCGCTGTTTGAGGAATTCCATGTGGACAAAGTGGTTTACGGGCATTTACACGGCAAGGACGTGCGCGCCGATCTCGAAGTAAAGAAAAACGGCGTGACCTACTACCTGACCTCCTGCGACCAGATCCGTAACGAACTGGTACAGATTTTATAAGCGCGGTTTGCGGCGTTTTTGACCGCCCGCTTTGCGCGAAAAAGGGCGGTAGCCCGTCCGGGAAGTTCGGTAAGCGGCAGAGATTCATTTTACGGAAACTCCGGAAAGCGAGCGCGCCGCAATAAAAAAAGTATCAAATTTTTCGGCGACAGTCGAAAGGAGAAATATTATGTCCAAAAAAGAAAGCGGCTTTGCCGGCGATTTGTTGCCGGAAAAACAGCGCGCGGCGGCGGATAAGCCGGAAGATTTCACCAAAGAGATCGTGCCGGAAGCACAGCCGAAAGCGCCCGGAAAACAAGCGAAACGAGTGCCTGCAGAAAAGGCGGCGGAAGAGGCGGCTTTAACGGAAACGCTGGCGGCGGAATCTGCGGAAACCGCCAAAGAAGACGGTTCCATAGCCGGAGCCGCTGCAAAGAAAGATTCCGCGGAGGGCGGTTCCGGAGAAAAAGACTCCCTTTCCGCAAAAGAGGTTTCGCTTCCTCCCGAAAAAAGCAGAAAGGAACGCTTTCTTGCGGCGCTGAAAAAACTGCCGGGCAGGTGGTTTATCACCGCGTTTTCGGGCATGGCGATCGGACTGTTCTGCACCCTGATCGCGGGGACGATTTTAGAGCAGATTGCAAAACTGTTCGGCACAAGCAAGGTTGCGACCTTTCTGACTACGCTTGCCACAGTGGCGAAATTTATGATGGGCGCGGGTATCGGCGCGGGCATTGCCCATTCGCTAAAAGCGCCGAAAATGGTCATCGCCAGTTGTATTGTTGCCGGATTTTTCGGAGCGTTCCCTCAAAATACGATCAACGGCACCATAAAAGACGTTGTTATCGGCAACCCCGGCAACCCCGTTTCCTGCTATCTGGCGGCGCTGGTCGCGTGCGAATGCGGGCTTGCCGTTTCCGGGAAAACCGGACTGGATATTCTGGTCGTGCCGCTCGTCTGCTTTTTAACGGGCGGGGCGATCATTCTTGCGCTGGGCGTTCCGGTCGTCAAACTGATGGATCTCATCGGCAAAGGCGTGGCGCTTGCCACCCAAAGTCAGCCGTTTTTGATGGGAATCGTGGTTTCGGTCGCGATGGGGCTTTTGCTGACGCTGCCCACTTCTTCGGCGGCGATCGGGATTTCCATCGGACTTTCGGGCATTTCCGCCGGGGCGGCGGTCGCAGGGTGCTGCTGCCATATGGTGGGCTTTGCGGTCGCTTCCTTCCGCGAAAACAAATGGGGCGGACTGGTGTCGCAGGGGCTGGGAACCAGCATGCTGCAGATTCCCAACCTCGGTAAAAATCCGCGCATTTTGCTGCCGGCGGTCGTTTCCTCCGCCATCTGCGGACCCGTTTCCAGTAGCCTTTTCAAACTGCAGGCGACGAAAGTGGGCAGCGGCATGGGCACTGCGGGACTGGTCGGCGTGATCGACGCGATTGCGGCTTCCTCCGCGGTTATGCCGGGGTGGCAGGTCGCGCTGGGCGTCGCGGTAACGTACTTTATCCTGCCGGCGGCAATCTCGCTGCTGGTTTCGGAATGGATGCGCAAAAAAGGTTGGATCCGCTTCGGCGATATGAAGATCTCCACCGACTGATTTTGGGGCGCCGCTTGGCGACCCCTTGGGATTTCTGCGGAACGCACCCCCGTTTCCGCAGGGCGAAAGAAAAACGATAGATAAGCGCTGCTTGCGGAAGAAAAGCGTTTCCGCAGCGGCGGAACGTAAATAAATTTTCCGGAGGCTGAAATATGAAAAAGCAAAAAAACGGAAAGAGTGAGAAGGGTGCCGAAAATAAAAAAGGCTTGGGCGCAAAAACCGCGGCGATGAACGAAGCGCTGAAAGACAAAATGCCCTCCTTTTCGCAGGCGATCGGCGTTTTGTGCTGTATTTTGGTGTTTGTGGCGACCAAAGTTTTTGAAAAATATGCGGCGACTTGGGGTGAATGGTGGCTGTTCGGTTTTCAGATGGTGCATTGGGCGGCGCTGGTAGTCGCGCTCGGACTGGTCGTAACGTACGTGATCATGACGCTGATTTCTTTGAAAAACGAAAAGAAAGAGGCGGAAAGCGTTAGTCTTGCCTTCGGCGAAGTGCCGGGTTCGTTCGCGTTTACGAAAGAAGACCTTGCGGAACGGCTGGAAAGCCGCGGTTTTACCAAAGAAAGCGGCGGATTTTTCTTTATGAAAACGGACAAAGACGCGCGTTACGGATTTTTGTTCGGAACCGCTTCGGAAGAGGTTTTGCCTGCGCGGGCGGCGGTCGATCTGTTGACGAAATTTGCCGCGCGCGGCTTTGCCGAAAAACAGCAGCACCTTTTGCTGATGATCGAAAAACCGGGCGTGAATGCGGATGCTCTGCGCGGAATGGACCTTTCCGCCATCGCGGAAGAAGCGGGCTACGGCGAGTGGAAAGGTAATCTCGTGTCGCTTGCAGAGGGCAAGGACGGTGCGGTGGAGATCGGCGAAACGGTTTATCCTACGCTCGTTTTTTGCGATACGTCCTGCCAAAAACTGTTCTGGACGGAGAAATCCGACCGCGGCGGCAGCGCCGGCGATATGGAGTGGAACGCCTTGCTGTTTACCGGCGAAGAAGAGAGCGAGCCTTTCATAGAAGAGGAAGGCGGGGCGGAAGAAGCGGACGTTTTGCGGCAGGCGCTGGAAAAGACCGAAGAGGAAAGCGGCGGCGCCGTCGGAGAAGTTGGCGGTTTTGCTTTTGCGGAAGAAGAATCGGACGGCGCTTCTGCCGAAAAAGCGGACGGCGCTTTGGACGGGGACGCTTCAGCGGAAAATGCAAACGGCGCTTCTGCCGAAAAAGCGGGCGGCGCGGTAAAATCCAACGAAGACGAAGCGGTTCCTGAAAAATAATCGGGCGAGCGGTCGGAAGTTTCCGCCGGCATAAAAAACACAAACAAAAGTTTGTTTAAATCGTTGCCAAACGGCGGCGATTTGTGGTAAAATAGAAGCGTGACCGGTAACGTGGCTGTAAAGAACGTCTGCAAGGGGCGTTTTTTGCTTTGGGTGCAGACAGTGCGCTTTTAAATACTTGCGGGCGCGACGTGCCTTGCGCATAAAACGGAGAAAAAGAATGCTGGAGCGGAAAACGTACGCGGTTTTGCTATATATCAACAGTCTGACCGAAGACGGCGGCTACCGCGTACTTTCGGCGGAAGATTTTTTAGAAGCGCTGCCCAAAAAAGCCGCGCTGAGCCGGGAGGCGCTTGCCGAAGTCATTTCCTACCTCAAGGAACGCGGCTTTATCAGCGTGAAATACGCTGCGGATAACGAATATTGCCTGACTTCATTGCCCAAGGGGCGCGCGTTCGTGCAGGGCAGGGACGAGGAAGAAAGAGTGGGGAAACGGGAACGGAAAGTGCGTTTCTGGTTACCCTTTTTCGGCGCTTTTCTGGGCGGAACGCTTGCGGCAGTTTTGGGATTATTGCTGTTTTATCTGCTGTTTTAACGGGCGCCGGCGGAGTGCGATTTAACGCGCGGTGTTCGGCATTTGTGCCGAAAAACGCGTGGCGTTTGGCGTTTTTCGGTCGGTGTAGGAAGCGAGCGGCGCCCGGTTGGTTCCGCGATATGCCGCGGGCGGGGCAAGTAAAATCGCAACGTCGGTAACGGCGAATATAATTTGGTGCCGCGGGCGCGGGATAGAGAATCGTCACCGCCGGCGCGGAACGGAAAAATCCCGGCGCTATGGCGCCGGGCGGATAGAATTCCGTCGCACGGGCGATTGGATAATCCCGGCGCACGGACGGTTTGAAAAATTCCGGCGCACGGGCGACGGAAACCTATAAAGTACGGGGAGTTTATGAGTTTAAACGTAAGAGAAAAAAGAGTGATGCGCGCGGTGCTGTCCTTCTGCAAAAAGACGGACGGTTGTCTCGTCACGCCCGAAGCGCTTTTGCAAAAAACCGCAAGTCCCGACCCCGCTTTCAAAAAAAAGAACGACAAAAAGGAAATTTCCCGCGAGGAAATGGAAAAGATATTACGCGTGCTGGAACTGGACGATTATTTTGAACTGATCCCCGGTTTAAAGCGCGGGGAAACGGTATATTGCATCAACCTGCACGCAAAAGGCGCCGCGTTCGAGCGGGAAGTGCAGCGGGAACGGCGCGCGTTCTGGGGCGGGTTGGCTGTTAAAATATTGTTTGCGATCGTCACTTTCGTTGTCGGGCGCATATTGGTCAAGTTGTTTACCTGAGAATCTGGTCAAGTTGTTTACCTGAGAATTTTGCGCGGAAAAACGTAGATTTTCCGGATGCGGAATTCGATCCCGGTACCGAAAAACGCAGGGACGTACCACCAAAAAGCGGAACCATTCCGCTTTTTTTATCGCAAGCCAAGGAGGGCGGAAGATGGATTTCAGACTGCATAGCGAATACAGCCCCACGGGCGACCAGCCGCAAGCCATCGAAAAACTGACCGAAGGGATAAAAGACGGACTGCGGGCGCAGGTTTTATTGGGCGTTACCGGCAGCGGTAAGACTTTTACCATGGCAAACGTCATCAAAAACGTCAACCGCCCCACGCTGGTCATCGCGCACAACAAAACGCTTGCCGCTCAGCTTTGCAACGAGTTCCGCGCCTTTTTCCCGGAAAACCGCGTGGAATATTTCGTTTCCTACTACGATTATTATCAGCCGGAATCGTACATTCCGCAGACTGATACCTATATTGAAAAAGACCTTTCCATCAACGACGAGATCGATAAACTGCGCCACAGCGCGACCTGTTCGCTTGCGGAGCGGCGGGACGTCATCGTGGTGGCTTCGGTTTCGTGCATCTACGGCTTGGGCGCGCCGGAGGAATACTACCGGCTGGGCGTTTCGCTTCGCCCCGGCGACCGGATGGATCGCAACGAACTGATGCGCCGGCTGATCGCCATTCAGTACGTGCGCAAAGATATGGATTTTTCCCGTTCGTCTTTCCGTGTCCGCGGCGACGTGGTGGAGATCTTCCCCGCGGAAAGCAGCGAAAAGTACATCCGCGTGGAGTTTTTCGGGGACGAGATCGACCGCATTTCGGAATGCGAACCGGTCACGGGCAACGCCATTTCTTCCTTGAAACACGCCGTGATTTTTCCCGCCAGCCACTACGCGGTGGGCAGCGAACGCATGGAAGGCGCCCTGTCTGAGATTGAAAAAGATATGGAGATCGAGGTAAAAGCGCACGAGGAAGCCGGGCGGCTTCTGGAAGCGCAGCGATTAAAGCAGCGCACCTCCTACGACCTTGAAATGATGCGGGAGATCGGCTACTGCACGGGCGTGGAGAACTATTCCCGCTACTTTGACGGCAGAAAGCCGGGCGAAGCGCCGTTTACCCTTCTGGATTACTTCCCCAAAGATTTTTTGGTGATGATCGACGAAAGTCATATGACCATTCCGCAGATCCGCGCCATGTATAACGGCGACCGCGCAAGAAAGAAAAATCTGGTGGATTACGGCTTCCGGCTGGCTTCTGCCTACGACAACCGTCCGCTGACTTTTGAAGAATTCGACGCGCGCGTGCCGCAGGCGGTGTTCGTTTCGGCGACGCCCGCCGATTACGAACTGGGCATTGCCGAGGATGTTGCGGAGCAGATCCTGCGCCCCACGGGTTTGCTCGATCCGGAGATCACCGTCGTGCCGATCGAAGGACAGGTGGAACACCTGTACGGCGAAATTTGCAAAACCATTGAAAGCGGCGGCAGAATTCTCGTCACCACGCTGACCAAGCGCATGGCGGAACGGTTGACCGAGTTTTATCAGGAACGCGGCTTAAAAGTCAAATATATGCACAGCGACGTGGACACGCTGGAACGGATCGAGATCGTGGACGGCTTGCGCCGCGGAGATTTCGACGTTTTGGTGGGGATCAACCTGCTGCGCGAGGGGCTGGATATGCCCGAGGTGAAACTGGTTGCGATTCTGGACGCCGATAAGGAAGGTTTTCTCCGCAGCGACCGCGCGTTGATTCAGACCGTGGGCAGAGCGGCGCGGAACGCCGAAGGGCGGGTGATTTTTTACGCCGACGTCATTACCGACAGTATGAAGCGCGCCATGGACGAAACCGCGCGCCGGCGGAAAATTCAGCAGGAATATAACGAAGCGCACGGCATTACGCCCAAAACCATTGTAAAAGCGGTTGCCAACACGCTGGAAATCACCGAGAAGGCAGACGCCACGCGCGACCTCAAGACCTCCGACATCCCGGACGAGATCGAAAAACTGAAGATCGCGATGAACCTCGCGTCCCGTCAACTGGATTTTGAAAAGGCCATCGAGATCCGCGAAACTATCGCCAAACTGCGCCTGCGCCTTGCAAAAGCCACCGGCGGCAAAAACGGCTCCTCCCGCGGGAAAGGGGAGAAAGGTACCGGCGGTAAAGATAAAAAGTAAAGAGAAAGGTGCCGGCGGCAAGAATAAGAAATGCCGCAACCGGCAAGATAAAAACGGGGCGGAAAAGACAGAAATGCCGCAACCGGCAAGATAAAAACGCCGGAGGTAAAAGCGGAAAATAAACCGCGGCACTAAAAAATAATTGCTGCGGCAAGCCGGAAGGTAACACTATTAAAAGGTATAAAACAATAGCCAAAACGACCGCCGCAAGCGTTGCGGTGTTGAAATTTGCTATGTATTCAGCAAAAAGCGATTTGTTGCAGATATTAAAATTTTCCGCGTTTCAACAACATAAACCGACCTGTCAGACAGGTTAAAGTGCTAAAATTTCAACAATAAAAACGGCTTAGCAAAAAGCGATCGGCTTAAAGCCGCGGGCGGGTTTTCACAGGCCCGGGCGGCTTTCGGAGGATATTTATGACCGATGAGATTGTAATCCGCGGTGCAAAAGAGAATAATTTGAAAAACGTCAGCCTGACCATTCCCAGAAACAAACTGGTGGTTTTTACCGGGCTTTCGGGCAGCGGCAAATCCACGCTGGCATTCGATACCATTTTTGCCGAGGGACAGCGGCGGTATATGGAAAGTCTGTCTTCCTACGCCCGCATGTTTTTGGGACAGATGGAAAAACCGGACGTGGAAAGCATCGACGGACTTTCGCCCGCCATTTCCATCGACCAGAAGACGACCAGCAAAAACCCCCGTTCTACCGTGGGGACGGTGACCGAAATTTACGACTATCTGCGCCTTTTATACGCCCGCGTCGGCACGCCGCATTGTCCCAAATGCGGCAGAGAAATTTCCCGCCAGACGGTGGATCAGATCGCCCAACAGGTACTTTCCCTGCCCGAGGGAACGCGCATTTATATCGAAGCGCCCGTCGTCCGCGGCAGAAAAGGGGAGTATTCCAAACTGCTTTCCGGGTTCAAAAAAAGCGGGTACGTCCGTGTGGAAGTGGACGGCATTTTGTACGAACTGGACGAGGAGATCCCCCTCGTTAAAAACGAAAAACATACCATTTCGGTGGTGGTGGATCGCCTGATCGTCAAGGACGGCATCAAAAAGCGCCTGTTCGACAGTCTGGAAACGGCGCTGAAACTTGCCGACGGCTTAGTCACCGTGAAAAAAGCGCGGCGGACGGACGATTCTTCCGCAGACGGCGAAACCGCGGCAAAAGAAGACGACGAACGGCTGTATTCTACCAAATATGCCTGTCCCGATTGCGGCATTTCGGTAGAAGAGGTGGAGCCGCGCCTGTTCTCCTTCAACAACCCCTACGGCGCCTGCCCGGAATGCAACGGGCTGGGCTTTAAGATGGAGATCGACCCCGACCTCATTTGCCCGGACAAGAGCAAAAGTTTAAACGAGGGCGCCGTTTCCATCAGCGGGTGGAATATCGACTTCGGGCAGATGACGCAGATTTATCTGAAAGCCCTTTCCAAGTATTACAATTTTTCGCTGGATACACCGGTCAAGGACCTGCCGAAGGAAATTTACCATATCCTGATGTACGGCAACGACGGCGAAAAAATTCCGCTCACCTATAAAACGCGCACGTTTTCGGGCAATTACAACGGCTCGTGGGAGGGGTTTTGCAACAATCTGGCAAGGCGTTTCCGCGAATCGTCCAGCGAGTACGTCCGGGCGGAAATCGAAAAGTACATGGCGACCAAGCCCTGCGACACCTGCCACGGCAAACGACTAAAAAAGGAGGCGCTTGCGGTGACCGTCGGCGGCAAAAATATTGCCGACCTCTGCGATCTGTCGGTAGAAAAGGCGCTGACGTTTTTTGATACTCTCACCCTTTCCGAAACCAAACAACGTATCGCCAAAACCGTGCTGAAAGAAATCCGCGCCCGGTTGAATTTTCTCAAGAACGTCGGGCTCGGCTACCTGACCCTCTCGCGCTCGGCAGGGACGCTTTCGGGCGGGGAAGCGCAGCGGATCCGGCTCGCCACGCAGATTGGCAGCGGTCTGACGGGCGTGCTGTATATTTTGGACGAACCGTCCATCGGGCTGCACCAGCGCGATAACGACAAGCTTTTGAAAACCCTTTTGGGTCTGCGCGATCTCGGCAACACCCTGATCGTGGTCGAACACGACGAAGACACCATGCGTGCCGCGGACTATTTGGTGGACATCGGACCCAAAGCCGGCACGTACGGCGGCGAAGTGGTTGCCACCGGCAGCGTGGAAGATATCGAAAAGGAGCCGCGTTCCATTACGGGCGACTTTTTGTCCGGCAGAAGAAAGATCGAGGTTCCCGCGGTCAGGAAAAAGCCGGACGGGCGTTATCTCACCGTATACGGCGCTGCGCAGAACAACCTGAAAAACATCGACGTCCGCTTCCCCGTGGGATTGATGACGGCGGTCACCGGCGTTTCGGGCAGCGGAAAAAGTTCGCTCGTCAACGAAATTCTTTATCCGGAACTTGCCGTTAAACTCAACCGCGCCAAAATGGTGCCGGGCAAATTCCGCGAAATTTCCGGGACGGAATTTTTCGATAAGGTCATCGCCATCGACCAGTCGCCCATCGG
Source organism: uncultured Clostridia bacterium (assembly GCA_934272745.1). Lineage (GTDB taxonomy): Bacteria > Bacillota > Clostridia > Christensenellales > Borkfalkiaceae > SIG402. Next base: position 2,439 of record CAKQSI010000032.1, on the reverse strand, counting down.
CAGAACGCCGCGCAGCAATCCCGCCACCTATACGGGGGTGTTCTCCACCATTCGCGAATTGTTCGCCGCCACGCCGGACGCAAAGGAGCGCGGCTATAAAGCGGGGCGGTTTTCCTTCAACGTGTCGGGCGGCAGGTGCGAAAACTGCTCCGGCGACGGCATTATCTGTATCGAAATGCACTTTTTGCCGGACGTTTACGTCCCGTGCGAAGTCTGTCACGGCAAGCGCTACAACCGCGAAACGCTGGAAGTGAAATACAAAGGTAAGTCGATTGCCGACGTTTTGGATATGACTGTGGACGAGGCGTGCGACTTTTTCCGGAACTTCGCTTCCATTTATAACAAGATCAAAACCCTGCAGGACGTGGGACTAGGATATATCAGACTGGGGCAGTCGGCGACCACGCTTTCGGGCGGGGAAGCGCAGCGCGTCAAGCTTGCGACCGAACTTTCCAAGCGCATGACCGGGCGCACCTGTTATATCTTAGACGAGCCGACTACCGGTCTGCACAGTTACGACGTCAAAAAACTGCTGGCGATTCTGGGTCGGCTGACCGACGCCGGCAATACCGTCATCGTGATCGAACACAATCTGGACGTCATTAAAGTGGCGGATTATATCGTCGATCTGGGTCCCGAAGGAGGCGACGGCGGCGGAACGCTGGTTGCGGAAGGTTCGCCGGAAGAAGTGGCAGCCGTCCCGCAAAGTTATACCGGGCAGTACCTGAAAAAGATGCTGTTTTCGAGCAAAGACGGGCAAAAGAAAGAGTAAAAACGAACCCAAGAGCAAAAACGCCCAAAAGAGCGAGCGGAAATTCTCCGGGCGACCTGCGCAGGCTTGCGAATGAACGACCAAAAGGGCGAGGAAAGACGACCAAAAGGGCGAGGAAAGACGACCAAAAGGGCGAGGAAAATTTCACGGGCGATTGCGCAAATTTTGCCGCGCGGCGGAATTTTTACACGGGCTTGCGTGCGTCCCGTCAGACGGCGTTGTAACGTTTTTTAACGAACGGTATGCGTTTTCGGTTACATTTGCGTGTATATGGGGATTTTGGATCCGCTTTGCGCCTTTCAAGAAAGTCTTGCTGGCGTTTCAGACGACTTGCGCGCGTTCCGGTCGGGCGTGCGCCCTTTAAGCGGAATTCCGGTCCCTTTCGGCTTGCCGCCGCGGACAAAGGATAAAACCAAAGATGAAAAAATACGTTACCCTGTTTTTTACCATGCTGAAGATCGGTCTGTTCACTTTCGGCGGGGGATATGCCATGATCGCTCTGCTCGAAAACGAACTTATCCGCAAAAAGCAGTGGCTGGAAGAAGACGAGTTTATGGATATGGTCGCGATTGCGGAATCCACGCCGGGACCGGTCGCCATCAATGCGGCAACCTACGTCGGTTATAAAATCGGCGGGGCGGCCGGCGCGCTGCTTTCCACCCTCGCGGTGTGCATTCCCTCGTTCGTCATCATTTACGTGATCTCGCTGTACTTTGATCGCTTTCTTGCCATTTCCTGGGTGAACGCGGCGTTCCGCGGGATTCAGGTCTGCGTGGCGTTTCTGATTTTATCCGCCGGGTGGAAGCTGTTCAAAAAAATGCGGAAAAACGCGTTCAATCTCATCGTGTTTTCCGCGACCGCGGTCTGCACGCTGGCGTTTTCGCTGTTTTCGGTGAAATTTTCGTCGGTGTTTTACGTGCTGATCGGCGCCGCGCTCGGGATTTGTGTTTATCTGATCGGCTTGTGCCGCGCGAAAAAAGCGGGGGAGGGCGACAAATGAGCGTGTATCTCCGTTTATTTCTGATTTTTTTAAAGATCGGCGCGGTATCGTTCGGCGGCGGCTACGGCATGATCGCTCTCATTCAGGAAGACTGCCTGCGCTACGGTTGGCTGACCGAAGAGGAACTTTTGAATTTTATCGCAGTGGCGGAATCTACGCCCGGACCGCTCGCCGTCAATATGGCGACCTTTGTCGGCTCCTCGCAAGGGGGACTAGCCGGCGCCTTTTTTGCAACGCTCGGCGTAGTGTTGCCGGCGTTTTTCATCATTCTGCTGATCGCGGCGGTGATCCGCAACCTGTTAAAATTTGCGGGAGTGCAGGCGGCGCTTTCGGGCGTGCGCCCGGCAATCGTCGGACTGATTCTGGGGACGGCGGCGGTCTTGCTGCTGAATATCGTTTGCGGCGTGCAGACGGTGGGCGGCGGCGCGGCGTTCGAATGGAAAAACCTTGTTTTGCTGCTGCTCCTTTGTGCGGTTTCCGCAGGGTATCGGCTGTGGAAGAAAAAGTCCTTTTCGCCCATTTTGCTCATTCTGCTTTCGGGTGCGCTCGGCGTGTTGTTTTTCGGCATTTGATGAAGACGGGAAGGGGATAAAAAGGCCTGCGAGGGCGTCCGGCGCGACGTTCCTGCGAATCCGCCGCGCGGCACCTGCATTGCCTTGTTTTATTT
>CAKQSI010000031.1 GCA_934272745.1 uncultured Clostridia bacterium | reverse complement strand
GCGCCGGGTTCTGCCGTCGCAGGCGAAGGGGATCGACGTTTTTAATTTCAGCCGATATGGCGGCGCCGGGTTCTGCCGTCGCAGGCGAAGGGGATCGACGTTTTTAATTTCAGCCGATATGGCGGCGCCGGGTTCTGCCGTCGCAGGCGAAGGGGATCGACGTTTTTAATTTCAGCCGATATGGCGGCGCCGGGTTCTGCCATCGCAGCCGCAGGCAATGGAGGTTTTCAATTTCAGTCATATCTATATGCGTCACCGTTTTATAAGCACCGCCGCGGGGACGGCAATCTGCTGCGCTGCCCTTGCGTTCTGCCGCGGTTGCCCGAAATTGCCGAGCGCCGCCTTATAAAACAGAATCCGTGCTTTACTGCAATAACAAGCGGCTCCGACGGCGTTATAGCGTTTTCCGCGCGAATGGCTTTTCCGCCCGTCGCATTTTACTGTAATAACAGGCGGCTCCGACGGCGCCGTTGCGGTGCTTTTTAAACCGTTTCATCGGACTGAATTTTTGTGACGCGTTCGTTTTTTGGTGGTACGTTCCCCTGAAAAACGAACGCTATACCGCTATTTGCGGGAGGAGGAAGAGAGATTGGCGCTTTGGATCATATTGCTTCTCGGGGCGGTACAGGGGCTGACCGAATTTCTGCCGGTTTCCAGTAGCGGACATCTCGTCTTGCTGTCGATTTTGCTTTTTCACGGTTCTTATGAAGAAAATTTTGCGGTAGGATTGGCGCTGCACGTCGGCAGCGCGCTGGCAGTCATTCTCGTCTACCGCAAAACGATTCTGTCCTTTTTTACGAAAAAAGGGGCAAAAAAACTGTGGCTTTTGGTGCTGGCAAGCCTGCCCGCAGCGGTGGTCGGACTGCTGTTTCAGGAGAAAATTGAAAAATTATTTTCCGGATCCTTTCTGGGCTTCGGGTTTTTATTGACCGCGGCGCTGCTCGTTTTTACCGAAAATATGGCAAAAAGTGCGCGCCGTGACGTCGGATCGTCCCCGTTTACCGCAAAAACGGCGCTTTCTATGGGGATAATGCAGGCGTTTGCCGTCATTCCCGGGCTGTCCAGAAGCGGCAGCACGGTGTTCGGCGGCACGTTTTGCTGCGCCGATCGGGAAGAAGTCGCCGATTTCTCCTTTTTAATGAGCCTGCCCGTCATTTTGGGCGGCGCGGCAAAAGAATTGCTGTTTTCTGCGCCCCATGGGGGGACTGCGGTTGCCCCCGGTCTTTTAATTCTGGGCGGCGCGGCAGCGTTCGTTTTTTCGCTTTTATCGTTGCTCTGGATGAAAAACGTGGTCAAACGCGCAAGATTTTACGGTTTTGCGGCGTATCTTCTTTGCCTTGGTGTAGGGGTTCTGCTTTGGCAGTTCGCGTTTTGAATTTTTCTGAAATGCACGATTTTTAAGGGACGTACCCACGTTTTTCGGTACGCCCCGTTTATTTTTTTGAACTTTCTATGCGAGAAATTTTCACAGATATTGCGGCGCGTTCATAAATTGTTAGCATGAATACTTGTTTCGGAACGGACGGAATCCGCGGCGTTTTTGGAGTGGAAATAACGCCGCGGCTTTGTTACTTTGCGGGGCGCGCGTTGTGCCTATATAAAAAGAACCCGACGGTTTTGCTTGCGCGGGATACCAGACCGAGCGGTCCGGTACTTGCGGCGGCGTTTCTGCGCGGGGTCAGGGCGGGCGGCGGAATCTGTCTTGATCTCGGCGTTCTGCCGACGCCCGGGCTGTCTTTTTGCATGCCGCAAAGCGGGGCGGATTTCGGCGTGGTCGTCAGCGCGTCGCACAACCCCAAGGAGTATAACGGACTGAAGTTTTTTTCCGCGGGCGGAACCAAATTTTCGGCGGCGGAGGAAAAGGAAACCGAAACCCTGCTTTCGGCTTTATTGCGTGAGGGGCCGCAGGAAAAGAAAAGTTTGCAAACGGAGCCGCGGAAAGGGGAAAGCCCGCAACCGGATTTGCCGGGAGAAGAAAACTTGCAAACAGTTTTGCCGGGAGAAGAAAACCTGCAGATAGATTTGCCGGGAGAGAAAACCCGGCAAAAAAATTCGGCGGGAGAAGAAACCCTGCAAACGCAGCCGCGGAAAGGGGAAAGCCCGCAACCGGATTTGCCGGGAGAAGAAAACTTGCAAACAGTTTTGCCGGGAGAAGAAAACCTGCAGATGGATTTGCCTGGAGAGAAAACCCTGCAAAAAAATTCAGCGGACGGGGAAAACCTGCAGACAAATCCGGCGGAAAGTACTTTTCCGCAAAATCTCCTCTTTAAGACCGCCCTATTTCAAGCCGACTTTTCCGAGAGCGGTCTTTCCGAAGCCTTCCGCTTGCGGGAATCGTACCGTTTCCGGCTTTGCTCCGTTCCGCTTGCCGAAGGGGTCAAAGGCGATCTTTCCGGACTGAAGATTGCGCTCGACCTTGCCGGCGGCAGTACGAACGGCTTTGCGGAAAGCGCCTTTTTAAGCCGCGGCGCGCGCGTGTCTGTGACGGGCGGAGTGCCCGGAACGGCGATCAACGACGGTTGCGGCGCTACGCATTCCGAGCGAATTTCCGCGTTTACCCGCCTTACGGGCGCCGATATCGGGTTTGCGTTCGACGGGGACGGCGACCGCGTCGTTTGTTGTGACGGCGACGGAAAAATTTTTGACGGAGACGATCTTTTGGTGTTTTTGTCCCGCGCGCTTGCCGCGAAAAAAGCCGTCGGCACGGTGTTGACCAACGGCGGCGTTGCGCGCGCCTTGCAGGGGTCCGGCACGGAGTTTTTTCGTTCGGCGGTGGGCGACCGAAAGGTGGCGGATCTGATGAAACGAACCGGGGCGACCGTCGGTGCGGAAACAGCGGGGCATATTCTGCTGTTTCCCGAAATGATTACCGGGGACGGCGTTCTTGCCGCGCTAAGGGTTGCCGCGTTTTACCGGAAAGCAGGGGCGGCGTTCTTTGCCTGCCCCGGGTATAAAAAATACCCCTCCGCTTCTGCTGCCTTGCGAAAAACAAAGGAGATTTCGGACGAGGAACTGCAGAAAATCGGCGCTGCGATCGTCGGCGGCGAAGGGGACGAAACCTGCCGCGCCGTGCTGCGAAAATCGGGTACGGAACCGGTTATTCGCGTTTATGCGGAAAGCGAAAACGGGGAATTGCCGGAAAAAATCGTCGCGCGGGTCGCCGAAACTTTGCAAAATCGCGGAATCATAACGTAGCGCCTTGTAAAAGGGATGCTTTCGCCGAAAAAAGGAGGAAAAATGTGCGGGATTTTCGGATACACGGGGCGGGAAAACGCCGCTCCGATTTTGGTAGCAGGACTAAAAAGACTGACTTACCGGGGGTACGATTCTTCCGGAGTGGCGGTGACGGACGGCAAAGATACGAAAATTTGTAAAGGGGTGGGGAGTATCGAAACGCTTCCGGAAGCGGCAAGCCTTCCCGGGAAATGCGGTATCGGGCATACCCGGTGGGCGACGCACGGCGGCGTTTCCGAAAAAAATGCGCACCCTTTCCGCCACGGCGCGTTTACCGTCGTACATAACGGCATCATCGAAAATTTTGCGGAACTCAAGACCGCACTTTTACAAAAAGGCGTCCGGTTTTCGTCGGAAACGGACAGCGAAGTGATCGCCGCGTTGATGAACGAGCGGCGGGGCGAAGGGCTGCTTTCGGCGCTGTTTTCCACCGTGAAACTGCTGCGCGGAGCCTTTGCCGTGGCGGCAATTTCCTGCGAGGAACCGGAAAAAATCGCTTGCTGTCGCAAAGGCAGTCCGCTTTGCGTGGGGTTTATTGAAGGCGGCGGCAGGGTGCTTTCCAGCGATATCCCCGCATTGTTGCCGCTGACCAAAAACGCAGCGCTGCTTTCGGACGGAGAGGGCGCGCTGCTTTTCCCGGACGGGGCGCGGTTTTTCAGGGGCGGAAAGGAGATTCAAAAAGAAATCCGCCGGGTGGAAATGCACGATTTTCAGGGGACGTCCCACCGTTTTCCGTACCATATGCGTGCGGAAACCGAGCAGATCCCGATTGCCGTCAAAGAAACGGTGAAGGGACTGGACGAAAAAGAAAAAGGGAAAATTCTGCCTTTTTTTGCGGGGAAGACGCGCGTGGTTTTATTTGGTTGCGGGACGGCGTATCACGCGGCGCTGTTCGGCGCGGCGCTTTTGGAGCGGTACGCCGCGCTGTTTTCGGAAGTGCGCCTTGCCTCCGAACTTGCGGCGGGTAAGGTGCGGCGGGACGACGGCGCGGTGTATGTCGCGGTGTCGCAAAGCGGGGAAACGGCGGATACGCTCGTCGCCGCAAAAGCGCTGAAAACTGCCGGGGCAAGCGTGATCGCGCTGACGAATACGCCCCTTTCTTCGCTTGCCGAACTGTGCGACGCGTGTGTTCTGACGAGTGCGGGGACGGAGATCGGCGTGGCGGCGACCAAGACTTTTTCCGCGCAGCAGGCGGCGTTTTTAAAGGTGGCGGAATGGCTTTCCGGACAGGATTTCGGCTTGCAGAAGTTGCCCGATCTTTGCCTTTTTTCATTGCGGAAAGAAGAACAGATGCGGGATCTCGCGCGGAGAATTGCGCGTAAAAAAGCGGTATTTTTCATCGGGCGGGGGTTCGATTATCCGCTCGCTTTGGAGGGCAGTTTAAAACTGAAGGAGGTTTCTCGCCTGTTTTCGGAGGGGTACGCGGCGGGAGAACTCAAGCACGGAACGCTGGCGCTCGTCGGGCGCGGCGTGCCGGTCGTCGCGATCTGCACGCAGAAAGACCTGCTGAAAAAGATGGAAAACGCGGTGCACGAGGTGGCTTGCCGCGGGGCGGAAGTTACCGTAATCACACCGTTCGTCGCCGCTTCCTGGGGCGGCGCGGAAGTGGTTCCCCTGCCGGCGGCGGAGGAAGCGGCGCTGCCCGTCCCGGCGGCGATTCCGTTGCAACTTCTGGCGTACCACGCGGCGGTTTTTTGCGGGCGGAACCCCGACCGGCCGCAAAATCTTGCAAAGTCGGTTACGGTGGAATAGAATCGTTTCTTTGGGCGGGCGCCCCGGTTGAAATTCTGCGGCTTGGCTGAAAGAAGCGAAAATTCCTGAAAAAAATTTGCGCGGCGCGTATACGGCGCGTTTTTCTGCCCATACTGTATTTGCTCAGGAGGTAACGAGAATGAGATTTAATTCGGGTGAAAACGCCCCCAAGACGGGCAACTACAAAGTCGTCAACAGCGAAGGAAGAGAGATCAACCACGTTTATATGAACGAGGGCGATACCTTCCCGCCGACGGCTTACTCCGACTGCCATTACGAAGACTGACCGTAAAGCGTAGCAGGTTGCTGCGGCTGCGGTAAAAGCCGGACCGTTCGGCAAAAGTATGCCGCTATTTGCAACGTAAACGCGCGAATCGGCGGCAATGCGCGCCGTAAAACTGCGCTATAAGCGCACGAATTTGCGGCACAAACGCGCAGGTTTTGGGATGAACGCATTTGTTTTCCGAATCGCACGATCGTGCGGCTACGGCAAAAGCGCGCCAAGAACCTGCGCCATACGAAAGAAAAAGCCGCCCGGGTGCTTTGCACCCGGGCGGCTTGCCGTATTTTTAAAGAAGATTTTCGCCCGTTTAACGCTGAAGTGGTAAAGGGAATCGTTCAACGCGGTAAAACTCAGAGAGAAAAGATTTTTCATCGTTTCCGTAAAAGGTTGGGAAAATATCATTATTTTACAGAAAGGCAGAGGAGAGGGATCGTCTTATCTTCCGCTTGTTTTTTTTGCGCCGCACTGTGTTTTCAGCGTTTTTCCGTAGTGCTTTTTGTACAGGCGGGAAAGGTAGTTCGCGTCCGAAAATCCGCAGGCTTCGCTCGCTTTTTTGACGGACAAGCCTTTGGAGACGACCAACTCTTCCGCCAGACGGAGTTTGGAAGCGTTGACGTATTCGACGATGGTCTGCCCGGTGACCCGTTTGAAAACGCCGCTTAAATATCCCACGCTCAAGCCGACGCTTCCGGCAATTTCGGGAACGGAAATTTTTTCTTCGATATGCGCGGCGACGAAGCGTTTGCAAAGTTCGGCATAGCGTTCTTCACCGTAGTTCAGGTACCGATTTTTGCGACACGTTGCGTCTAAATCGGTCAAAACCGAAAGAATCATCGTCGCGATTTTCAGTGTGGTTTTGCGCTCCACGGTATATTCTTCCACGATGGCGCGGATCTTTTCGCGCAGTTTATCGCTTTCCGGGGCGGGGAGATAATCCGGCAACTCGAATTGCAGGCTGCAAAATCCGGGGGCTTCGGGGGAGCGGAACGTATTGTTTTCTCCCGCGGCGAAGGCGCTTTTCGCTTGAGAACGCGTTCCGTCTTCCACAGGGGGCAAAGCGCCGGCAGAAACCGCAGAATCCTCCACTTTTTTGATGTCTGCAATAAAGCCCACCGTGAAATGGCTTTGCCTGCCGCGGGCAAATGCGGATTCGTTGGCGTCGCGAAAGTCGATTTTGACCGATTTTTCGGGAACGGTAGTCGTTTTCCCGTTCTTTTGTTCGAAAATGTCGCCCTCCGTAAGGTAGGTAATTTCCATAAAATTATCGGTTTTCGGAAAGTGCATTTCGTACTTGTCGGTAGAATAGAAATGCGCGAAACAGACTTTGGGGAGGGAGGATAAAAGGTAAGTATGTGTCGTCATTTTCATTTTTCTCCTTATTTTTTGGCGGAAGCGCGCTTTCTGCCCGGGTGCGGCGCGGTTTTTCCGTTTTTGGGCGTGGAACCGAAACCGGACCCGTTTGTCGGGGTTTTACAGCACGATTATAACGAATTTGCTCGAAAAGCGCAATCGAAAAATTGAAATTCACCTCATAATCGTCCAGATTTATCAGGATCGTGCATTGCCTTTTTTCTTTTCCTTTGCTAATATAAGGACAGAATCTTCCGCCGGGGAAACGCAGACCGGACGCAGGCTTACGGATAGTCAATTTTTATTTCGCAAAGAAGCCTGCATTTTCGTGAGGTAAAGGCGCCGGGCAAACGGTCTAACGGTAAAGGCGCCTTAGAAGCGATTTCCTGACCCGCAAGGAAGAGGAGGAAAATATGAAAGAAAACAGACCGGATCAAATTTCCGACCAGACCGAAAATTTGCGGCGGGAATTGCGGCAGAAACCCGCAGGCGCGCCCGCAAGCCGCGTGTATCTTTATCTCGGTCACCGCGCGCATTACGCGGAAAAACCCATTCTTGCAAAGGCGTACGGCACGGCAAATCTTTTCCGCAGCGCCCCCGCGTACGTGTACGAAAGCGACCTTGTCGCAGGCTCCATCCGCGGCGTGTTTTCGGATTCCTTTACCGAAACCGAGCGCAAAGTCGCCGATCACGACTTCTTTTCTTACGGGTTCACGCACTTTATCACCAACGCCGACCACGTGGCGCCCGATTATCGCACGCTGACAAAAATCGGATTGCCCGGACTTTTTGCGAAAACAGAAGCAAGCAGAGCCCGGCACCCGGACGAAAAGTCGCAGCGTTTTCTGACCGCGGTGGAAATCACCTTAAACGGTTTTTCGGATATGGTGCGGGCGTACGCGGCTTCCGCCGCCGCGCGGGAAAAGGAAGCGAAAACGCAAGCGGACAAAGCGCGCTTTGCCGCGATGAAAAACGACCTTCTGGCGCTTACCGAAAGCGCCCCCAAAACCTTCCGTCAGGGACTGCAACTGGTGTTTCTGACCTATATCGCTTTCGTGATGGAAGGGAAAAACGCCATGGCGCTGGGGCGGATCGATCAGTATCTGTTCCCGCTTTTTGAAAGCGATCTTGCAACCGGTATCCTTACCGAAGAAGAGGCGACTCGCCTGCTTGCCGCAACCTTTTTAAAGATCGGCGAACACCGCTATTTCGGCGGGGACGACACCGTGAATATCTGCATCGGCGGTATTACGCCGGACGGTAAAGAGGGGATCAACCCCTTGAGTTTTTGCGTGCTGGAAGCCGTCCGCCGCGCCAATATTCCCGGTCCCAACCTTTCCGCGCGCCTGCACAAGGGCATGCCCGACCGCTTTTTGGACGAATGTCTGAAGGTCATCGCAACAGGGTTGGGCTATCCTGCGCTGATGAACGACGACGTGAATATTCCCGCGCTCGCCCGCCACGGGTATAAACCCGAGGACGTCAACGATTATTGCTTCGTCGGCTGCATCGAAAACTATATTTCCGGCAAGCAGGTCCCGTGGTCGGACGGCAGGTTCAACGTGCCGATGTATTTCGAGCCGGTATTTTTCAACGGGAAAACGCTGATAAATCAGGAGTATATCGGGCTTCCTTCCCGCCCGCCGGAAGAACTTACGACTATGGACGACTTCATGGCGGAATTCCACAAACAACTGGAATACGGCATGGCGGCGTACATGGCGTACTTTAACAACGAAAACGACCGTTATAACACCGAAAACTACGCGCAGCCCTTTCTCTCGGCGTTTCTGGACGACTGCATCGGCAGGGCGAAAGACGTGCGGGACGGCGGAACGATTTACCCTTCCGCCCACGGCGCGGGCTGTATGGGCATCGCAACGGTAGCCGACAGTCTTGCCGCTATCGACCTTTTGGTGTACCGGCAGAAAAAATATACGCTGGAAGAGGTCAGAAACGCTATCGCGGCAAATTTTCAGGGGTATGAAGAAATGCAAAGGGCAATGCTTGCCGCGCCCAAATACGGCAACGACGACGAGTTTGTCGATCGTTACGCCGTGTGGTACGTGGAAGAAATGAACCGTCTGGTTTCCAAGTACCGCACGCGGGACGGCGGACCGGTCTATTCCGCCATCGCTTCCAATATTCAGAATATTTCGGCGGGTCTGGAAATTGCCGCCACGCCGGACGGCAGAAAGGCAAAAGAACCGGTTTCGGACGCCGCTTCCCCCATGCACGGCATGGATCGCGAAGGGGTGACCGCGGTGGTCAATTCCACCACCAAGCCCGATTATCGGCTGGTTTCCTGCGGGACGGTGCTCAACCAGAAATTTTCCCCCGCTATGCTGAATGATCCCGAAAACCGCAAAAAGGTATGTGCGCTTATCAAAGTATATATGGAAAAGGGCGGGCAGGAAATGCAGATCAACTCGGTTTCCCGCGAGGTATTAAAAGACGCGATGAAGCACCCGGAAAATTATCAGAATCTCGTCGTCCGGGTTTCGGGTTTTTCCGCCTACTACGTTCACCTCGACCGCGAAGTGCAGCTGGATATTTTAAAGCGCACCGAACACGACGGCAAAAACGCCTGAGGGGTGCGGGCAGTAAAAGCGTCCGCCGGGCGCGCGTACTGCAGCGGCGGCAAAAACGCCTGAGGAAACTGCATTCCAAATGTAAAACGAAAATCACACAGGAGGACGAAAAATGCCGGACGTATCGCAAAATTTGCGCGTTTCCCGGGTGCAGCGGTTTTCCACCGCGGACGGACCGGGGATTCGTACGACGGTTTTTTTATCCGGGTGTAATCTGCGTTGTCTGTGGTGTCATAATCCCGAAACGCAAAGCGGGAAAACCGAAACGCTGCATTTTTCCGCCGGCAAAGACGAGGTGTGTGGCGAAACGGTTTCCGTGGAACAATTGATTGCCTTGCTTTTAAAAGACCGCGATTTTTATAAGGAGTCGGGCGGCGGCGTTACCCTTTCGGGCGGGGAACCGCTTCTGCAGGCGGAAGGCGCCGCGGCGCTGCTTTCCGCGCTGAAAGACGAAGGAATTTCCACGCTCGTGGATACGGCGGGATGCGTTCCATATCAAAACTTTGCGGCGGTTTTGCCTTTTACCGATTTGTTTTATTACGACCTGAAAGCGGGGACGAAAGACGTTTTGAAAAAGTATACGGACGGCGACTTTATGCTCATAGCAGAAAACCTCCGTAAGATCTCTGCCGCGGGGGCAAACGTCGCCTTGCGCGTGCCGCTTATATACGGCGTCAATACCGACAAAAAACAGACGGCGGGCATTGCGAAAATCGCAAAATCTGCCGGGATAAAGGAGATCGACCTTTTGCCTTATCACGACTACGGCGTTTCCAAATACGCCGCGCTGGGGCGGAAATATCTCCTTACCGGGCGGCGAAAGGTTCCCGCTTCCACGCTGGAAAAAATCGCGGATTTTTTCCGGAACGAGGGGTTTACGGTCAGAACGCGCGGCTGAAAAGTGGAAAACCAAGTGCTTTCGTTACAGCGGAAAAGTCAATTTCAGACAGGGCGGTTGTACGCTTTGTGTGCTGAAAAACGCATAACGTATGTCGGTTTTGCGTACCGCGCGGCGAAAATGACACGATAAAAGGGGAAATCCCGATCGGCATAATATTAAAAATAAAATTTTTGGAGGAAATAGAAGTATGAAAGCAAAAGCAGCGGTATTTATGGGGGTAAACACCCCGTTTGAAGTGCGGGAATTCGAGGTGACCAAACCGCCCAAGGGGTACGGACAGTCCGAACTGATCGCGAGCGGCGTCTGCGGCACCGATCTGCACTTTTACAACGGCAGACTGACCGCGGTGCCGCCCACCGTTTTAGGACACGAATTCGTCGGCAAACTGACCGACCTGAACGAGATCGAGGGCGCGTTCTACGGACTGAAAAAGGGAGATAACGTCATCGCGGATATTGCGGTCCCCTGCGGAAAATGCCTGCTCTGCACCACGGGCGACGACGCCAACTGCGTTAATATGCAGGTTACAAACGGCGGCTCCATCGATGTGGCGCCTTACCTTTACGGCGGCTTTGCGGAAGTCAATTACACGCCGCTGAAAAACCTCGTTAAAATTCCGGAGGAACTCGACCCCGCCATGGTGGCGACCTTTGCCTGCCCGGGACCGACGGCGATACACGCGTTCTGCCTGGCAGAAAAAGCCGGCGTCAATCTTAAGGAAAAGAAAGTTGCCGTCGTGCAGGGGCTGGGTCCTGTCGGCTGTTTTGCCGTGATGTACCTTAAGGCGGCGGGCGTGGAAAAGGTTTACGCCATTACCGCCGGCAACAACGGCGAGCGGGAAGAACTTGCCTTAAAATTAGGCGCGGACGAAGTACTCAATCTGACCAAATCAGGCACGGAAGCGGTCACCGGACGCCTGCAAAGCGAAAACGGAGGACTGGGCGTGGATCTCTGCTTCGAAGCATCCGGCGCGCCGGCTGCCGTCCCGCAGGGAATGGAAATTCTGCGCAACCGCGGGGTGTATCTCGTCCCCGGGCAGTACAGCAACAGCGGCGGGGTGGAGATTCAGCCGCAGATGATCACTTTCAAGGCGCTGCATATCATCGGTTCGTCGCAGTATTCGATGTCGGACGTGAAAAAATATCTGGACTTTTTGTGCGCGCATAAGGAGTTGCATGCGCAGATCGTCAAGCTCGGCACGCGCTATCCCGTTTCCAAGGTAAACGAGGCCTTTGCGGACGCAAAAAGCGGCGGCAACGTCAAGACCCTGCTCGTCAAGGGGTAAACGATTTCAGGTCAAGCGGTGCGATCGGTGTGGAATTTTTCAAAGGCGCGCTCTTGCGCCGGAAAAAAGAATACCGACGATTAAAGCGGTTTTCGATTATGAAGGAATTCCCGAATAAACGCAGATTGACGACTATATAATATGGAAATAGAAGCAGTGCCGCCCGGTTGCCGGCTGGCAAGCGGGCGGCACTGCTCTCTGCCGGATAGCGGGCGAAAACCGGGCGGCACTGCTCTCTGCCGGATAGCGGGCGAAAACCGGGCAGAGAAAAACATTCGCAGATCCTGTCGTACACTCCGGGGCGTCTGTGGGAAAACGGGGGGATAGATGATGCCTTAGGCGGGGGGTGCCGGCGCTTGCGGCAGGGCTGCCGCCGGGGAAATTATCCGCCAATCCGATAATATGAAAAAAATGTGAAAAAATTTTCTTCAAACGCTTTACAAACGCGGTTCGGTTTGCTATAATCTTTGCGATCTTTAATTTGGTACAGAGATGCCGACAAGACGACCAATCGCATAGACCGCGCGTTTTTACGAAAAACAGGACAGGTGCGGGCTTCATACGGATGTTCGGGGATTTTGCGGCTTCTCGCAAAGTCCCTTTTTTCATGCTTTGTTCCGCCGCCGATAAGATAAAACCGCAGGCGGAAAAGACCGAAAAGCCGTCAGGGCAAGACCACGGTTCGGCGTTGCAGATAAAGGCGGCAAGGGGCGTTCTGCTAAAAGAGATATCAAAGAAAAGAAAATCAAAGGAGAAAAGCGATGGAAGTCAAAGCCGAGCTGATGGATTCCGCAGCGGTCGCCCGCGCGATTACGCGGATTTCGCACGAGATTATCGAGCATAATTGCGGCGCGGAAAACGTCGCTTTGATCGGTATTCACACCCGCGGCGTTCCTATGGCAAACCGCGTCAAAAGCGCGATCGAACGTATCGAAGGGGTTTCGGTTCCCGTCGGAGTCTTAGATATTACGCTGTATCGCGACGACTTAAGCACCATCGGCGAAGTGCCGCAGGTGGTTGCGACCGACGTGCCTTTCCCGGTTACGGGCAAAGACGTCGTGCTGCTGGACGACGTGATTTTTACGGGCAGAACGGCGCGCGCCGCCATCGACGCGTTGATGAAACTGGGTCGCCCCCAAAGCGTGCAGCTTGCCGCTTTAATCGACCGCGGACATCGGGAACTGCCCATTCGTGCCGACTACGTGGGGAAGAACGTCCCCACCTCCCTTTCGGAGATTGTCGCCGTCCGGTTTACGGAAACCGACGGGGAAGAGAGCGTGGTTTTAGAAAAACGCTGAGTTTTCCGAATTCAACAAAGGTAAAAATCTCATAAGGAGAAAAAATAATGAAACTGCTTTACGACGTAAACGAAAAGCCCGCTTTCGGCAGAAACCTGCTGTTCGCGGTACAACAGCTGCTCGCCATCATCGCGGCGACCGTCCTCGTCCCCGTTCTTGCGGACGCGACCGGCGCGCACCTGAGTCAGGCGGCGGCACTCATCGGTGCGGGCTTCGGTACCATCACCTACCTGCTCTTCACCAAATTCAAAAGCCCGGTATTTCTGGGCAGCTCGTTCGCGTTCATCTCGCCGCTCGTTACGGCAGTCGCGTTCGGATATCTCGGTATTGTTCTCGGCGCGCTTTTCGCCGGTCTGGTTTACGTTGTCATCGCAATCATTATCAAGTTTGTCGGCAGCGATTGGATCGATAAACTGATGCCTCCCGTCATCATCGGACCGACGGTTGCGCTCATCGGGTTCGATCTTGCGGGCAGCGCCATGAACAACCTGATGAATATCGCCGGCGGCGAAGCGGGCTACAACCTGCTTGCCGTTCTTGTCGGTCTGGTTACGTTCGCCATCGTCATTCTGGCTTCGGTTAAGGGAACCAAAACGATGAAAATGTTCCCGTTCGTTTTGGGCGTTCTGGGCGGCTACGTGCTGGCTTCCGTTTTCACCGTCATCGGTATTGCGGCGGACGTCCCGTATTTGCAGCTCATCGATTTCTCCGTATTCAAAAAAGTTGCGGACTTCTCTAACTGGGTCCCCAACCTGACCTTCGTCGGTATGTTTAAGGAAAATCCCAACCTGACCGGTTCCGGCGTTCTGTCCCTGTTCGTGGCGTTCGCGCCGGTTGCGCTCGTTACCTTTGCGGAACACGTCGCCGACCACAAGAACATTTCTTCCATCATCGAAAAAGATCTGTTGAAAGATCCCGGTCTGGATAAGACCCTGCTCGGCGACGGCGTCGGCTCCATCGTGGGCGCGTTCTTCGGGGGCTGCCCCAACACCACCTACGGCGAATCGGTCGGCTGCGTCGCGATCACCGGCAACGCTTCTGTCTGGACCATCTTTACTACTGCGATTCTTTGCATCGTGCTGGCGTTCTTCTATCCGTTCATCGCATTCGTGCAGTCCATTCCGTCCTGCATCGTCGGCGGTATCTGCATCGCGCTGTACGGCTTCATCTCGGTTTCCGGTCTGCGTATGTTCAAGCACGTCGATCTCGACAACTCCAAAAACCTGTTCGTCGTCGCCGCGATCCTGATCCCCGGCATCGGCAAAATGAGATTGACCTTCGGCGAAGTTACCATTTCCAACATCGCTTGCGGTCTGATCCTCGGTATCCTTACCAACCTGATCTTAAAACCCGGCAAGTCCATCGTGACGAAAGAAGCGGTTCCCGCCGATCCCAACGCCGTAGAAGAAGAAACCATGTTCGGTACCGTTCAGGTGGAAAAGAAGGAAGAAAAGCCTGCGGACACCACTTCCGCGGACGAAAACAAATAAAAAATCGGTCGGAAAAGAATTCCGATTGATCGGAAAATGAAATCCTGATTGTGCGGCGCGGCGCGCGGTAAAGACCCCGTGCGCCGCGCCGGGTTATACAATGAGGAAAGGAAACCCCGGCGTAATATCCGGCAGGGTCCCGGCATACAGAATATACGGAGTTGCGGACAGAAGGACGTCGTTCGCCCGACTGCGTACCGGCGCGTTTTCTCTTCGGTATAGTGCGGCGGGACTTTTTGCACCTTCCGCTCGGTTATCAAAATGCGGCGGGACTTTTTGCAACTTCCGCAAAACCCCCGGAGAAAAAGCCCTACAAATCCGATTGCGTATTTTTCATGGTTTTGTGTGGAAAAACGCTTGAAGTTGCGGGGCAAACGTGGTATAATTCCGTCATAAATCGAAACGAAACAAGGAGGCATTCCTTATGGCAAACAATTCCAATAAAGGTACCAACATGGCGCTTGCGGGCGCACTCGCGTACGTTGCGATGGTTCTCGCGATCGCGCTTCTCGTCGTCAGCGCTATCGTTCCCAGCATTGCGGGCGTTCTGGGTCTTGTCAAAGACCTGGCGCTTCTCATTGCGGTGGCAATCCCCGCGTACTACTTCACGCGCGGCAAAGCGCAGTGGGTCAAGATCTGCTACTTCATCGCCCTCGTCTGCTTTATCGTGGCGGCGCTGTTCGGCAACCATCTGTTCTAAAATCAAAAAGAAATGCGGCGGGCGGAAGCGTGTCTTTCGTCCGCCGTTTTCATCTTCTGCGCTTTGCGCCGAAAAAAACAGGACGAACCCCGTTTCCGTGCGCCGCGCTTTCGCCGGGCAAAATCCGGCTTGGCTATGTTTCTGACAGGGCAGCGGAGAAAGACAAGCCCCGCATGGGGAGCGGCGTTTCCCCGGCGCCCCCAAAATCGTTTACTTTCCGGAGGAATTATGGAAGAAAAAGAACTTCTGGCGCTTGCCCCGACCCGAAAAGGTGGGAAGATCGACGTCGTTTTAGACACCGACGCCTATAACGAAGTGGACGACCAGTTTGCCATTGCCTATCTGCTGCGCTCTTCGGACAAACTGAACTGCAAAGCGCTGTACGCCGCGCCTTTTTTCAATTTCCGTTCTGCGTCCCCTAAGGACGGCATGGAAAAAAGTTACGGCGAAATTCTGCACATGCTGCGCCTGACCGGTCGGGAAGACCTCGCTTCCGTCACCTTCCGCGGGTCGGAAACCTACTTAAAAGACGAGCATACGCCGGTTATTTCCGCCGCGGCGGAAGATTTAGTCGCCCGCTCCAAAGCATATTCGCGGGAAAAGCCGCTGTACGTCGCCGCGATCGCCGCGATCACCAACGTCGCTTCCGCTATTCTGCTCGATCCCACGATCGTAGAACGTATCGTTGTCGTATGGCTGGGCGGACATTCCCGCGACTGGTGCGACACGAACGAATTCAATCTGGGGCAGGACATTGCCGCGGCACGCGTGGTGATGGGGTCTGACGTGCCGTTTGTGCAACTTCCCTGTTGCGGGGTAGTGTCGTCCTTCCGCATCAGCGGTCCGGAACTCAACGCGTACCTCCGCGGCAAAAACGCGCTTTGCGATTATCTGGTGGAAAACACTTTTGCCTACCGCAAGGCGCTGGACGGCGATCTTCCCTGGAGCGACCCGATCTGGGACGTGACGGCGATCGGCTGGCTGCTGAACGAGGACTGCCGCTTTCTGGCGGAACGCCGCATTCCCATGCTGCTTCCCGGTTACGACGGTCGGTACGAATGGGGCAAAGAAGGGCGCCCTTTCACTTATATCTGGGACGTCAAGCGGAACGAACTTTTCCGGGATCTCATCGATAAACTGACAGTCGAACCGAAAAATTGATTGAAGGAACCCGAAAGAGAGTAGCCGGGCGCGGAATCCGGCTGCCGTGCCGGGAAACGGGCTGTCAAATCGAATATGCGGTTGCCGATAAATCGTCATCTTGCTTGCGGCAATAAATTTTCGGCATTTTGCGCCGGGCGCGCGTACCGATAAAGGTCGCGCGCCCGGCGCATTTTCTTTTATCGGTCGCATTTCCCTTTACAAATTTTTCCTTTTTGGGTATAATAAAAGAAAATCGGGTTGAAGACTCTGGGTCTTATGCCGCCCAGTCGGCTGCGAACAATCTGGATATAACACCGCCCAGTCGGCTGCAAACAATTCAGGCTTACACCGCCCCGGCGGCTGCAATTCTTGCGGTAACGATGCGTGGGGTCGGCTATGATAAGCGAATATCGTCGGGCGCGCTGAAGTATTCCCGCAAATAATGCGGGCGCGGTCTGGCTGCGTTTTCTGCAAATAACTTGGGCGCGCTGAAGTATTCCGCAAATAACAAGGAGAAAAAAGTATGGCAAAACCACTCGTGGCGCTTTGCGGGCGCCCCAACGTCGGCAAATCGACCTTTTTCAATAAAGTGACGGGCAAGCGCCTGTCCATCGTGCAGGATCGTCCCGGCGTCACGCGCGACCGGCTTTATGCGGACGCGGAATGGTGCGGCAAGCCGTTTACGCTGATCGACACCGGCGGACTGGAATTAAAAAGCGAGGACGAAATGTGGCGCCACATTCTGCGCCAGGCAGAAGCCGCTATCGACACCGCGGACGTCATCATTTTTATGACCGACGCTAAAACCGGCATGACCGCTTCCGACCTTGACGTGGCGGAAAAACTGCGCAAGTCGGGCAAGCCCGTGGTTCTTGCCGTCAACAAGTGGGACAACAACAATCCCGAATTATTATACGAATTCTACAATCTCGGACTGGGCGAACCGTACGGTATTTCTTCGGAACTGGGCAAAGGCATCGGCGACCTGCTGGACGTCGTATGTTCCTATTTCGATACCGTGACGACGGAAGACGACCCCGAGGTACTGAAAATCGCCGTCGTGGGCAAGCCGAACGCGGGCAAAAGCAGTATTTCCAACCGCCTTTTAGGATTTGAACGCACCATCGTTTCGGACATCGCCGGCACCACGCGCGACGCGATCGATACGCCGTTTACCTATCACGGCAAGAAATATCTCCTGATCGACACCGCCGGTATCCGCAAGAAAAAAAACGTGGAAGAGGATCTGGAATATTACAGCGTGCTGCGCGCTTTTGCCGCCGTTCGCCGTGCGGACGTTTCCATCATCGTGGTGGATGCCGAACAGGGTTTGACCGAGCAGGACGTTAAAATCGCCGGCTACGTACACGAACAGGGCAAACCGTCGGTCGTCGTCATGAACAAGTGGGATCTGATCGAAAAAGACACCAACACGGTCAACGAGTTCAAAAAGAAGGTCGCAAACGACCTTGCCTTTATGGACTACGTGGAAACGGTGTTCGTTTCCGCCAAAAGCGGGCAGCGTATCGGCAACATTTTAGAGTATTGCGAACGCGCGGTGGAACACAGCCGCTTCCGCGCCAAGACCGGCGTGCTGAACGATTTGATCATGGACGCCGTGCGCACCAGCGAGCCGCCTTCCTATCAGGGCAGACGGTTGAAGATTCAGTACTGCGTGCAGGCGGAAATCGCGCCGCCCACCTTTATTTTCTTCGTCAACGACGGCGGTCTGGTGCATTTTTCGTACCGGCGGTATCTGGAAAACTGCCTGCGTCGCGCTTTCGATTTTTCCGGCACGCCCATCCGCCTGTATTTCCGCGAGCGGGAGGAAGAGGATAAATGAGAGAGGTCTTGTTTTCGGACGTTTGGTGGCAGTTTCTGCTGCTTATGCTGGCGTCTTATCTCATCGGAAACGTCAACTTCGCCATTTTAATTTCGGGCGCCAAGAAACACGACATCCGCACCGAGGGCAGCGGCAATCCCGGTACGCTGAATATGAGCCGCACGTTCGGGTTGAAAGTGGGAATGCTGACCTTGCTTCTGGACGTTCTGAAAGGCTGCATTCCGGCGCTTATCGGTTATCTGCTGTACCGCAAGACGGTGTTTTCCGGCACGGAATTCGTGGTGGGCGACCTGACCCGGCTGCTTTGCGGCGTTTCGGTGGTCACCGGGCATATTTATCCCGTTTTTTACCGCTTTAAGGGCGGGAAAGGGGTGGCTTCCACCATCGGCGTGTACCTGTCGGCGTTCCCGCTGTTTGGGCTTTTCATGGTCGCGGCTGCGGTGACTTTCGTCTATTTTACCGAACTCGGCTCGGTCGGTTCGTTTATCGCCATTACGCCGCCCGCCGTTTTGTACGTAATCCGCACCGCCGTGCATTATGCGGGACACCCGGCGCCCGGTTTCGCGCTTGCCGCGGTGTACGTGCTGGCGTTTTTGTCGATGTTTCTGGTGTATTATGCGCACCGCAAGAACATTGCGCGCCTCATTCGCGGAACCGAACACCCCACTTCCATCAAAGCCATGCTGAAAAAAGATCGGGACAAGAAGCAGGCAACTGCCGCCGAAAAAGCGCAGTCTGCTCCCGACGACGGCGAGGAAAAATAAGCCGGGACAGCAAGCCGCGCTGTTTCTGTTTTAAGCGATAAGAAAACCGGCACAATAAAATCGGAGCGGCAAACCGCCTCGGCGCGTTTACGGCGCGTAAAATTTTTGCGGTAAGAAAATAAAAATTCCGACGGGGAACCTTATAAAGGTTTCCCGTTTTATATTCCGGCAAGAGGTTGCCGGCGGTAGTCCCGCCGCCCGGAAAACGCAAGCAACTTCGCCGTCCGGATCGGATAAAACCGTAACCTACAGCCCCAAAATCATTTTCCGCGCATAAAACGCAAACTCCTCCCATATAGTAGCGATAGGAGCAACCGGGGAGGTTTTTTATGGAGCAATTCGATTTATACGGCGATATTTCCCGCCGCACGGGCGGAAATCTGTATATCGGCGTCGTAGGTCCGGTCAGAACGGGGAAATCCACCTTTCTGACGCGGTTTTTGCAGAAAATGGTGCTGCCCAACATTACGGACGAAGCCAAAAAACTGGTCGCCGTGGACGAACTGCCGCAAGCCGGACAGGGGAAAACCATCACGACGACCGAACCGAAATTTCTGCCGCAGGAGGGGACGGAACTGGTCTTTTCCGGCGGGGACGACGCTAAAATAACAACGCGCGTCCGGCTGATCGACTGCGTGGGCTATCTTGTGGAAGGCGCCTTGGGTGATGAGGAAGAAGGCAAGCCCCGCATGGTCAAAACCGCGTGGGACGACGAAGAAATGCCTTTTGCCAAAGCCGCGGAACTGGGCACGAAAAAAGTCATCGAGGGGCATGCGACGGTCGCGGTTTTAGTCACGACCGACGGCTCGTTTACGGACATTCCGCGGGCAAATTATATCCCCGCCGAGGAGCGCGTCGCGCGCGAACTTAAAGCCGCCGGCAAGCCGTTCGTCATCGTTCTCAATACCACCGCGCCCTCGTCCGAGGAAACGCTGGCGCTTCGTTCTTCCATGGAAGAAAAATACGGCGTGCCGGTACTTTCTCTTTCGGTAAATACGGCGGAAGAAAAGGATTTTTCCGTTCTTTTGGAGCGGTTGCTGTTTGAATTCCCCTTAACGGGGCTGTATTTTGAACTGCCGCCCTTTTTAAGCACGCTGGATAAAGATAGTCCCATCATGGCGGGGATTCTTGCAAAACTTTCCGCCGCGGCGAAAAACGTGTCCAAAATGAAAGATTATACCCTTTTAGAGGGGGTATTCGGCGACGAAGACAAGGTGGAAAACCCCGCCTGCTGCCAAATTTCGCCCGAGGACGGCAGCGTGACCTATCGCGTCGCCGCCAAAGAGGGGGTATTTTATGAAATTCTGAGCGAGGCTTGCGGCGAAACCATTGCGGGTGAGTACGAACTGATGAGTTATTGCAAAAGCCTTGCAAATGCCAGGAGAGAGTATAAAAAACTCAAAAACGCCCTTGCCGAGGTGCAGGAAAAAGGCTACGGCATCGTGGTGCCGCCCGTTTCCGACGTCAAACTGGAGGAACCGGAACTGGTGCGCCGCGGCGGCGGATACGGCGTTCGGCTGAAAGCCACCGCGCCCAGCCTGCACATGATGCGGGTAGACGTTTCCGCGGAGATCAATCCCGTCGTTGGTACCGAGGAGCAGAGCCGCGAAATGGCGGAATACCTCAAGGCGGAATACGAGCGCGATCCGGTTGCCGTGTGGCAGACCAACGTGTTCGGCAAGACCTTGCAGTCGCTCATTGCAGAGGGGTTGGAAGGCAAAACTTCGTCCATGCCCGAGGACGCGCAAAAGAAAATGCGCAAAACGGTCACCCGCATCGTCAACGAGGGGAAAGGCGGGGTGCTTTGTATTCTGCTATAAAAGCGGCTTTCGTCGCGCTTTGCATTTTGCCGTCAACGCGGCTTGCGGGGTGCGGTAAACAGGCAAGCGGCTTGCGGTTTTTATCGGGCTTGCGGAAATTACCGTTGATTTTACGATAAGTCCGTAAGCGCCGCTCGTTCGGTTTCGGAATATTGAAATTATCAATATATAACGCGCGCGAGGCTTTATTAAAAGCCTCGCGCGTTTTTACGGCTGACGCATTACGGTATTGATCATTATAACAAACGTTAAAATCGTTCCGTTCCGGCATGTCACATCGCGCCGTTTCTGCATGTCACATCGCGCCGTTCCGGCGTTCCCGTCGAGCGGCGAAAAAAGAATACCTCAAATCTTTTCTTGCAAACGAGCGGCGGGTGTGGTATAATGACAAAAGACGGAAAATACTACGGAAGTTTTTTAAAAGCGGCGAGGCGGTTCATTTTCTGCCGCACCAGCGGTGCCGCCCACACAGTATCGCGTTTACAATAAAAATTTTCGTAATTGCGAAATATTTACGATCCGCCGGGATTCATAAAGAAAAACGAAAGACGATGACTAAAAAATTATGCTGTCAAAACAAATTCATAATTTTATTGTGCTGCGTTTTTTCGGCAATCTTCGCGCTGCTTCCGGCGGAAATCGGGTTCACGCAAAAACAAAAGGCACAGGCGTTTTATCTGACCGCCGATTTTAATGCGGAAACGTTGACGGACGGGGCGGGAAACACGCTTTCTTCCGCCGAAAAATCCGCCGCGGAAAACATCCTGACCGCCCTTTTGCGCCGCGCGGAAGAGTTGTTCGATCCCGAAAAAGAGGGCAGCGACGTGCAGCGGGTCAACGCCGCGGCTGCCGGGGAAGCCGTCAAAATCGACCTCCTCACCGTGCGCTTGTTTCTTGCCGCAAAAGAGGCGTGGGAACTGACGCGCGGCGCGTTTGACCCCGCACTGTACCCTTTGGTAAAGTTGTGGGGCTTTGCCGCAGGCGACGCCGAAACAATTCGCGCCCCGCGCCCGGAGCCGGACTATAGCGAGATCCTGCGGCTGCTTCCGCTTGCCGATTTTTCGCTGTTTACGGTAGACGAGGCGGCTTGCACGGTCACCAAGCAAAACGCGCTCGCCATGGTAGGTTTCGGCGGCATCGTCAAGGGGTTTTTGCTGGACGAGTGGCGCGCCGCTTTGGCGGAAACCGTTCCCGCGGCGGAAAACGCGCTGGTCACGGTGATGAGCAGTTCGCTCCTGCTCGGCAAAAAATTTGCGGCGGGGGAAAGCCGGGCTTTCCGTATGGGCGTGAAAAACCCGCGGGAAACGGAATCCGTTGCGTTCGTTCTGAACGTGCAAAACGCCTGCCTTTCCACCAGCGGCGATTACGAACGCTATTACGAGTACGGCGGCAAACGGTATAGCCACATTCTTTCCAAAACCACCGGAAAACCGTGCGAGGAAAATATTACAAGCGTTTCCGCAGTGGTGCCGTTGCCGGAAAACGGCGCTGCCGGCGGCGTTGCGAAAGACGATTTCGGTATCGGAAAGGGCGGGTTTGATAAAGTTGCCGGCGCCGGCAAAGGTGGTTCTATCATAAGCCTCGGTGCCGAAAACGGCGATACGTGTGCCGAAAATGAGAACCCGGGCGTGCAGATTCGCTTTCCCGGCGCGCTGTCAGACGCGTTTTCCACCGCGCTTTCCGCCCTGCCTTTAAAAGAGGGAGAAGCGCTTGCTGCGGCTTGCGGCGTTTCCGCGCTCGTCATCGGGGCGGACTATCGGTACTACGTTTTCGGCGACCTTGCGGTCGAAACTGCCGGCAAATCCTCGCCCTATACTTTTTCTGCGGAACGCCCGGAGAAAATCGAGCCGAAAACCCTTCCTGCAAAGAGGAATATCGGCAAGGCGCTTGCGTATGCCTTGACGCTTTGCCTTGCGGCAGGGTTCTGCTTTTACGCCTTTTTCTTGAATAAAAAAGCGGGCAAAGTTCCCGAAAAAGGGCATACGTCCGTTGAAAATAACGACAGGCAGGACGGGAGGGAGGAAAAGTGAACGCTTCCGAACTGAAAAATAAGAAGTTGTTCCGCGTGGCGGACGCGGTCGTTTTGCTGCTCGTTCTTGCTATTTCGCTTGCCGGGATCTTACTTTTGCCAAAGAAAGCGGGCGAGGTCGCGGACGTGTACGTTTCCGGAAAACTCTACGCCTCACTTCCGATGAATCAGGATACCGAACTTGTCGTGACGACCGAAAAAGGCACCAACGTGGTGACCGTTTCGGACGGAAAAGTGTGCATTTCCCGTGCCGATTGTAAGGGGCGGGACTGTGTTGCGGCAGGTCAGATATCAAAAAAAGGCAGCGCGATCGCCTGCCTTCCGCACGAGGTGAAAATCGTCGTCCGCGGGGAAACGGGGGTGGACGGGTGAAACGCCGCAAGAACAGAAAATTACAAAACGGCGCCCTATCTGCGCCCGAAAAAGCCTGCCCGGCAGAGGAAAAAGCCGGCGATACAAAAGCTGCGACCGGCGGCACGGGGAACGTGGCTGTTGCCTGCAATGCGGAAAGCGAAAACACCGCAAAAGTGCCGAAAAATGCCATACGTCCCGCAAAAATCGGAACCAAACGCCTGGCAATGCTGGGACTTTTGTCCGCCGCGGCACTCATTTCTTTTTTGATCGAAAACCTGTTTCCGCCCATTTTTCCGCCGGCGCCTTATTTAAGATTGGGACTTTCCAACTGGTTCGTACTGTTTGCGCTTGCGGTATACGGCAGGCGGGAAGGGGGACTTGTGCTTGCCGTCAAAACGTTGACGGGCGCGCTCGTTTCGGGGCGGATTTCTTCGCTTGCGGTAAGCGTAGCGGGCGGCGCCGCGTCCTATCTGGTGATGGCGATACTGCTTGCTGTCGGCAAAAAGCGGTGCGGTTTTGCATTTGTTTCCGCTTGCGGCAGCGCGGTAGGAAACCTTTGCCGCACGCTGGTCGCCATGCTTTTGACGGGGGCGGAAGGGCTTTTTTATCTGCTTCCCGCGGGGGCGTGCTTCGGCGTAGTGACGGGCGCGGTGCTGGGAATTTCGTTGCAACTTTTGTTTTACGCGCTGCCCCTTTCGGCGATAGAAAAAATCTGCGCGCTGTAACGGCGCGGCGGAATTTGTGTGGAAATCGGGAATACGGAATCGTCCGGCATTACGGAGACCGGCGTTTCGTTTGTTAAATTTTAACCGCTGATTTAAAGTTGTAAAAAGACCGGGCGCGGGGGAAATGCAAAACGCATTTC
>CAKQSI010000030.1 GCA_934272745.1 uncultured Clostridia bacterium | reverse complement strand
ACTGCGCCCGAACGGTCGCGGAAAATGGCGAAAAAGACGCCTTTTCGGTAATTAGTGATGACGAATGGAATCCCTACGGTTTTTATTTCTGAATGGGCTTCCGCCACTGGCGGAATCTCTTTGTGAAACCATTTGATACGGAGTCGGGTTTCTTATAATACGAGACTTTCCGCGCCTGTGCGGTTTTCCGTTTTTGGGGAAGAACCACGCTTTGGAGCGCTGTTCCGCGCTGTGTAAACCCGGAATTGGGGGTAAACCCTTCGTTGTCTGCAAGAATTCTTTATTGCAGGGCAAGAATCTTGCGTTGTCTGTAAAAGTGCTTTAATACGGGGTAACGACTCTTTGCGTTGCTCGTATAAAATTCATTAGTTGGGCGAAACCTCTCCGCATTTTGCCGCGCAGTGTGGCTTTTGGGGGCTTTGCGTGCGTTCTGCAATAAAATTGCGCGTCGATTGCAATAAAATACCCGCCAAAGCACGGCGGGTGACAAAGCAAGAGCATATGTTACCATCCGAGCTTTAGCACCTGGGGCAGTGTTGTTGCGTTAAAACGAACCTTGATTCGATCCGTCCTGTTGACCTTGACGTTTGTGTCTCCACAAATGCCCGGCAGCAACCCGTATCCCTTCGGTAGCCTTACCTACTGGAGTTTTTATGGAAGCAGTTTCGGGGGAGAATACTCCTTTTTCGGGGAATTTCCGCGTTCTTGGCGCAAAATCGGCAAGTATTGCTTATCTTGACACGAAAAGAACCTTTTCAATAAAACCGATACTTCTGTTTATATTATAGAACAAAAAACAAAGTTTTGTCAACGGTATGGGGAACAAGTTTTTACTTTTTGCGCGAAATTTTTTTGAAAGGGTTTATGTTGGGCGATTCGGCTTGCGTAGGGTAAAAGTTGGTAAGTTTTAAATGGAACTGAACGTGCGTCCCTTTAAATCTATCCCTATAAAACCGCACGCAATTCCTTAAGTTGCTTAAAAACGTCTCACGGAAACAAAACATGGAGCTCTACCGGTCTGTTTTAAAAAATTGCGCGCGGTAATTGTGTGGAAGGGGGTAAGGCGGGGTGTTTGTGAAGAACAATTTAAAATGGCGCGAGGTGCTTGTGCCGGATTTGTATTTGCGTTTTCGGTCAAAATTTTTTTTGTCAAAAATTGAACGGAACGGTGATCGTGTCGGAATAGGTGGGGATTCCGTAAACTTTCTGCTGTTTGTTTCCGATATTGCAGGTTTTGACCGGAACGGCGGCGTAGCGGTATTCTTTTCCGGGGCAGAGATTCCGGTCGGTGTGGGAGAACTCGGATTTGCCGGAAATATGGCAAAGAAAGGTTGCGTTTTGCGTGTCAAAAGGGGGAGTGGTTGGGTTTTTGCCGTTTTGTGCGGTTTTGTTGTTTTTAGCGGTTTTTTGTTGATTATGTGGTAAATCATCGGAAATTTCAAGCCGAAACAGGTCAAAATCCACATACTGTGTTACACATAGTACTATGCAAATATTGCAATTATCGCATTTCATCTCTGTAAAACGCGCCTTTGCTTCCGCAAACGGGTCGGAAATCGCGGTCGGTACCCGCGCAGCCTTATAGTAAAACCAAAGTGCGGGAGAATCGGAAACGCTGCCTGCCATGCAGGGCGTTTCGCTTGCGGTTACGGTTGACGCGTTGCCCGGTTTTACGGGGGACGTGTTGTCTGTAGTTTCGGCGTTGTTCGGAAAACCCGGCGCACGTCCTGCAAAAGACGCACGGGCATCGTCCAACGCGTATGCGGCGTAGTCCGAAAGCAGGGCTTCTTTGTGTTCGGAAAGGTACAAATTTTTGTCGAGCGCGGCTTTTTTTACGTTTTCCGGCGGAAGAAAACCTTGCGCCCGGTAGTCGTTTTCCAGGCATTTTTGCCAAAAGGTTTGAGAAATTGCCGCGGGGAGTGCGCCGCCCGTCACCGAATTGGGGAGTTTTGTGGCAGAATCCGAGGTGCCGTTTTTTGCCGAAAGTCGCACCAAAAGCACGTTTTTTTCGGTAAAAGACAGCGTATAGGCGTCCGAATTGCCGCTTTTATCGCCGACCGTGCCGGTTTTTGCGGCGAGAGGCAGGGGAATATAAGACAGTTTCTTTGCCGTACCGTTTTTTACCGTTTCCGTCAGCATATCGCAGAGTAAAAATGCAGTATCTTCGCCGAAAATCCGCCGTTTTGCGTTCAACTCCGCAGATTTTGTGCCTTTCCGGCGGGAAAAACTGCCGGATTTTTGTTTTTCATACAACGTCGTGCCGTCCGCCACGATTTTTTTGACAAAGGAAAGAGGCTTGTAAATTCCGCCGCGCGCCACGGTCTGATAAGCCGCGGCAAGTTGTTGCATTGTGACGCCGGAAGAAGTTGCTCCCAGTGCAAGCGAAAGCGCTTCGTCGCCTTTTTCGACGGGAATTCCGCATTCGCGCAGCATTTTTGCCGCTTTTTTCGCGCCGACCGATTCCAGAATCTTTACTGCGGGAACGTTCAGGCTTTTTGCAAGCGCATCTTTTGCGCTGAGGTAACCGTAGTAGCGATCGCCGTAATTTTTCGGTGCGTAGCCGGAAAAGTTTGTCGGCTCGTCCAGAACGGGCGTCGCGGGGTCGATTACGTCATATTCCAGCGCGGGGGCATAGACTGCAAGCGGTTTCAGGGTGGAACCCGCCTGCCGCGGCGCGTCGCCGGAAGCGGAACGAAACGCGGAAACCAGCGCCTGTTCGTTGTCGGCAAAAAGGAGAGAAAAGTCTGCGTTTTGCGGTGCGTCAAAGGTCAATTCCTCCGCCGTCTTCTGCAAAAAAACCGAAAGTCCGGTGTAGATTTCCACCCTTTTTCCGAACGAAGTCAGGGGAAAGCCCAAAATTTCGCGCGCTTCGGCTTCCGCAGATTTCAGATAGTCCAAAGCGAACGCGTCCTGCTTTTCGCAGACGGTAAGGGGCGAGAAAAGGGCGGCGGCGTAGTCTTCTTCCGTCAAAAATCCCTGGTCTTTCATTGCGGAAAGAACCAGATTGCGGCGGGAAAGGCAGGCTTCCGGTCTATATACGGGGGAATAGAGCGCCGGCGCTTTGATGACGGCGGCAAGGGTGGCGCTCTCCGCCACGGTCAACTCTTCCGCAGGTTTGCCGAAATAGCGGTAAGCAGCGCTGCCGATGCCGTAAGCGCCTTCGCCAAAGTAAATGGAATTGAGGTAAAATTCTAAAATTTCGTCTTTTTCGAAGCGCCGCTCCAGATCTTTAGCAAGTTTGATTTCGGTCAGTTTGCGTTGCAGCGTTTTATCGCTGTTCAAGTGCGTGTTTTTGACGAGTTGCTGCGAAATGGTGGAAGCCCCTTCTTTAAACGAGCGGCTTTTCAGATTGCGAATCGCCGCCGCCAGCATGCGCCGATAGTCCACGCCGCGGTGGGAATAGAACCGTTTGTCTTCGATGGCGACGAACGAAAGTTTCACGTGGGACGGCAGGTCTTCGATCTTCACCGCGCGGGAAGAAAGCGCCGGGCTTTCGATTTCCGCCCCCGCGTCGTCGAAAAAGACGGGGAGAGAACTGCTTTTTTGCAGCCTGTCGGGAGAAAGGGTTGCCCCCGCCGTCAGCGTTTTATAGTAAAGAAACAGTCCGAGACTGCAAATTGCCGCCGCAAGCAAAATTAAAAGCGCGATGCGAAATAAAAATTTGACGATTTTCATTGAATTCAGCCGGAGAAAAACCCCGAAAAATCCCCTTTTTCTTTTAGTATTCGGGAAATTCCGGCGGATTATACTTGCTAAAATCCCAGAAAAATTGTATAATAAACGAAGAATTACAAAAAGGGGAGTCTATCCTTTTGTCGCCGGACGCGATGCTTCGTCCCTGCCGAAAAAGCCGGACTTTCCGCCAAAATTTTAAGGAATCACGAATGAAGCGTTATCAAACTTATTATATCGTCACTTACGGCTGTCAGATGAACGTGCACGAGTCCGAAAAAATCGCCGGGCTTTTGGAAGAACTGGGTTTAAGCCCCGCCAAAAGCGAAACGGAAGCGGACGTTGTGGTCTTCAACACCTGCTGCGTGCGCGAGAACGCCGAACAGCGTGCGGAAGGCAACATCGGTGCGCTGAAACCCTTGAAAAAGGACAGAAAAGACCTTCTGATCGCCGTCGGCGGCTGCATGACGCAGCAAAAGGGCGCGGCGGAAAAACTGGTCAAAAAGTTTCCGTTTATCGACGTCGTGTTCGGCACGCATAATCTGGACGAATTTGCCGCGCTTCTTTCCAAACGTATGGAAGGGGGTAAAAAGCAGGTCGTCGTCCCGGAAAGCGACGGTAAAGTGACCGAAGGCACGCCCACCAAGCGGACGAGTTTCCCCAACGCCTGGGTAAACATTGCTTACGGCTGCAATAATTTCTGTACCTACTGCATCGTACCGTATGTGCGCGGCAGGGAAAGGAGCAGAAAGGAAGCGGATATTATAAGCGAGGTTTCCGCGCTCGTCAAAGAGGGATACAAGGAGATCACGCTTCTGGGGCAGAACGTCAATTCTTACGGTCACGATCTCCCGGACGGGGAAAACTTTCCGCGGCTGCTCCGAAAGATCGGGGAGATTCCCGGGGAATTTTTCCTCCGATTCATGACCAGTCATCCGAAAGATCTGACCGAGGATCTCGTTCTTGCGATGAAAGAAACGCCGCACGTCTGTAAATCGCTGCACCTTCCCGTGCAGGCGGGTTCCAACGAGGTCTTGCGCCGGATGAACCGCAAATACACCGCGGAAGACTACTTAAAGGAGATCGATCTTATCCGGAGAGAAGTGCCGGACATGGCGCTGACTTCGGACATCATGATCGGTTTTCCGGGAGAAACGGAAGAGGACTTCCAAAAAACGCTTGATTTAGTGAAAACCGTGCGCTACGACAACGCGTTCACCTTTGTATACAGCAGAAGAAGCGGCACCGTCGCCGATAAAATGGAAGATCAGGTGCCGGAAGAGGTAAAAAAAGACCGCATCGTGCGGCTTGTCGCCCTGCAAAATTCCGTCACGAGGGAAAAGAGTAAGGCGTACGAAAACAAAACGGTGACCGTTCTGACCGAGGATTTCGACCGGGAAACCGGGCTGTATCTCGGCAGAGATACTTACGGACACGCGGTGCATTTCAAAAGCGATAAAGATGAGGTGGGGAACTTCGTCCGCGTCGCGATCGGCAAAGTAGAGGGGATTTCCCTTTACGGCGAAAAAGTGGAGGGTTAAACGATGCCGCTTTCTCCTATGATGAAACATTACCTTTCGGTGAAAGACGAGTACCCCGATTGTATCATCTTTTATCGTCTGGGCGACTTTTACGAAATGTTTTTCGACGACGCAAAGCGCGCCTCCGAAATTCTCGAGTTGGTGCTGACCGGGCGGGATTGCGGACTGGAACAGAAAGCGCCCATGTGCGGCGTGCCGTTCCACGCGGCGGATTCCTACATCGCAAAACTGGTTGCGGCGGGGGAAAAGGTCGCCATCTGCGAACAGCTGGAAGATCCGGCGACTGCCAAAGGCATGGTTGCCCGCGGCGTGGTGCGCGTGGTTTCCGCGGGGACGATGACCGACGACAGCGCGCTCAGCGAAAAAAACAACAACTACATCGCGCTTTTGTACGCGGGGGAAAATACCGCGGCGCTTTCCTATGCCGATATTACGACGGGGGATTTTTACGCGATTCAGCGCGAGGGGGATAACGCGCTTTCCGCCGTTCTCGAAGAACTGGTGATTTTAAGCCCCGCCGAAGTGGTGGCAAACGACCGCGCGAGGGAACTGACGGCGGAATCTCCTGCAGTTTCCCGCGGGATGCTGCCCAGATTCCGCACGCTGAACGCCTCGCTTTTCAATCGTGACAAGTGCGAAGCCGCGCTGAAAAAGCAGTTTTCCGTACTCAGCCTTGCAGCGTTTTTCCCGGAAGGGGCAGAAGCGGCAAAGATCGCTTCCGGCGCGCTGCTCGGTTATCTTCTGGAAACGCAGAAGCACGAACTTCCCAACCTCTGCGCCGTGAAATATATTGAGCAGGGCGACGGGTTGATTCTCGACTATAACGCGCTGCGCAATCTGGAAATTTTGAATTCCATGCGGGACGGAAAGCGTTTCGGTTCGCTCCTCTGGGTGCTGGATAAGACCAGAACGGGCATGGGTGCGCGCCGCCTGATCGAGTGGCTGACCCGCCCGCTGAATGATCCGGAAGAGATCGATTTCCGTCTGGACGGGGTAGAAGAACTGACGAAATCCACTCTTCTGCGCCAGAGTATCGGTGAACTGTTGTCTGCGGTGAAAGATCTTTCCCGCCTTGCCGGGCGCATTTCCAACGACAAAGTTTCGCCGCGGGACGCGCTTAGTTTATGTTCGTCGCTCCGCGCGTTGCCGGGGCTGAAATTCCAACTTTCCACGCTGACTTCCGCCGCAATGCAAAAGGCGACGGGGGAGATTGCCGATCTCGAGGATCTGGAGCGGCTGCTTTCTTCTGCGATCGACCCGGTGGAAACGCCGCAAAACGAACGGGACGGCGGCTTTATTCAAAAGGGCTACTCCAAGGAACTGGACGAACTGAAGAGCGACGCCAAAAACGGCAGGTCTCTCATTGCGGAAATGGAGTCCCGCGAGCGGGAAAAAACCGGCATCAAAAACCTGAAAATCTCCTATAACCGCGTATTCGGTTATTATATCGAAGTTACCAATTCCTATAAGGAACTGGTTCCTTACGACTATCAGAGAAAGCAGACCACGGTCAATGCCGAGCGGTACATCACCGAAGAGTTAAAAACGCTGGAAGAGCGCATTTTAGGCGCCGACGAAAAGAGTATCGCGCTGGAACTTCGACTGTTTGACGATATCAAGAGAAAGATCCGCAGCCGCCTGCCCGAAATACTGAAAACGGCTTCCGCCATCGGCTACGTGGACTGTTTGTTGTCGCTTGCTACGGTCGCGAAAGAGAACCGTTACGTTCGCCCCAAAGTGCTTCCGAGCGGCGAAGAGATGAAAATTACGGCGGGTCGTCACCCCGTGGTGGAAGCGGTTTCCAAAGAGCAGTTCGTGCCGAACGACACCTTGCTCGACAACGGCGAAAACCGCACGATGATCATTACCGGTCCGAATATGGCGGGGAAAAGCACCTATATGCGGCAGGTGGCGCTGATCGCGATCATGGCGCATGCGGGCAGTTTCGTCCCCGCAAGGGAAGCGGAAATTCCCATGCTCGACCGCGTATTTACCCGGGTTGGCGCAAGCGATAACCTCATCTTCGATCAAAGTACCTTTATGGTGGAAATGACCGAAGTTGCGGCGATTTTGCAGCGCAGTACCGAAAACAGCCTGCTCGTTTTAGACGAAGTGGGGCGCGGCACCAGTACTTACGACGGGCTTTCCATTGCATGGGCGGTGGTCGAACATATCACCGAAAAGATCAAGGCGAAAACGTTGTTCGCCACGCACTATCACGAGCTGACCGAGCTGGAAGGGCGTATGGACGGCACGAAAAACTATAAAGTTACCGTAAAGGAAACGGATAACTCGGTCGTTTTCCTGCGGAAAATTGTCCGCGGCGGGGCGAACCGCAGTTTCGGTGTGGAAGTGGCGGCGCTTGCCGGCGTACCGAAAGAGGTGACCGACCGCGCCAAGGCCATTCTGAAAAAGTTGGAAAAGAAAGATCTTTTAGGGGCAAAAGGCAAAAAAGCCGACCTCATTTCGGAAATTGCTGCGGAAGACGCGGCGGAAGTTTCCGCTTCCGCGGCGCAGGGCGACGAAAATATGGCGGGATCCGCCGGCGTTTCGGCGGGCGGTAATGAAATGACCGAAAACCAGAAAGAAGCGCTTGCAAGGATCCGGGAAGCCGATCCCGACCGCATGACGCCGCTTTCCGCGCTTAGCTTCGTTTCCGAACTTTCCGAACTTCTGAAAGGAGAATAAAGGATAGATATGGGAAAAATCAACGTCTTAAAACCGTCGGTCTATAATCAGATTTCCGCCGGAGAAGTGGTCGAACGCCCTTATTCTGTCGTTAAAGAGTTGGTGGAAAATGCGATCGACGCGGGTTCTGAAGAGATAAAAATCGAGATCGAAAACGGCGGCACTACGCTGATCCGCGTCACGGACGACGGCTTTGGTATGGATAAAGAAGACTTGTCCCGCGCGTTTTTACCGCACGCGACCAGCAAAATCAAAGTGGCGGAAGACCTTTCGGTCATTCACACGCTGGGGTTCCGCGGGGAAGCGTTGTCTTCTATCGGCGCCGTATCGCGGGCGACTATCGCTTCCTTTTATGCCGGCGGCGACGGCGGATATGAAATCACCTCGGAAGGGGGTGTGCTGTCGGAAATTACCGAAAGTACGGTTTCGATCGGGACGACGGTCACCGTGCGCGACCTCTTTTTCAATACGCCGGCGCGGGCGAAATTCTTAAAAACCGAGCGCGGGGAAGAAGCGGACGTGTCGAATACCGTTTCGCGCCTTATCCTGGCAAATCCTACGGTCGCGTTTACTTATATTGCCAACGGAAAAACCGTTTACCGCTCGTTCGGCGGCAGCGCGGAAGAGGCGCTTGTTGCCGTTTACGGAAAAGAAGCGGTAGAAAATTCGTTCTATATCGACACGGTAAAACACGGTCTGCATATCTACGGCTATCTCGGCAAACATTTCTATACCAAGGGCAACCGTACCTATCAGACGGTGGTGCTGAACGGGCGCTATATCGTCAATCAGACCATCGCTTCCGCGGTACACAACGCCTATCAAAGCTATCTGATGAAGCGGAATTATCCCTTCTACCTGCTTTACATCGACCTTCCGGGCGAATTTGTGGACGTCAACGTGCATCCGAATAAAGCCGACGTGCGTTTTCAGGACAATCAGGTGGTGTACGGCTCGTTGTACTCGGTGGTTTCTGCGGTGCTCGACGGCAGCACGGCTGCGATCGATATCGTGAAAAATCTGCCCAAGGGCTCCGCGCTTGCGGAAACCGGTCCGGCGGAGACGGAAAATCCCGCATCGGGCGGGGCGGAAAACGGCTTGCATAAAGCAGAAAGCGGCTTGAAACCGGGCGGATTTGCTGCTTCCGGCGCAAGTTTTGCCGCGCCGAAGTCCGAAAAGAAAGACAAAAACGAAAATTTGAGTCTGGACGAAATTTATCGCAAGATCAAGCAGGAAAACGATGCGGAAGGTGCCAAAGTTGCCGCTGCCGACTATTTTAAGAGTGGTTCTTACGGGTTTGGCGGAGCGGATAAATCCGCAGGAAACGGCGCCCAAAAGGCGGACGGGGCGCTTTCGGAAGCGGAAAAAGACGCGATTTTTGCCGAAAACAAGCGCTTTATCGAGCAGGCGGAAGCGGCGGTCAAATTTGCCGGCGGTAATTCTGCGGCTGGCGATAGGGGAAACGGTGCTGCGGGGGCGGCAATGACAGCGGAAAAGTCTGCGCTTTTGGGCGGCGCTCTGCGGAGCGCTGTCGAAAAACAAGAAAATATCCGTGACGCGGCAGTAAAAGGAGAAAATGCCCCCTCGTTTGCCGCAAATTCGCAAAATGCTGCGGCAGATCCGGGCGAAAGCAGGGGGTTGCAAGCCTCCGGCGCGATAGAGCAAAAGGAAGATTTGCAAGAGGACGGCGCGGCAAAAATTGCAAATGCCGCCGTTTTCGGTGCTTCTTCCGGGCAAATTGAGAAAAACTCCGGCGTTTCGCCGCTTGCGACGATGACCTATATCGGGCAGGCGTTCAAAACCTATTTGTTTTTCGAGTGTGACGAAACGCTGTATCTGGTCGATCAACATGCCGTGCACGAGCGCATGATCTACGACGACCTTCTTGAAAAAGTGAAAAATCGCAGATTGGTCATGCAACCCATGCTGATTCCTTACGTTTTGTCCGTCAATCCGCAGGAAGACGCCTTTTTACGCGAAAATCTGGACAGTTTCCGTGAAATCGGGGTGGAGATCGAAGAATTTGGCGGCAGAACTTATAAAATTTCCGCGCTGGCGTCCGACCTTTTGGGTTTGGATCCGGAAGCGTTTCTGCGTTCCGCGCTCAGCGGCTTAGAAACTTTGCGGAGGGAAATTTCCGCAAAGGAGATACTGAAAGAAAAATTGATGCAAACGGCGTGCAAAGCAGCGATCAAGGCAGGATTTTCCATTTCAGACGGAGAAATCGTGCGGATTCGCGAAAAATTATCGCAAAATCCGGGTTTGACTTGTCCGCACGGACGTCCGGTTGCGGTAAAAATCACAAAAACCGAGTTGGAAAAGTGGTTTAAGCGGCTGGTATAAGGTGTTTTGAACAAATTTCACATCGGTTTTGGTGGTTTTTTGCTTGTAAAGCGATAGCAATGCTGTGAGATTGTGGCGGAACGCCGGGTTCTTTACGCGGTTATTTATGCAATTCCCGTGTTTTTGTCGGGATCGCCGCAACTTTTCGCATTCTAATCGGTCAAAGTTGTGCAATTTACCTGCTTAGCCGGGTTTGTGACGATTTTGTTGCGCCGGCGGCGTCGCTTTTGTTGCGGCTCAGAATAGTTTTTTGTTAAAGACGGGGTTTTTATGGCTGAAAATGCGGCAAAATTGCCGGAAATCATCATAATATGCGGTCCTACGGCTTCCGGGAAAAGCGGGCTTGCCGTGCGACTTGCGGAAAAAATCGGCGGGGAAATCATCTCCGCCGATTCTATGCAGATTTACCGTAAGTTTTCGATCGGTACAGCCAAGCCGACGGCGGAAGAAATGCAGTGCGTTCCGCATCATCTGGTCGATTTCGTTGATCCCGCGGACTCTTTTTCGGTAAAAGATTACGAACGTGCGGCGCTTTCGGCGATTGCGGGTGTGAAATCCCGCGGTAAAATGCCGATTTTGTGCGGCGGTACGGGTTTTTACGTGGAATCGGTATTGTATCCGATGACCTACGGCGGAACCGGCGAGGGTGGGGCTTCGGTTGTTGTTCGCGAAAAATACAAAAAACTTGCGGAAAGCGAGGGAAATGATGCCGTTTATCGCATATTACAGAAAATTGACCCCGTTTCTGCCGAAAAATTGCACCCGAACGACCTTGTGCGCGTTATTCGCGCGCTGGAAATTTATGAAACAACGGGGAAACGGAAGTCGGAGCAGCATGACGAAAGGGTGTCCCGGTTTTCTTATGCGGCGTTTATGCCGGATTTTCCGCGGGAAAAACTATATGATCGCATCAACCGCCGCGTAGACGAAATGTTTGCCGCGGGCTGGGAAGAAGAAGTAAAAATGTTGATGAAAGAGGGGGTGTTGCCGTCTTCGCAGGCGATGACGGCGATCGGATACCGCGAAATAGTTGCCGATTTGCTGAATTTTGGAAGTTTACATAGTACTACGCCAGACATAATAAAACAAAATACGCGAAATTATGCCAAAAGACAGGTCACTTTTTTTAAACGTTTGCCGGATTTGGTGCATTTAGACGCGGAGCTGGGTGCAGAAAGTATGGCGGAGAAGATTTGTCGCCGTTTGGGGCTATGAGAAGCATTCATAATATCCGCAATTCGTTTTATCGGCTGCAGTAAAAGGTCTGCTGCGCAGAAATTCGGCAAAAATTCGATAATTGGTGAAAATTTAATAAAAAGCAATAAATTCTCCCTTCTTTGGGGAGAATTTATTATATCTTGCGGCGCCAACCCGCAAAACCTGCCGTAAAACCGGGATTGTTATAATTTTTCAGCGTGCGCAGGTTTGAAGCGGCAGGTTTGAGGTGAGCGCTAAAAATTTCCTGCCGGTCAGCGTGGCTACTACGTATGGAAAAACTCGGTCAGCGAGATTGTTTCGGGCAGAAAGACTCGGTCAGCAAGGCGCTTTGGATAAAAAGTCTATGCCTGTACATAAAAATGGAAACGTGTGAAAATCAGGAGGGGAAATGCGCGGAAATTTTGTTTTGCAGGACGTTGTTCTGAATCATATCCGGCGGGAAAAGAGTGTTGCGACCTTCTGCGCGGTGACGGGAGAGGTTTTCGTGGGAACATTACGTGGATTTGACTATGACACGCTCATTATCGACCTGTCCGGCGGGCGGCAAATAATGATATATAAAAAAAATTTGGTTTCGGTGGAGCCGCAAGCCCCCGTTTTGACCGACGAAGGGCGGGAATAGGAGAATTTTCATAGCAGAAAGGCAACGCGCCGCAGAAAATTCTGCGGCGCGTTGCCCGTTATAATCAACTTACTTTATGATCGATGACGATTGTTAAAAAAACTTATTGAACCGGCTGAATCACCGGAAAACCTGCCAAGCCACCGGCAAGAAAGGAGCAGCGGGAAAATCCGCGGCAATAAATTTTGCCGATAAAAGAAAGTTCCTGCGTTGCGTACGGAAATTTGGCAAGGTTCCGGCAGTGCTATGCCGATAAAAGCCGAAAACTCAGGAAAAAGAGCGGATCAAACCTACGACTTTACCTAAAATCTGCACGTCTTTGACGATAATGTCGCTGTAATCGTGGTTTTCGGGGTGGAGAACGATATATTCCGGTTTGCGATAGAAGCGCTTTACCGTAGCGCTGTCGTCTAAAAGGGCAACGACGATTTCCCCGTTGTTTGCCGTGGATTGCTTACGGCAGATAAGCTTGTCGCCGCTTAAAATGCCGGCTTCCACCATACTTTCGCCGCGCGCTTTCAACAAAAACAGATCGGCGCCGTCCTTATACTGCGGGGGCAGAGGATAGTAATCCTCGATGTTTTCTTCCGCAAAAATGGGGGTGCCGCAAGCAACTTCGCCCAAAAGCGGCGCGACCGCAAAATGAAATTCTTCCCCTCCGGCGGAAAGGGTAGCCGTTTCTTCTTCCTTTTTCAGAATGCCGAGCGCACGATTTTTGGACTCTGATTTCGAAATCAAGCCGCGATTTTTGAGTTTTTCGAGGTAAGTGTAGGCAGTCGCCGTGGACTTGAAGCCCATATCGGCGCAAATTTCCCGCACCGTGGGGGGGTAGCCGTTGGTATCGACAAAGGAGTTGAGATACTCCAAAAGTTCGTTCAGTTTTACTTCGATATCTGACTTTCTCATTTGAAATTCCTCCTCAAAAACGGGTAGATCGCACCTTGTTACACGTATTATAACACATAAAAACAAAAAAATCAAACATTTGTTCTAAAAAATCAGAAAAATTTTTTGCGCGATTTTGGTTGTGTCCGCGCCGCGTTTATGGTATAGTATCTTTCGTCAGACGGATTCTGCCCGCAAGGAGGGCAGCCGCGTAAAGCGGAAACGGGAGCGATTATGAACGAAAAGAGAAAAGAGTGCGACGAACTGAAAGATCCGGATTTTTCCTTCGACCTTGCGTCGGAAGACGAGGAAG
The DNA here is from genome assembly GCA_934272745.1 of uncultured Clostridia bacterium. GTDB lineage: Bacteria > Bacillota > Clostridia > Christensenellales > Borkfalkiaceae > SIG402. Next base: position 10,484 of record CAKQSI010000030.1, on the reverse strand, counting down.
AGGACGACGATATTTGCGATCTCGACCCGACGAAGGTGTGCGATAACTGCGGGAAGTGTCTCGAATACGGCGATTTTGTCGCCATCCGCATCACGGGCGTGAGAAACAGCGAAGAGGATCTGACCGCCGAAGACGAAAAGGATCTCGGCACCCTGACGAAGAAGAAATAGGCGCGGAATTTTCATTGGAACGGCGAACGCACCGGGATAGAGAAAGGGGTTGCGCCTTACTTGGCGTAAGAAGTTATTATCCGTGTCCGGACGGTGCATCGAACGGCGGGCGATCGATGATCGCCCCTACGATTTTGGGGAGGAAACGCGTTTTGCGGGGCAGCGAACGTTTTGTTCCGCGGGCGGGAATCGCGTAATTGCGGAAGCCGCATGAAGCGGAAGCGAAAGCAAGCCGCTGCCCGCCGCCCGGAAGCGGCTTCGTCAAACAAAACCGTTTAGGATAAAAGCAAACAAAACAGACCTTGCGGCGCCGGGCAAAACATTTGCCCGGCGCCGCACCGTTTTTACACTTTGTTTTTAGGGATTCTGTTCGCCGCTCCTATTTTTACTCGTTTGACTCGCAAAAACCGCGTCGCAAGCAACAAAACGTGAAGCGCAGAAAAATCGTTTTCGGGGTGATTTCTCACAGATTTAACGGGTTGCGTCGATAGTATTTCTAAAAACATTTTTCAATGATACAACGGGCGCGCCGCAGAATTTTCTGCGGCGCGCCCGTATACTATATCAATTTCGCTATACAGATCGTGATAACGGCACGACCGAACCTTATTTACTCCGCAGCACCCATTTCCGAAGTTTCGGGTAGTCTTTTTTTGCGACCCGCGCGGTCAGCGTTACGCCGCTTTCGCCGAAGTCGCGATTCAACACTGTGACGGAGGAAAAGGCGCGTTCCGCCGCGGAAGACTCGGTATACGGATAGAAAAAGCGCAGGGTGCGGAAATTGTCTGCAAAAAAGGCGTTCAGCCGGTCTTTCAGTTCGTCCATGCCGTAGCCAGACAGGGCGGAAACGAACAGGCAGCCTTCGGGGAACCCCGCAAAAGAGGTCAGAAGGTCGCATTTATTCACGACGGGAAGAACGTCGCCCTCGTACTTCAGTTCGTTCAACGTGTTCGTGGTGACCTCGTACTGCATTTTCCAGGCGGGGGAAGAACCGTCGATGACGACGACCGCGAGATCGGCGGACAGAACCACGTTTAAAGTGGAACGGAACGCGCGGATGAGTTCGTGCGGGAGATCCTGCAAAAAACCGATGGTGTCGGTCAGAAGCACGGCGTCGTCTTTGAGTTCCAGTTTCCGCATGGTGGGGTCAAGCGTGGCAAACAGTTTGTTTTCCGCAAGCACGTCGGAATCGGTCAGCCGGTTGAGCAGGGTGGACTTGCCGGCGTTGGTATAGCCGATGAGGGCGACCCGGCGCACGTCGTTTTTCTTGCGGCGGTCGTCCTGCAGGGTGCGGCGTTGTTCCAGTTCGGAAAGTTCCCGCTCCAAAGCGCGGATACGCGTTTTGATATATCTGCGGTCGGTTTCGAGCCGGGTTTCGCCGGGACCGCGCGTACCGATGCCGCCGCCCTGTCGGGAAAGATCTTCGTGGCTTCCTTTCAGGCGGGGATAGCGGTATTTGAGTTGCGCAAGTTCGACCTGCAACTTCCCTTCGTCCGTGTCCGCGTGGAGCGCGAAAATGTCCAGGATCAGCCCCGTGCGGTCGATCAGTTTGCGGTTATCAAGAAGTTCCGCCATATTCGCCTGCTGCGCGGGGGAAAGGTCGCCGTCAAACAGAATGCAGGTGGCGTCGGTCTTTTCGATTTCTCTTAAAATCTCCGCCAGTTTGCCCGTTCCGAGATAGGTCGCGGGAGAGTATTTGCGAACGCGCGGCGTGGCAATTCCGCAGATTTCTCCGTCGGCGCTCCGGATCAGCTCGCGGGTTTCCGCAATGCGGTATTCTAAATCGTCGTACACGTCCGGAACGATGACGAAAACGCGTTCCAGTTTATTTTCCATGGCTCTCCTCGTCTTTTAAGCGGACGTTTCTTGCGGCGTTGCGCCGGATATCGTCCGAAATTGCCGCGTAGTGTCGTTTGGTGGTGTTGACGTCGCTGTGTCCCAAAACGTCGGCTACGACGTAAATATCGCCCGTTTCGCGGTATAGATTGGTGCCGAAGGTGCTGCGCAGTTTGTGCGGCGTGATCTTTTTCAGGGGTGCTGCGGAAAGCGCGTATTTTTTGACCAGATTTTCCACCGCGCGGACGGTGATTCTGCCGCGGTCGGTGATAAACAGGGCGGATTCGTTTTTCGGCAGCTTGTTTTCTTCCGCATTGCGGAAAGACAGCCAGTCTTTTAGTTTTTCCGCCACTTCGTCCGAAAAATAGAGAATAACGCGATTGCCGCCTTTCCGCGTGACGCGGAAGCCGTTGACGTTGAAGTCCAGATCGTCCACGTTGATGGAAACCAGTTCGCTGATACGGATGCCGGTGCCGAGAAAGAGGGTGACGATGGCAACGTCGCGCACTTTGGTCTTTTCGTGCAGGGCGCGTTGTTTCGGGGAAAGCCCTTCGCCCGTTTCCACGACGTCCAAAAGGTCGAGCATTTCGTTGCGTTCCAGCCGGATGATCTCCTTTTCGTGCAGTTTGGGCATGGGGACTTTGGACGCCACGTCGCAATCGATCCGGTCGCGCCGGAAAAAGTATTTATAGAACGAACGCACGGCGGCGAGTTTCCTTGCTTTAGCGGATTCCTTGCAATTGAAATGTTTGCCGCGGAAGTCGTAGGAGGAAAGATAACTGGTAAAGCGCTCGATGTCATCCGCACGGAGCGATTCCAGATCGCCCAGCGTAATATCCCGCGGATCTTTTTTGCGGAAGATCTTTTTGGAAAGAAAATCGAAAAAGATGCGGAGATCGTACGCGTAGTTTTTGCGGGTGAGCGCCGCCGTGTTGTTTTCGATCCCGATAAAATAGTCTGCGGCATAGGGGGGGAGTTCGGTTAAGATCTCTTCTACCGTACTGCGGCAAATTTCGTTGCGGTTTTCAAAATAATCGTCTTTCATAACGCCTCGCTTGCAAAAAGTATAGCATATCTTTTGATAAAAATCAATTTTTGTTGGCAATTTCAAAAAAATGGTGTATGATAGAGAAAAGAAGAATTTTACGGGAAGACGCGGAAAGAAGCAAATGAGAAACAGGGAAGAGAAACTGCATACGAAGGACTTGGAAACCGCGCCGGCGGAAGCCGGGAAAACCGATGCGCCGGGCGAACAAGCGGAGCGCGACGCTATGAAAACAAAGCATAGCGGCACGCTTCGCAATCGCTCGATCAAACAAACGCCGGACGCACCGCTGTTTCACTTCCGTCCGTTGCTGTTTGCAACGCTTGGAAGCGTGTGCGGAATTCTTGCGTTCCGGTTCTTTTTAAAAGGACAAAGCGGGAAAGGGTTTGCCGTCATTCTCGTGTTTGCCGCGTTTTTGGGACTTTGCTTTTCAGAACGGAAAGTTCCGCTTTCCCGTCGCGTACTCGCGGCGGCGCTTGCGGTGGCGTTTGCACTGGCTTCCGCTTCGGTTGCGGCTCTTCGCTGGAACGCGTACGTTTCCGCAGGCATTCCCGAACAGAATTACTACGCCGACGGCGTGGTCGATAAAGTGAGCTACGGCGAAAATTACACTTCTTTCGTCCTGAAGCGGGTGAAGTTTCTGGGCACGAGTGGGACTTATAAAACGGGCTATCGGGTGCTTGTCTACGCATTCGGCGAAGAACGAGTGGACGTTTCGCCCGGGGACGCGGTTCGCGTTTATCTCCGGCTGAAGAATCGCGAAACCGAGGGCGAATTTGCGGACTATTCCTTGGTCAACAAGCTGCGATATCAGGGGACGACTTACACGGAATACGTTGAAGTCGGCGGCATTTCTCCGCACCCGTTCGACCGCGTGAAGCGATTAGCGGAAGACGTGATCGACAAGACCTATTCCAAAGAGGGCGGCGCGGTCGCGAAAGGCATTCTGTTCGGCGACACTTCGGAGATCGAAAGGGAAGACTTAGCGCATTTCCGCGAACTCGGTATCGGACACCTGTTTGCCGTTTCCGGTCTGCATATCGGTTTTCTGTACGGGGTTTTACTGCTGTTTCTAAGGAAACTTTCCAAACGCAACCCGCTCCGCGTGATTCTGCCGACCATTCTGCTGGTGTTTTACGCGGGCGTCTGCGGGTTTACGCCTTCTTCCGTCCGCGCGGTCATCATGTGTTTGTCTTCTGTAACGCTCGGCGTGATCGGTCTTTCGCACGATCGGTTGAACGCCGTCCTGCTTGCAGGCGTCACGATTTTGCTGATCGAACCCTTTCAGTTGCTTTCTTACGGATTTTTGCTGTCGTTTTCCTGCGTGCTGTCGATGATCGTGATCGGGCCGACCTTTACCGCGGCGTTTTCCAAACTTCCGAAAGCGATTGCGGAGAGTTTGTCCGTGTTCTTTTCGGTACAGATCGGCGTGTTTCCCGTGCAGATGGCGCTGTTTTCGTATGCGGCGCCGCTCAATTCGCTGCTGAATCTGGTTCTGATCCCGTTTATTTCGGTCTATTACGCGGTGATGGTGATCGGAATTTTTCTGACGGCGATCATTCCGGGTTTTGCCGGGGCGATGCGCGTCGTGGCTTCGGTGCTGGGATTTTTGTGCGAAGTGATAGGGAAGATCCCGTCCGATTTTGCGCTGATTTCCGGTTGGAATCTGACTTATTCCATGCCGCTGTATTATGCCGGGTGTCTTGCGGTTTCGTACAATCTCAATCTGAAACGGAAGTGGCGGATCGTGTTTGCGATTTCATTTTTTGTCGCTTTCGCGGTTCTTACGGCGCTTTCGGGGCAGGGGTGACGGATCTTTGATGGCTCTGGGGAGTTTTTGAATAAGGATTTAGAGTAATGCACGCAATGCAAAATCAACGCTAAAATAAAAAGGTTACGATAAAACCGTTATGTGAGCCGCGGTAATACGATAAAGCGGCAAACGTTAAAATTTCTATATCTTTAAATATAACAGAAATGTGCGCGTTCCGCAACGATAAAACCGACCGCAGATATATCAAAACGCGCATCCGCGCTTTGAAGCAGGAACTTTCCGAACCGGAACAACGCCGCACCATGTCGGAATAAAGTAAACCCTATTTCCCGCCCGTAGGATTTTCGCCGCGGGAGAGGGGCTTAAAACAGGGACTTATACCGGCTCTTTAAATTTTCGAACGGCGGTAAAGTTCGTCTTGGACAGCAATTTTGACCGGCTTCACCGGGGGAAATTGCTATTTTTGCCGTGTTGTCGGGATCGGCTACGGTTTTGTATCTGTAAAAGCGGCTCGGTTTGTTTTTGGCGGTCATTTTGCCGTATAAATGCTGCGATTCGTGCGCAAGCGGGTAGATGCGGAGAGTTTTTGCATCTGCAAAATTCCCAGAAACTAATGGATTGTTTTCCCGTATCGCGATAAAGCCGCTTTATTGATTTTTGCGGTGCGATCTGGCGACCCGGTTGTAATTCGGGCGAGGATATAGTATATAACGAAGTTGTGCAAGGCTGCTAAATTATCGAATCTGCGCAAAAGTATAAAATCGCCTGAAATAAGGAAGTCACAGCGAAAATGAAATCGTGAAAGACTGTTAAGAATAATTGATTTATGCGTGGGCATAAAATCGTCTGAAACGAGGGGAAAAGGGCATTAAATCGAAAAAAACCGAGGAGAAAGGGAGTAAAACCCCGCTTTTTTAACATAACTGTACTCTGTTTACCACTTCGCAAAAGTCAGGTTTTGCGAAGTGGTAGGGCAAAAACGGAGATGGTAGGACGGATTTGTGGATGATTATTGACAATTAGTCGATTGTTGTTGATCGGTTCATCGTTTATCGGGTTTGTTGATCGATCCCTTGGCTTTTTAATCAGATCAGTTGTTGTGCCGACTGTTCGGAAACTTTGGAAAGATTAATTGATACGCCCGGCGATCAAACGAAAATTCGTAAATTGCTTTATTCGTAATTCACGAATTGCTTCATTTTTTTTGTATGGGGTTTTCGCCAAATGCTCGGTTGTTTTTATAGGATCCTTTTCCGTGCGAAATACCATATGAAATTCAATTTTCCAAAAATGAAACCGACCGGGTTGTTTTTGCGCTGTTTTTCGTCAGGTTGTGGCGAATTCTCTGCGTTTTTCTATAAAATATCTTTCTAAAAAATGTCTATAAAACACTATAAAAAATCGGCTTTTGCACGTTTTTTACTTGTCTGCCGGCTCTTTTTGGATGGAAATTTCCTCGGTCTATGTATTCTGCCGGATATCCCGAAATCGCTTTGTATGAAAAAGTTCGCGTTTCATTGCAAGCTGATCAAGCGTTCGTATGCGGTTAAATATATTTGCCACATCCCTGCATTTGAGCGCTATTTTATTGCAAAGTCATGGCTTTAAAGTATATTATGTCTGACATAGTACTATGTTTATATGGCTATATGTGCATTTAAAGCGCTCCTACCCTAATCTTTAGGTCGTTTTTGTGGTTTTGTTTTCGTTAAAATTTCGTTAGGGATTCCAATCGCCACCCTACCTATTTTTGCGGGAAAAATTAAGTTTTTGCTGCGACCTACTCCCATCATCGTACGAGCGGTACGATTTCGGTCGTTTGCCTTGCTAAACCTAGCCGCAAGCGGCGATTTCTTCTCCGCAAAAACGCCGGCGCGCCGAAAAGAGCGTATTTTTTGATGATTTGCCACGGGCGTGATGGTTACCTCCCGTACGGCGCCCGAGCGCCGCGCACATAAGGGCGAAAAAGACGCCTTTTCGATAGGAAGGGTGAGGGATGGAATCCCTATAAATTTAAATATAAAAATTCCCGGTACAGTTTTTGCTGCGTCGGGAATGGAGTTATCCTTGTTTTATGTAGTTTTGTTTTTATGCTGTCTGCGATTGTCCCCCAATTTCCGCCAAATCAGCGAGAAATTGCCCATAATCGGAAAATTATTTGTTATAATCGGGAAGTTTGTCTTTATTCTTCGCGTGTTTCGACTCCCTATCTCCCATGATGTGGTTTATGGTGCTTATAATAAATGGCGTTGTGACGCCGACGACCGCTTGCAAGGCTCCATAATATTTGCGGAAACCGCAAGGCTCGGCGAAATGAAGCGCCGGCGGTAAAAGACGAAATTACCGATACAAAAAGTCCTTAAAACGGTACATATCCAGCGCCTTTTTGCGCTTTTTGTAGTCCGGAATGATCTTTTCCACCTCTTTCCAGAATTCTTTGCTATGGTTGAATTCTTTCAGGTGCGCAAGTTCGTGCACGACGACGTATTCCACCAGCGGCATGTCGGTCATGATAATGCGCCAGGAGAACGTCAGATCCCCTTCCGCACTACAGCAGCCGTTGCGACTTTTGAAGTCTTTTACATTGACCGAACGATACTTGACGCCCATTTCTTCGGCGTATTTTTCGCAAAGGGGCGGTAAAATACGCTCGGCTTCCTCTTTCAGAAGTTTTTTTATGACGCGCGGAACGTTCTGCCCGTTTTTAACGGCAATCCAACGGTCGGTCATCTTCGTCTGATCGGAAACGCGGACGATCTGCATTTTTTTGCCTAAGTACAGCGCTTTCTGTCCTTTGATTACGTCGTCGAAATAGTGCTTTTCCTGCTCGTTTTTCTCGACGTGCTTGCGGATCCAGTCGTCGTGCTTCTGTAAAAAAAGCAAAATCCGGTCTTCCGGAAAGCCGTTCGGCGCTTTGACGACGACGCCGGTTTTGGGGTGAACGCCTACGCTGAGCGTCTTTCTGTCCGAATATTCCACTTTGAGGTCTACTTCGATAGGTTTTCTGTCAACGTATTCAACTTTATATTTCTGTTCCATAAAATGATTTTTCTCCTTATATATCCAAAACTTTTGCGGCAGGCGCGAAAACGGTCGTCAGGTTTTGCGGTTGTTGGTTTGCCTGAAAAAAGAACGCTGCTGGGAAATCCAAAGAATGACGAATGAAATCCATGCCTGAAGTCTCTGCCGCAACAAGCTGTTTTACCTGTCAGTATTTTACTATAAAACTTGAAAAAAGTCTATAACTTTACGAATATTTTCTTTTTCCGGCAAGTTTGCGTTAAAATTTACAGATTTTGGATAATATTACGTTAGACATATTATTTTGTATTTGACAATTTTTCGCAACTATGATATACTGAAATTACTTTAACGGAAGGTAAAAATCGAATGAACGACGAAAGATTGGATTGGTTTCATGATGACGATCCCCTATCGGATAACGATCGGGAGAATTCTTCCCGCAGGTACGGCGCAAATTACGACGGCAACCGCGACGATAATTCTTTTGACGAAGAGGAAAAAAACGACTTCTACAACACGGGATCCGGCATATTTCGCAAGAGCGGCGATGACGAGGCGGATGGCGAAGACGATACTGCAGAAGAAAACGCTGCAAAAACGGATAAAATCGCCGGAGGCGACCAAAGAAATGGCAGCCAAAGCGGCGTGAGCGAAGCGTACGGTCATAGCGCGGACGACGATGAGGGCAATAGCGATGACGAAGCCGCGGCAGAAGGATCCTCTGCAAAGACGAAAAAAGGCGGAGAAAACGAAAATCTTGCCATCAGCAGCGATCTGATCCGCGGGCATATCAACACGATCGTTCTGCGCACGCTGTACGAAGGCGACCGCTACGGGCTGGAAATTATTGCGGAGATCGAAAAGCGCACGCACGGCAGATACGCATTGAAGCAGCCGACCCTTTACAGCGCGCTGAAGCGCCTGACGAGAGAAGGTTACGTTACTTCTTACTGGGGCGTGGGCGAAACCGCAGGCGGCAGACGGCGTTATTACGCCCTGACCGAATCCGGCAGAAAGATTGCCGAACAGAATCAGGCGGAATGGGAATATTCCCGCACCATCATCGATCGGCTGATCTCCGAAAAAGAATACGATCTGAACGCCCCCCCGCCTTCCGAACTGGATTTTAATCTGTTAAAGCAGTCCACTACCCGCGTTTTCACTTCCCAAAGCAAAGAAGAACAGGATAAAATGATTGCCGAGTTCGAGGCGCGCAGAGAAGAACTCTCCCGCCAGTTGGAAGAAGAACGCCGGAGTCTGGAAGACCTGAAAAACGAAAAAGAGGAATATTCCGCCTTTGTCGCCCGCACGAGAGAAGAAAGCGAGGAGCTGCAAAAGCAGAAAGATTTCCTTTCCAAAGAGGCGGAAGAGATTGCCAAAACCAACGAAGAATTGCAGCGCCTTTCCCTGCAAAAAACCGACGAACTGCGCAGGAAAGAAGAGGAACTTGCAAAAAAACAGCAGGAAAACGACGAACTGAGCGCAAGACTGCAGGAAGAAGCCGCGAAGGCGGAACTTTACCGCGAAAAGGAAAACAGCCGGGTTGAGCGCGATTACAAGCAGATTTTAAACCGCCTGTTCCCCGAAGAAAAGCCGGAAGAACCTGCGCCGGAGCCGGAAGAGCCGGCAGCGGCAGAACCGCAGGCGAAAGAAGAAGCGGCGTTTCTCCCCTACGGACTTCCCGAGGACGGGGAGGAATTTGACGCGGCGCACGCCGCAAAAGCCGAAAAAAAGGCGAAAAGTGGCAAAAACAACCAATTGTTTTCGGAAAAAGCAGAAGAACACCTTTCCGAAAATGCGGATTACGAGCGAAACGAAAGCGTTTCCCGCTTTTTGAATTTGCAGGCGGAAGCCAAAGAGGATTCCTACCAGAAAGAGCGGATCGAGGATTATGCCGCCGCCGAAAAGCAGAAACAAGGCAAAGTCGATTTTTCGGACGTGTTCGCCTTTGCGGACAAAAACCATATGCGCGTACGTACCTACGTCGGCAACCGCCCCGCAACCAATCGCGCGCAAAAAAATAGTCTGCTGTTCGTGAATAAACTGCGGGCGGCAACGTTCGGCATTTTGTTTGTCTTTATGGTGATTGAACTTGCGCTTGCCTATTTCTTCACCAAAGATCTGGTGGGTTGGGAAAGCGAATATCTGGTCATCGGCGGACTTTTCCTGATCCTCCCCATCGGAAGTTTGCTTCTGCTTGCGGTCGCGCCGCAGAAACTGGTGGTGCCGCGTATGAACGCGAAAGACGCCATGATCACTTCGCTGATCGTGCTGTTCAATTTCTTTTTGATCATCATCGCGCTTACGCTGATTTTGGAAGTCCCGCTCAATAAACCGGACAATCTGGTGAAGTACGTCGCCTATCCCGTCGTTCTGGCGCTCAATCTCCCCATTTATTTTATCGTGCGGAACGCGCTGTACAAAACGGGAAAATTCAATACGGCGACCTGATTTTGCCGGGCATGCGGCTGCATTTTGAGGGAAAACTCCGACCCGCGCCGTCCGGCGAAAACAGGTGAACTCCGAAAGCCGGCGTAACCGGTAGAAAAAATAATTGAATAAGAATCACAACCGAATCAGGTTGACGAAAAAGGTTGATAAGGCTCAAAAGACGAGCGCGGCGCCGCAGGAAACT
>CAKQSI010000029.1 GCA_934272745.1 uncultured Clostridia bacterium | reverse complement strand
TTGTACTGGACGTACTACGAGCGGCGTTTAACGCCGCATAAATCGGTTTATCACCGCAAAAATAGTTAGGGATGGCGGATGGAATCCCTACGGAAAAAACAAATAAAAACGCTAAAATCAAAACCGGCGGGGTTTGTCAAAAAGACCTTGCAGGGTCGTCAAAAATGTCCATGCAAGGGTTGGCAAAAAAGATACTGCAAGGGAGTGTTGAAAATAAAGAACGCCGCCGCGGGCGTGCCCGCGGCGGCGAAATCTTTTGAAAAGTTCGGTCGGATTTAAAATCCGATTCTCCGATTGTTGACGTTTCAGCCGGATCTTCCGCCGTAAGACTTATTCGGCGCAAATGCTTTCGGCTTTCGTCTTATTCCTGCGAAATCGTGACGGAGTAGTAAGCGTAGTTGTTGTCTGCGGAACCTTCTTCATAGCGGTCGTAGAGATAGAAGGAGATTCGCGCATTGTCAAAAGTGCAGTTATGCGTCAGATAATCTACGTCCGTAGCCAGTTTCGCCTTGACGGCGGCAGCCAGATCCTGATATTTCACAGTAATGACGTGGTTGCCGGCATCGTCCTTGGTAACGGTCAGATAGGCGCCGATATCGAGCATTTTGCCATAGTTATATCTTTCGCCGTCTTCGGCAACGTAACTGAAGTTGACGTATGCGTAGTTCGTTTCGACTTTTACAAAAAGTTTTCCGTCAATGGTGACGACCAGGTTATCCTTTTCGGGAGCGGTTGTAAAGTCATAGGTTTCTTCCGGATCGTTGGGGATGAGTCTGGTGGGAAGGGTAATCGTCACGTCGCCGTAAGCGATTTCGATGGTGTATTCGCCTTTCAGCGTGCCGTCTTCGCCCGGAAGGAGCGGCTGATAGACGGGTTCGCCGCTCTCATCGGTAGCGGGCGCCATCATGCCGACGTTGACTTCGTAAGCGAAAGTGCCGGAAACCAGACGATATTCGGTGTCGAACGTAAAGGTCAGGGTGCCTTCGATTTTCTGCGCATGGAACGAAGTAACCGTGTCGTAGACGCCTTCGCCGGCGTATGTTTCGAACAGACCTTTGATGGTCATTTCGCTCAGCATCGCTTTGCCCTGATCGATCATTGCGGACAGGTAAGCGACTGCGTCAAAGGGCGCTTCGGAGGGTTCGACAGAGGGAGGTACCTCTCCTTCCGGAGGAACGGTTTTGTCAACGAGCATTTTGACGATGTCACCGACGGTCGTTTCGCCGTACTGAGTGCGGACCATCGTGATCAGTGCCATTGCGGTGTCTTTCGCCATGGGGAGTTCGATCCCTTCGGGCAGAGATCCTGTCGGAAGCATAGCGAGGATCTTGTTGACGTAGGGGAGCAGTTCTTCCACGACGGCGTCAAGAGAGGTGCCGTTTTTGGCAAGAACTTGTTCCAGCGTCTTAAACATGTCTTCTACCGTGAAGGCGCAGACTTTGGGAAGTAATTCTTTCAGATCGGTCGCAAGGTCGCCTTCTTCCTTTTCGGTAGCGGCAAGATAGACGTTGTTGATGATGGTGTAGAGCGGGGTTTCGCCGTTTTCCTTCAGAATACCGACCATCGTATTGACGAAGGGCGCGAGATCGGCGGAGAAGGTGAGTTCGTAGCCGTTTTCGGTTTCGGTCATCACAAACGATTTCAGGACGGAGGCAATTACGTCTTGCAAAGCAGCCTGAACTTCGGGTTTCTCCCATTCGGCGGAGATCGTCGCAAAGACGGTTTTGATATCTTCCGCGGTCAGGTTGAGTTTCGAATCTTTCTGCAACAGTTTCGCGAATTGGTCAAGGACGTAGTCCCAGGAACCATAGTGGAACAGCAGATCGGCTTCGGATTTGCCTTCTTTCAGCATATTGTCGGCTACGTAGATGCCCGATTCGGTGAAGTAAAGGATCTGCGTTTCGGATTCGGTCGTGGTTCCTTCTTCGATCTTGTCGGTATCGACGGTCAGGGTGCCGGGGAAGAATTGTGCGGAACCGAAGACGTTGGTTTCACCGCCGAGGTAGACCACTTTGTCGGTTTCTTTGTCGATATCCAAAAGTTCGCGTCCGTCAGAGTAGGGAACGTCAACTTTTACGGTGCCGTCTTCCGAAGCGAACGTCCAGTGACCTTCGGTATAGATAACGGCGCCTTCGCCCAGTCTTTTATAATTGCAGACGGAATCCACGGAAACTCTCAGTTTCAGGGAGAACGTTGCGCCGGAACGAATCATGCTGACGTTGACGTTCTGCAGAACTGTGGAGATTTCGGTACCGATACCCAGTTTGTCATAACCTTCGATCACGATGGTGTGATGAGCGTCCCCTTTCGTGTCCAGGAAGTCGAATTCTTCTTGGGTGGGGAGAGGTTCGTTGCTGCCGCGTTTGGCAACGGTAACTCCCAGAGGAACGTTGAGTTCCAGGTTGTCGTACTTGCCTGCTTCGATTGCTGCAACGACGTTCGCGTACAGGTTCTGAGCGGGCGTCGTGGGTTCTACGGACGGTTCAACGGTGGGATTGACCGTGGGGTTGACCGTAGGATTGACCGGTGCGTCGGTAGGATTGACCGTAGGATTGACCGGTGCTTCGGTAGGATTGACCGTGGGATTGACCGGTGCGTCGGTGGGGTTGACCGTGGGATTGACCGGTGCATCGGTAGGATTGGTGGTCGGGTTCGTCGTAGGATCAGCCGTCGACGGGGTAAGCGTAACGGAAGTTCCTGCGGACGGAGAGACCGACGGATTGGGATTGTTTTCGCCGCACGCAGCGAGGGTAAGCGCCATGCAGGCAACCATAATCACGCTGAGAAGGGAAATTAAAATCTTCTTCATCTTGCAATACTCCTTCATAAATTTTTCTGATTTTTTGGGATTTATGGGGAAAACGGGGGTGACGATTCCGCTTTTTTCCGGTAAAAAACGTTGAAAACATGCGGAAATGATACCGTTCGACCTTAAAACCCAATTTCATTATACTACCGGGCGGGTGAAAAAGTCAATTTTTTCAGGGAAGAAATTTATGTGTTTTGTCATAAATTTATATGACAATTTATATAGATGACCGTTTTTGCGGCCGATCCGGCATAATCTGCCGGTCAAACCCGGAGGGGAAAGGGGCGAACTTTTGCCGGGGAAAAACGGAAAGACGGGTGAAAAAAGAGGGTGCGGAAGCAGAAACAAGCAAAAACGGAATATCGACCGGGCGGGAAGCCTTTGCGCGTCTTGAAAATCTTTTGCTTCGGAAAATAAGGCGTATTGAAACGCTGCGATCGGCACAACGTTGCCCTGGCGGAAAAGGAAAGAAACACCGCGACCGGACGAAAGTCCGGTCGCGGCAAAAGAAGAAAAAAGAAATATTGTGTAGGCAAAATTTGGGGTGCCGACCGGGAAAACCGGACAACGTGCCGACCGAAAACGGTCATACGTACCGTAAAAATCGGTCAAAGTGCTACCTGCGGCGCCGGTTTCGTTTTGGGTCTGCCGGGGATAAATGCCGTGCGTTTCGAAAAACGGTCATACGTACCGTAAAAATCGGTCAAAGTGTTGACCGGAAACCGCTTCAGCCATTCCGGAAACTTCGGGTGTCATAAACCGTGCCGGCAATCCCGCGCAGACCTTTTGGGTCATAGGCACTCCGGTAAATCCGCGGGGCAGCCGGTTCGCGGGGCGGTCGGTTCCGTAGTGCCGGTCAGATTGCGGGCAGCGCTTCGGGCGCGGTTTCAAAATTTTCAAACAGGTCAAACGAAAACGCGGGAGAGGAGTCGAGCAGTTCGGCTTCTTTCAGCAGGCGATTGCGGTAAAGATAATAGGTTTCGCCCATCTGGTCGGCGGGATCGACGACGGCGTCCGCCTCCGTAAACATTCCTAAAAACAGGGTGAGCACGGCAAAATAGGGGCGGAAGGGAAGACCGTTTTCCGCAATACGGTTACACAAATTCGCCGCACGGTTGACGAAAAGCGCGACCAGCGCGTCCTGCCGTTCCCCCGAAAGGACGCGCAGACGTACGCCGTATTTTTCCCGCTGCTTCATAGCGGAAAGGAAAAGCGGCTCGCGGAAAACGTTCTGCATTTCGTGCGTCAGACCGTTCTGATCCACCTTGCAGGAAGTCAGGATCAGAATTTCCCAGATCATAAAATCGAACATGCGGACGAGCGCCAGTTCTTCCGCCTGCGCCTTGGGAAAGGCGGCGTAAAGATAGTTCAGACTGCGCTCTAAAAGTTCGCTGCGCTTGTACCAGTAGGTGTTTTTATTTTTCCAGAAATCTTTGTCGCGCGCCATTTTGTTGATGCAGGAAAGTTCTTCTTCCTTGGTTTCCGGCGGGGCGACGTAGTAGTGGTACAGCACGCGGTCGGTACTGACCAGCTTTTTGATGTTTTTCAGGTTGGCGAAGCCGAACAACTCGTCCTCGCAGAAATGCACCGTTTCGTCGAAACGCTCGGTTAAAACCGCGCGGCGATAGAGCTTGTTCCAGGGGACGACCATGGCAAACGTAGTCTGAACGTAGCGCAGAAGGTCTTCCTTTCTCGAAAAATTCAAAACGCGGTTGCCCAGATAATTTTTGATGGACGGGTGCGAATAATTGCACACGCAGACGTCGGCGCGCTCGCGCTTTAACAGGCGAAGCATGCTTTCCAGCATGTCGGGTTCGATGTCGTCGTCCGCGTCCACGAACTGGAGATATTCGCCTTTCGCTTCTGCAAGACCGGCGTTCCGCGCCGCGGAAACCCCGCCGTGTTCTTTTGCGATCAGCCGAACGCGCGGGTCCTTTTCGGCGTACGCCGAAACGATCTCGCGGGAGTCGTCGGTGGAACGGTCGTCCACTACTAAAAGTTCGAAATTGCGATAGGTCTGCGCCAGAATGCTGCCGATGCAGCGGTCGAGCGTCTTGTGTCCGTTGTAGCAGGGCACGACGATCGAGATCAGTTCTTTTTGATTTTTAATAGTTGCGTCCATATGTCGATTGTCCTGAAGTTATTTTTTGGTTAAGAAGTTTGAAGTCGCTGTTTATTTTACGGAAAGTTGTTTATTTGCGGAAAGCGCCGCAGCCTGACCTTTTCTTCTACAACTTGATCTTTTCTTCTATTTTACCCAAAGGGGAAAGAAAGTCAACTCAATCCGAATTTTGCCGATTATACACTTCAAAAACGCAAAAGTAGAATTCTACCGGACAAAATTCCGCCCCGGTAGAGGACTCTAATCTCAGTAGAGTTGCGGTTTTATCAGTAAAAACCGGCGATTTTTTTTGGGGAGGGAAGCGGACGGGTGGTTTCGTTGATTTTAACGAGGGCGTGGCGTGGTGTGGTGAGTGGGCGCCGGGAAAGGTGCCGGGCAGAGGGATTAAGATATCGAAAAAGGCTTTCTTGTATGAATTGGGATAAAATATCGAAAGGATATTTTGTACGTTGAAACGGACAAAAACGACAGGCTTCCATCAAAGAGGGTTGGGCGTGGGCTTATATCGAAACCCGCCGGGGAGTCCGGAGAATTTCGTGCATGTCTTTTGTTTCGTGGTGCTTTGGGAGGGCAGACAAAAACTCCCTGCAGGCAAGGTAAATCGCCCGCAGGGAGTGGAGAATAAATCGACCATATTTCATATCGGTATTGTATTTTAACGTTATAGTCGCGGGAAACGTAATCCGGATCTGTGCGGGAACTGCGCTGTTGAATTTTAATATCGATGTTGTATTTTGACGTTATAGTCGCGGAAATCGCAATCCGGATCTGTGCGGAAACTGCGCTGTTGAATTTTAATATCGGTATTGTATTTTGACGTTATAGTCGTGAAAATTACGATTTGGATTTGTACGCAATTTTCGAGCAAAATGACTGTGGAAACGGTGGGCGGGCGAAGGTGTTGCTGAAGCCGGCAAGCGCGCTTGCGCGGTGCATTCAGACAAGGCGCCAACACGGCGCAGCCGAACGAACTTTCGCGGTATAGTCGAACAAAACCTTGTTCGGCGCAGCCTGATATGTCGCCGATTCAGTGCATTCAGGCAAGGCGCCCGTTCAGCGCATGCGGAGCGCGTTTAAGATATGATCTGCCGCCACGAGAGCCGAACTCATTGCCCATTGCAGGTTGTACCCGCCGCAATCGCCGTCCACGTCCAGCACTTCGCCCGCAAAATACAGACCGGGCACCAGCAGGCTTTCCAGCGTTTCGGGATCGACTTCGCTTGCGGGAACGCCGCCGCGCGTTACCTGACTTGCGGCAAAGCCCGCCGTCCCCGTGATTTCTATCGGGAACGCCTTGACGAGTTCCGCCGCGCGGGAAAGATCGACCTTGCCCGCGCTTTCCGCGGGGGAAAGGTTCATGCGCTTTAAGATATTGCGCCCGATCTGTTTATGCAGAACGGTGGTAAACAGGTCGCCCGCGGTGATGCCGGGGAGTTTCGCCCGGGCGGCAAGCATTTCGCGCACCTCGTATTCGCTGCTGTCGGGGAGAAAGGACACCGTCAGGGGAAAGGGCGGTTCCGGCGCCCTTGCGGAAAGACGGAATACCGCGTCCCCGCTTACGCCGTTATCGCCAAACAGAAGGTCGCCGCGGCAGACTTCCTTTTTCGCTGAAGAAGAACCGTTTTTTGCAAAGCGCGCACCGGTTTTCAAAGCGCTCTGTCTGCCGCCCGCCGCAGGGCAGGAAACCTCCGCTTCTACACGGATACCTTTCAGGTTGAAAAATTCCCCTTTCTTTGCCGTAAACGCACAAAGCGAGGGAGAAAGCGGGGTAACGCTGTGTCCGAGCGCCGTGACGAGATCGTATGCGGAGCCGTCCGTTCCGAAGGCGGCGCCGCTTTTCCCGCCGGGGCAGAACAGCACCTTGCGGGCGTAAATTTCCCCGGCGCGGGTGCGTACCGTAAAGCCGCCCCTCCGCGGCAGAATGGCAGTGACTTCGGCGCCCGTCATTTCCGGAACGCCGAGCGAAAGGTAGCGCGCCCGCAGCGCGTCCAGTACGGAAGAAGCCTGCCGGGAAAGGGGATACACCCTGCCGCGTTCGTCCGCAGAAACGAACACGCCGCATTTTTTTAAGAACGCAAGCGTGCGCTTTTGGGGCGCTGCGGCAAAGACCGCGGAAATCAGCCTTTCGTCCCCGCGGAAATGCGACGGGTCAAGGTCGGTGTTGGTCAGATTGCACTGCCCGTTTCCCGTGGCAAGAATTTTCTTTCCCACGCGGTCGTTTCTTTCCGCAATCGCGGTTTTTACGTAGTCGTATTCGCCCAGAAATCCCGCCGCGACCATACCGCTGCCGCCGCCGCCGACAATCAGAACGTCGATCCGATCTTCTCTCACAGTCAAAGCCCCCTTTTTGTCATCATTTTATCATAAAAATGCATAAAATGGAAACAAAAACAGGCGTTTTTCTTGACATTTTGCGTCGTTTTGCTTAAAATAATAGAAAAATGCACCCTGTTTCTTTGCCGTTGGATAGTTGGCGGAAAAAGGCGGATTTTGCTTTTTCGGAAAGAATCCGTTTTTGCGGCGATTTCGGCTATGAGTGCCACAAAAGGAGTGTACGGTTATGGATTTTCCCGTTCGTTTGCTTTCTCCGGTCGGAGAGTACTTAAAAGACAATTCTTTGTCGATCTACCTTGCGGCCGGCGCGCTTATCGTCGTTCTTGCCGCGCTGTTTATCGCAAAAGCGATCCTTTCTTCCCGCGGGAAGCGGAAGGAAAAAAAGGCGCCGCCCGAAGTCAAGGTTACCGCTGCCGAAAAACTGCCGAAAACGAACGGCGCGACTTCTGCGGAAGAACCTTCGGCGGAGCAGAACGATCTTGCGGTGCAGGGAGAATTGCCCGCCGCGGAAGGGGGAATACCCGCCGCGGAAAATGCCGCAACTCCGGAACCCCCGGAAAATAATGCCGCAACTCCGGAATCTCCGGACGGCGAGGACGAAAAAACTGCGAAAATGCAGCCCGCGTTAAGTCTGCCGCCCACCCTTACCGAAAGCGCGGATTCTTCGGCGGAAGAGGGCGCACGCGTCGCAGAGGGAGCGAAAACGGGAAAAAACGAACGGGATAAAACGGCTTCCGCCCCGCGCGGAGCCGAAAATATACCGCCGGAAGCCGAAAATATACCGCCGGAAAAAGAAACCGAAAAGGAGGAATTCAACATGAAAAAGAAAGACGAAACCGCAAAAAAAACCGCGGCTGAGAAAGCTGCAAGTCCGGAGCCTGCCAAAAAGTCCGCGAAAAAGACGGCGAATGCCCCTGCCCGTATGAAGGCGCGCGTTGCGGAAACCGTACCCGCGAAACCCGCCCCCGCAAAAGAAAAACCTGCGGAAGCGCCCGTTTCTACCGGAATGCACGGCAAATGGCGCATTGTCGAAACCGAGGACGGCTTCGTTGCTTCGCTGTACGCTTCCAACGGCGTTCTGATGTTGAATTCCGAAGCGTATACGACCGAAAAAGGCGCCAAAAACGGCATCGACACCATCAAAAAGAATGCGGAAAACGGTATTTTCCAGATCAAGCAGGACAAGAACGGCAGATTCAATTTTAAACTCTTCTCGCTGCAAAAGCGCCTGATCTGCATCGGCGCGTCCTATCCCACGCGTTCGTCCTGCGAATCGGCGATCGAATCGGTCAAAAACTTTGCAAAGACCGCGATTCTGGTCCCGAACGCCCCGCAGGAACCGAAAGCCGAATAAATTTTGCGGCGAAGGGTAAAGCCTGCGGCGAAGGGTAAGCCTGCGGCGAAGGGTAAAGCCTGCGGCGAAAATAAAGCCTGTAGTGAAAGGCAAAAAGCCTGCGGCGAAAGCAAAGTGCGTCCGGCGGTTTTGCGTAATTACGCAATACTTTCCGGGTAATTGAAACCAAAAAACGGCGCCGGTCGGAATCGATAGCGGAAGCACCGCATTTCGGCTAAGGCGCCCTTTTTTCGTGGGGAAAAATAAGGGCGTTTTGTCGTTTTAAGGAAAGAGAATCCCCTTAGGTGCGCTATTTTTTAATAAGAGATTAGCCAAAGGCGCCGGCATTTCTTAATAAAAATATTTCCGCGGGAAGATATTTCTGCAGGCGCACCAGCACTTCCGATAAATCCGTCCACAAAGCAAAGCCGTTCCGGCAGTTTTTAAGGAGCAAAAATTGAAAATTCTGACCGATCTGAAAGTTTCCCTTGGGGGAGAAGAAAGTCTGCGCCGTGCGGTTGCCAGAAAACTGGGCGTGAAGACCGAAAATCTGGGGGAAATCCGCTACGTTAAAAAATCTCTGGACGCGCGCAAGAAAAACGACGTGCATTATCTTTGCACGGTGGAAGTCGCGAAAAAGGGGGAACGTCTGCCGAAAATCGAACGCAAACTGCCGGAAAAAGTCGTGTGGGACAGAGATCCCGTGGCGATTGCCGGGGCGGGTCCCTGCGGACTGTTTGCGGCGCTCCGCCTTGCGGAAGCGGGCGTTCCCGTGCTTTTGTTTGAACGCGGAGAGGACGTGGACGCCCGCAAAAAGACCAACGAACGCTTCCTTTCCACCCGCGTTCTGGACGAAGAAAGCAACGTACAGTTTGGCGAAGGCGGCGCCGGAACCTTTTCGGACGGCAAGTTGACCACGCAGATCAAAAGCCCGTACGTGACCGAAATTCTGCAGACGTTCGTCGGTTTCGGCGCGCCGGAAGAGATTTTGTGGGAACACAAACCGCACGTGGGCAGCGACCGGCTCCCCGCCGTCGTCAAGGGAATCCGAAGCCGCATCGACTCCTTGGGCGGCAAAGTATTTTTCCGCACAAAAGTGGAAGATTTTTCGGTGACGAACGGCGCCGTGACCGGTATTCTGGCGGGCGGGAAGAAATACGACGTTTCCGCGCTCGTCCTTGCGGTGGGGCACAGCGCGCGCGATACCTTTTATAAAATGTACGAAAAAAAGGTCGCCATGTGCCAGAAACCCTTTGCGGTGGGTTTCCGCGTGGAACACCCGCAATCGCTCGTCAGCGCCGCGCAGTACGGCGAAGCGGCAAAACTGCTTCCGCCGGCGGATTATAAACTGACGGCGAGCGCTTCCGGTAGGGGCGTGTACACTTTTTGTATGTGTCCGGGCGGAACGGTGGTGGCTGCCGCTTCCGAAACGGGGCTGCTTGCCGTCAACGGTATGAGCGATTACGCCCGCGACGGAGAAAACGCCAACAGCGCCCTGCTTGCGCAGGTGACGGCGAAAGACTTCGGCGGCGAAGGCGTGTTTGACGGACTTACCTATCAGAGAAAGCTGGAGCGCGCCGCGTTTCTTCTGGGCGGCGGCGATTATACCGCGCCCGCCATGCGAATGGAAGACTTCCTTGCGGGGCGGGAAACCAAAGGTTTCGGCGGCGTGAAGCCGACCTATCCGCTGGGCGTGAAGGGCTGCGACCTTGCTTCCCTTATCGGGGAAGAAATCGCCGGCGCGATCCGGGAAGGCGCGCTCGCGATGGACAGGCGGCTGAAAGGGTTTGCTTCTCCGGACGCGGTTTTGACGGGCGTGGAAACGCGCACTTCGTCCCCCGTCCGCATTTTGCGGGGGGAAGATCTGCAGTCGGTTTCCTTTGCCGGATTGTACCCCGCGGGGGAGGGCGCCGGTTACGCCGGGGGGATCGTTTCCGCGGCGGCGGACGGGCTGAAGGTTGCAGACCGCATTTTATCTTCGGCGGCGAAGCGCGGATAGCGTTTCCTGTCTTTTTGCGCATAATTTGAAAAACGGACGGATCGTTCGTTTTTGACGGTTAAACGCCGGTTTTTGCCGAAAAACAAGGCAAAAAGCGCAAAACGGGAAAGAAATATTCATTAAAGGGAAATATTTTCTTAAAAAACTTTACAAAATTTCAAACGTGTGATACAATGCTTCTATGGACGGGTATAAAGCAAGGCTGGTAATCAACGGAGAGCAGACGGAAGGGGAAGGCGAGATCTCTTTTTCGGACGGGAAAACGACGCTTTCGGCAACCTTTTCCGGCGAAGAAATCGTGAAGAGCGTCGTGTTCGTGCCGGAAGAAGAGGCTTGCTTTCTGGAAAAGCGCGGCGAACTGACCTTTCGGGCGCGTTTCGTGCCCGGAGAGGAAAGCGTAATGGTCTGCGAAACCCCGTACGGCGAAATGGAAATCCCCGTGTGGACGATGCGTTATCGGCATAAATCGACCGAAAACAAAGTCACGCTGTGGCTTTCGTACGTCCTGCCGTACTGCGAAATGGGCGGAGACGCGGAAGAATCTGCTGCTTTGCCTTTGGATCGCGCGATGGCAACGCCCGGTCGCGCCGTTATCGTGATCAACGCCAAAGACGAGGAAGCCTGCGGAGCAGAAAACGGCGTGTTTGGCGGTAAAGAACCGGTCAGTGAAGAACCGATTGGTGAAGAACCGGTCAGTGAAGAGCCGGACGGCGTTTCCGAGGGCGCCTTTGACGAGACAGCCTGCGGAGCAGAAGTCTCGGCGGCGGAAGAAGCAGCCGAGGATTCCGAAGAAGCCGTGATCGGCGAAAAAATCACCTTGCTGTTTACGCTGGAAAAGAAAATCCCCGTTTGCTGAGCCTGTGTTTAAGGGCAGCGCCTTCTAAAGGGCGAAAACTGTTTAAGGACGGGCGCCTTCTAAAGGGCGAAAATCGTTTCACGGCGGGCGCCATATCAAGGGCGAACCCCGGTTTAAGGTAACGCCGGCGATATCCGATTCAGATGCCCGGTGTCGGATTTAAGGTATAATTCAAGTCCGGGCAGTAAAAACGTGGATAACGGGCACGCGCAAGCAGGCGCGGACTGTAAATTACAAGTACGAATAAGCACGTATAGAAACGGGCGCGGACTATAAATAACGAGTGCGCGCTAAGATACGCGCGGACTACGCAAAGGATAACAGGCGCGCAAAGCAAAAAGCGGCGCGCAGCGGAGAATTATGGCGACCATCGAGTATTTAGGACATTCCTGCTTTCTCGTCCGGGGGGAAGAAGATCGGTTTCTGACCGATCCGTTCGGCGACATCGGGTACGAAATGCCCAAGGTCAAAGCAGGGTTTGTGACCATCAGCCACGGACATTACGACCATTGCAACACCATTCCCGTCAGCGGGGTCAAGCGCGTGTTTACCGAGCCTTTGCCCTGTATGGACGGGCAGGTGGACGGCGTTCTTTCCTATCACGACGACAAAAATGGCGCCCTGCGCGGGGAAAACGTCATTTTCCGTTTTACGGTGGACGGCGTGACTTACGCGCACATGGGCGACGTGGGCGAACCTCCGCGGCAGGAACTGCTTGATTTTTTACGTGGGACGGACGTTTTGATGATTCCCGTCGGCGGCGTATACACGATAGACGCGGCGGGCGCGAAGGAATACGTTGACCGAATCAGACCACGACTGGTGTTTCCCATGCACTACCGGGACGCGGAGTGCAACATCGATTTGGAGCCGCTCGACCGGTTCCTTGCCCTTTTCAGGGAAGAGGAAATCGAACGTGCACGGGGCAGGTTCGACGTCAACGAGGCGTTGGAAGAAAACGATTTACCGCGCGTCATCGCGCTTGAGAGGAGGGTATAGTTATGGCAGACATTCAGATCCCGGAAGAGGAGTACAGAAAGCAACTGGAACGTCTGGGGATTTACGATCTTCGGCAGATCGGGAGAGAAAAACACGTCAAGTCGCCCACTTCGCTGAAAAGCGGAGCGCTTGTCAATGCAATTTTAGACGTGGAATACGGCAGAACCGCGCCGCACTTCTCCAAATACGGCAGACCCCCCAAAGCGACGGTGAAGCGCGCGGACGACCATTCTTTCCGCGGCGGCAGAAAACAGCGCGCCGGCGCTACCGACTGGTATCGCAGCGGCAGCATTATGTCTTCCGGCTCGGCGGTGGTTATTCCCGCGACGGCGGCGGACAGCGGAGCGCGCCCTTCTCCCGAAGGCGCGAAGGAATATACCGGACTTTTGGAATTTGCTCCCGGGAACGGCGGTTTCGGATTTATCCGTCCCTGGAAAGCGGATACGTTTACGGGCGTGCCGGACGCGGACGTTTACGTCAGCGCGGAAGAAGTGAAAAAATACGGCTTGAAAAGCGGCGACCGCGTGCGTTGTCTGGCTTCGATGGGGGAAGACAGCAATATCCCCCTGCTTTGCGACGTGATTTCGGTCAACGACCGCAATCCCGACGAAATTTTACAGAGAAAGGACTTTGAGGAGATCGCGCTCTGCGCTCCCGAATCCCGCATCGTGCTGGAGCGCGAAGGGGAAGAAAACGACCCCGCAATGCGCCTGACCGATCTGTTTGCGCCCCTTGCCAAAGGGCAGCGCGGGCTGATCGCGGCGCCGCACGGCGCCGGTGCGACCGAATATTTAAAATCGCTTTGCCGCGCCGTGACGAAGAAAAAAACCGGTATGCGCGTATTCTGCCTGCTGGTGGGCGCCCGTCCGGAAGAGATCGACGCGTTCCGCAGAAGCAGCGGCGCCGTGGTCGTGGCTTCGGCGTTCGACGCGCCGTTCGACGTGACGGTTCGCACTGCGGAAATGTTGTTCGACCATTGTAAACGCCTTGCCGAATGCGGCGAAGACGTGGCGATTTTCATTGATTCTTTGATGGGGTTGGTGCGCGCGTACAACGCGGTTTCCGCCTCGCAGGGAAAGACGTTTACGACCGGGCTGGACGCTGCTGCGCTTGCCGGCGTCAAACATATGCTTGCCGCCGCGCGGGAACTGGAAGCGCCCGGCAGTCTGACCGTAATCGGCACAGTGGTGGAAAACGGCAGCCGCGTGGAAAACGCGGTCGCGGAAGAGTTGCTTTCCACCGCGAACTGGGCGGTTCGCCTTTCGGGAGAAATGGCGCGCCGGAGAGTTTTCCCCGCAATGGACGTCGCGGCGTCGTATGCTAAACAGGAAACGGAGCTGCTTTCTGAAGAAGAAAAACGGGCGGCGGACGAAATGCGCCGCGCGATCGCGGACGGTGCAGACGAAAGTATGCTTTCGGATCTGGTCAGAAAAACGTCCTGCAACCGTGAATTACTGGATAAATACGAACTATGGATGAACGGGCTGAAGGAGAATCGATAAATTTACACGAAGGTCACCGCGAGCGAATGTATCGCAAATTGCTCGCGGGCGGCGAAAGTCTTACCGATTGCGAAGTGCTGGAGATCGCGCTGTACGGCAGTATTCCGAGAAGAAATACCAATCCGCTGGCGCACGCACTGCTGTTAAAGTTCGGCACGCTGGACAACGTTTTCAATGCGAAAGCGGAAGAACTTGCCGCAGTCGCCGGCGTGGGCAAACGCACGGCGGAGCATATCGCGCTCATCGGTCAGGTGTTGAAGCGCACGCGGAAGTCGTCCGAAGCCGCCCCGAAAAAGTTTTCGTTCGACGCGGTGAAAGATTATCTTTTTTCGTATTTCGAGAACAAGAATAACGAAGAGTTTCTGGCGATCTTTATCGATAAACGCGATACGGTGACGAAAATTTCTACCGTGGCGGCGGGTGACGCCTCGCACGTGACCATCGACCTGACGGAGTTTTCCAAAGAACTCAGTCTGTCGCAGCCGTACGCGGTACTCGTCGCGCACAATCACCCGTCGGGCATGCCTTACCCCAGCAAGGAAGACGACGATCTGACGGGCAAAATCTGCTTTATGCTGGAACTTGCCGGCGCGAAGTTTTACGACCACATCGTGGTCAGCAAGCGCGACTACTATTCTTACCGTTTGGAAGGGCGGCTGGATAAGATTCAGAAAAAGAGTCAGTTTTCGCGCTTTTCCGATTATCTCCGGGGATTATAATTCCTTGGAGTTTTGCTGGATCGCTTTTGTCGCTTCGGGTATTGCTGTCTGCGGACTTTGGACGGAATGGCTTTTGCCGCTTGAAAAAGGCGCTTACGGAGGGTCTGAGGGGATTTTGCGCTCTTTTACAGGGCTATGGCAGGGAAGAGTTTTCTTCTATAAAACCTGTGTTTATTTACATAGAATAAAACCCGCGCCCCGCAAGGCACAGCCTTGCGGGGCGCGGGTCGTTTCGTTTCGGAAAATCCGGCGGATTCGTCGCTGGGCGCCCGGCACCCCGCCCGCCGTATAAAATTCCCCAAACTTTGCGGAAGGTTAAGACCTCCCCGACGATTTGGGAACGGTTTTTGCAATAGGGCAGGTTTTATCAACTTAAAATTACGCCGTTGAACGAATTTAATTGTTCTGCTTCTCGTAGTGGCGACCAGTGGTCGCCCGATTTCCTCCCCGTGCTTTATAAAAGCCCGGCAATGCCAGTCCAATACGCGGGAGATGGATCATCGCCCCTACAACGTTATGGATAGTAACGGGGAGGTTTCCGTAGTTTACGGCAAAAAAATAGCCCGCAAGATCTCTTGCGGGCTGCGACGTTTCGATTTTTATTCCGCGTAGACGCTGACTTGTTTCTTGTCTTTACCGACGCGTTCAAACTTGACCTTTCCGTCAACCAGAGCAAACAGGGTATCGTCGCTGCCGATACCGACGTTGTTGCCGGGATGGAATTTGGTGCCTCTCTGTCTTACCAGGATGTTGCCGGCAAGCACAGCCTGACCGTCTGCACGTTTTACGCCCAGACGTTTGGCTTCGCTGTCACGACCGTTCTTCGTGCTGCCGCCACCCTTTTTATGAGCAAATAAGTTTAAGAACAACATTTTAATTTCCTCCTAAAAAAGAATTATTTTGCAGCAATCGTTTCGATCTTAACTGCTGTAAAGGGCTGTCTGTGTCCCTGCTTTCTGCGTTCGTTCTTCTTGGCTTTGTACTTGTAGACAATGACCTTTTTGAACTTGTCCTGCGCGACGACTTCACCGGTAACGGTGACGCCTTCCACGACGGGAGCGCCGATCTTTACGCCGTTTTCGTCTGCGTACAGAACTGCTTCAAATTCGACCTTGTCGCCAACGGCTTTGTTCAGTTTTTCAAACTTGATGACGGAGCCGACCTCCGCTTTGTACTGTTTGCTGCCGTTTCTTACAATCGCATACATCGTTTTTTTGCCTCCTCTTCCCAGTCTCGCCAAATCCGGGCGGCGCAGAAAATCGCGCACTTAAAAAGCCCCGTTTGAGCGGCTCGTGGATTATCATACTATATTCAAGGGAAAAAGTCAAACGTTTTCGCGTGATTTTTCGCGAGAAATGCCGGAAACCGTATATTTTTCCGCCCCGCGGAGAAAAATAAGGGTAAGATTTAAAAGGAGATGACGAATTATGGAAAGCGTAAATCAGACTTCGCTGGAAAACCTTTATAAAAATGTGCAGATGGCACTGTCTTCGCTGGACTACGTTTCCAAAGAAACGGACGACGTTCGCCTGAAAGAGGAACTGGCGCACCAGTACGAGGGCTACGAAACCTATGCGGGAGCACTTGCAAAAGAGATGCTTTCGCGCGATATTGACCCCAAAGAACCCAACTTTTTCAAAAAAGCCATGCTTTGGAGCGGCGTAAAAATGAACGCGATGAAAGACGACAGCAAGTCCCACATCGCCGATATGCTGATTCAGGGCACCACGATGGGGCTGACCGAAATTATGACGCTGATCAGCGAAAACGGAGAAATTATGGACAAGGAAGTCCTTTCTCTCGCCGAAGAACTGCGCGATATGGAATCCAGTTTTTTAGAACGTATGAAGGCGTATTTGTAAGTCGTTTCCATAGGGATTTCATCCGTCACCCTCTCTACCGTAAAGGCGTCTTTTTCGCCCTTATGCGCGCGGCGCTCAGGCGTTGTACGGAAAGTACAACAACCCTCACGCCCGTGGTAAATCATCAAAAAATACGCTCTTTTCGGCGCGCCAGCGTTTTTGCGGTGAAGAAATCGCCGCTTGCGGCTAGGTTTTGCAAGGCAAACGACCGAAATCGTATTTGGCGTACGATGATGGGAGTAGGTCGTAGCAAAAACCGATTTATTCCCGCAAAAATAGTTAGGGATGGCGAATGGAATCCCTGGGGACCGCGCATGCAGGGGGTATTTTCCGCGGGCGGTAGGGGCGTTATCTCCCGCGGGCGATAGGGCAATGAAATAAAATCGTCCCATTGCGAAAGTTTCGCTTTGAAGTTGCAGGGGCGCCCGGCGGTCGCCCGGGTTTGTCGGCAGATAAGTTTTCAGACCAAGACAGCGTAATTAAAATGAAACGAGAGAAAAAGAGTAAAGAGCGGCGGGGCGAATGTGTTCGCCCCGCCGCGTCTTTATGTCAAACGTCAAAATTTGGAGATTGTATAAGCTGATTAAAAATTTGTTGCTCTTCGGGAACAAGTCGACTTCAGGAAGAAGTCCCTGCCCGGAAAACGCCGCAAAATGCGGTTTCGTTTTGAAACGATTGCGCTGCGGGGGAGAAAACCGCTCGCCAAAGCAGTTTCGTTTCGGGAATTGCCACGCCGCAAGGGCAGACTTTGCAGGCAAAGACCGTTACGGTCTGCGGCGGGTTTTATGTTCTAAATATAGTAATTAGCAATGGGCAGAGAATTTTGAAGTAAGTTCAAAATTTACGCTTTCGCGCCCCGCAAGGCTTCGCCTTGTGCTTCCCGTTTAAAGCGTCGTCAGTTTTGTTTGGTGGGCAAGCGCCCGGATTTTTCAGGGAAAGAAATATATCAAACCCTGTAGGGGCGATCATTGATCGCCCGTCAAAAGAAGGAACTTCTTTAACGTGTCGGTTTGCCCGACATTATAAGGATATGGAGGAACGTCCGCGGGCGAACACTGTTCGCCCCTACGCGGGAAGTTAAGTTTTTGATTTTCATCAAAAACTTTAAATCCTTGCGGATCTTACGCAAAAACTGCCGTTTTTGCGCTTCCCGTCTAAAATACCGTCAGTTTTGCTTAAAAATACGCTTTGCATACGCACAGACAAAATTACCGCTATATCAACTATAAGAAATTACGTCTTTGACGCCGGTCAAAGCCCTCAGTTGGCTGCGGCGGCTTTTCCAAGCGCGCGGCAGGCGGCTTTCGCGTCTTCGTCCGGTTCGTTTTCGCAGATAACGCCGTCCGCCGGCATCACGGCGCCGTCGTTTACCACGCGGGACTGCCAGGTAACCATCCAGTCGCCCGTGCCCCAGCCGTAGGAGCCGAACAAGCCCACCTTTTTGCCTTTCAACTTGCCTTCGATAGCGGAGAAGAAGGGTTCAAACTCGTTTTCTTCCAGTTCTTCGGAACCCATTGCGGGGCAGCCCAGCAGAAGGGCGTCGCAATTCAGGTCGTCGGCGGAGGCTTCCGCAACCGTTTTCAGATTGACTTCCGCGCCTGCGGACTTTGCGCCCTGCGCGGCTTCCATCGCCATGACTTCCGTATTGCCGGTGCCAGACCAGTAAATAATCGAAACTTTCATATTTTCTACCTCGTTATTCATTTTCCGCGACGCCGAAAATTTCCGTCAGCGATTTGCCGCGGCGCATTTTGTCGCAAATACACGCCGAACAACGCTTGTAAGCGGCAAAGGTCTTTGCCTTTTTCTGCGGATCGCGATAGACTTTCCAGTAACCGTTTAATTGTACGCCGCGGTGCGGATCCTGCATGAACCCTTCCACGTCTTCCAGCGGATAGCCGAGAAAAATGCCGATTTCGTGCGGGAATTCCTGCTGCTGCATGCGAAGTTTCAGGTCGGAAAGGGCTTCTTCCGGGTCGCTGCTGTAACCGAGATTGCCCAAAAATGTGGAAATTTTCGGGTCGGCAAGCACCTTTTTCATGCCCTTTTCGCTGTAAACGTAAAACAGAACGCGACCGGAAAGCAGGCGCATGACGCGGGTACAGACCCCGCGGCTGCGGAACCGTTTGCAAAGCCGGTAAAAGGGTGCGGCGGTCCGGTTGGAAACGGAAATCAGACTTGCCGGTTTGATGCCCGCAAGGGTCACGCCGCACCTGCCGCCGAGTAAGTATTCCGCTTCGCTCATGCTTTCTCTCCTTTTTGGTCTTGACTGTGGGCGCGCTGTGCTATTGCCCCGCACTTTGCCGCCTGCGTTTTGCTTATCGTATCGCTTTCAGAATGGTCGAAACTGCGCGTTTTTATGAAAAACCGCTTGCTTTTTAATAAGGAAGCGGTTGCCGCACTTTCTTTACAGAGAAGTGTTTCACACGCTTTCGCTTATAAAAAGTGCAATTTGCGTTTTTTCTTTACGAAGAACCATCTGCCTCGCTTTTTCGCGGGCGAACGCCGGTCGCCCCTGCGAATGGGGAATTCGTTTCGTTGCGATATCATATCGGAAAGAATCGTTTATCACGCTGCCTGTAGTTAGCAACTGCTAACGCTTCGTTTAAAGAAAAGGCGCCCGCCGGAAAATTCTTTGCAAAGAATTTTCCGGCTTTGCCGCGACAGGGGGTGCGGCAATGATGCGTCGTTCTTGCTGTTAGCGGCGGCTAACAGTCTGGAACCAGTATAACAGAAGGAACTGTGCTTGTCAACCGTTTTTATGGGAGAAACTCTACTGAATTTGTCGGGATTCCCCTCCTTTTTGTGCGGGAGATTGCGGCTGCGTCTGAGGGGAAGTGCTGCTTCAGGGGTGTGGCGTCATTGCTTCAGGGGGCGTGGTGCCGCCCGCTTTTTACAAAAAATAGCCGCCCTTTTTTTCGGCGGCGTTATCGGGAAAGGGCGACAAAGTTTGCCGGGGCGTAGGCAAAAGGGCGACAAAGTTTGCCGGGCATAAGCAATCGGTCGGGGCGGATGTATTGATGACGCTTGTAGGGTCGATCATTGATCGCCCGCAAGGAACGTGTGGAACCGAAAATAATTGCGGGAATTCAATATTTCGTCGTGGCGCCGCTTGAATCGTGGCGCCACGATTCAAGCGGCGCAAGGACTCAAAAGGCGCAGCCGGGCAGAACGAAGTTCTGTCCGGCTACGGTACTTCAGAAACGGTGCTGCCTTTTAAAACGGTTCCATTTCAGAAAGGGCGTCACCTCTTAAAACGGTGCAATCGTTCCGGATGGTGCCACCTCATATAACCGTGCACCCTTTCCGAACGGCGTCACCTCTTAAAACAGCGCCACGACACCGCCGCCGTAGGTCGCTGCGATATAGTTCTTGACCGCCTGACTTTTCAGCGCCGAAACCAGCGCTTTTACGCGGGGATCGTTTTCATTGCCCTGCTTTACCGCAATGATGTTGGCGTAGGTGGTCGCCGCAGCGGAATCGTTCTTTTCCTTTGCAAGCGCGTTTTTAATAGAAAGTCCGGACGAAATGGCGTAGTTACCGTTGATGACCGCTGCCGCAACGTCCTTGCCCTTCACCGTGTTGGGCAGTAAGCCGGCTTCCATTTCCACGATTTCCAGATTCTGCGGGCAGGTGGCAATATCCTGCTTTGTGGCAGTGAATCCGGTGCCGGCTTTCAGGGTCAGAAAGCCGTTTTCCTGCAAAAGGAACAGGGCGCGCGCTTCGTTGCTGCCGTCGTTGGGAATGGCGATTTTCACTTTCGTGCCGCCGTCCACCGCCGATTTCAGCGCGGAAAGCGTAGGATAAGCCGCGGCGCCGTAAAGGGCGAACGGTTCGTAATGAACGGAAGCAACCGACGTGATATGCGTGCCGTTGTTTTTGTTGTAGTCGTCCAAATAGGGTTGGTGCTGGAAGTAGTTTGCAAGCAGTTCGCCGCTTTCCACGCCCTCGTTGGGCAGAATGTAGTCGTTGAATTCCACAATCTTCAGCGTATAGCCCTGTTTTTTGAGTTCCTCTTTCACCACGTTCAGGATTTCGGCGTGCGGCGTGGGGGACGCGCCGACGGTGATGACCGAAGGGTCGTCTTTTTTCCCGCAGGAAGAAAAGGCGAACAGGGACGTAGTGAGGCACAGCGCAAGAAGCGCGAGTAACAATTTTTTCATAATTCTCTCCTTTATGCGGCGGTGGATACCGCTGCTTTTTCGCGTTGTCGGAGCGGCGCATAGGGCACCGCGATTTTACGGCGTCGATTTCCGGGAAGCAGGCGCCGCTATTTATATGAGGGGAGCGGCAACGGGCGCCGCTGCTTAAGGTAGGTTCTTCCCCGTATGGCAGGGTAGTTATTGTGGTAAACGGGCGGTCAGCGTTTCTTCCGCTTGTCGGTCTTTTTGGCTAAATAAGTGCCGATTGCCTGCAACCCTTGCACGATGACGACCAGAATTGCGACCGAAATCAGCATGGTTTTGGTGTTGTAGCGATAAATGCCGTAGGTCTGCGCCACGTTGCCCAGTCCGCCGCCGCCGATAAATCCCGCCATGGCGGAATAGCCCAGAATGGTGGTGATCGCGATGGAAAATCCGACGAGAAGGGAAGGCAGCGCTTCCGGCAGCATGACTTTCGTCACGACGCGGAAGTCGGAAGCGCCCATAGAACGCGCCGCTTCGATCGTGCCGCCGTCCACTTCCTTTAAGGAAGATTCTACCAGTCGTGCGACGTAGGGCGCCGCGGCGACGGTCAGCGGGAAAATGGTGGCGGTGGAACCGATAAAGGTACCGACAACGGCGCGCGTTACCGGAATCAGCAGCACGATGAGGATCAGAAAGGGGACGGAACGCAAAATATTGACGATCGTTCCAACCACGGTATAGCAAACGCGGTTGGGTTTGATGCCGTTTTTGTCGGTCACGGCAAGCAGAATACCGGTCGGAAGCCCGAGTACATAGGCAAGCAGAGTGGCTGCGACGGTCATGTACAGCGTTTCCAACGTAGCGTTGAAAAACAAAGAAAAGTTTGACATGGGTTTCTCCTTCAAAATAGTCGGATAAAGCGGTTGAATCGCGTGCGGGGGAAATTCGTCTTATCCGCTCAGGATAAAAATCGTTTGGTTTGTTTGCGGGTGAAAGCGTTTATCCTCGGCTTATACGAAAGCCGTCTGGTTTATGCACGGGGTGAAAGTTCGTTCTTTGCCCGCTGGCGGGGCTATCCGCGCTCGCACGAAAGTCGGAAACTCCGAAACGTTTATCTGCCGCGCGCTTGGGTAAAAGAGGGGAGGGGCTTAGAAAAACTTTCTTTTTCCTATGTGGCGCGCGCGGGGCGAAAGTGATCTGCCTTAAACTCACACGAAAGCCGTTTCTTCCCGCACGGTGACGCCGCGGCTTTGTAAAAACTCGGCGGCGGCTTTGCGGTCGGCGGGGTTTTGGGGCAGTTCGATGAGCATTTGCCCCACGGTGGTGCCGGCAACCGTTTTGGTTTCCGCAAACAGAATGTTGAAATCTACGCCCAGATTCTTGACCAGTTCGGATAAAACGGGCGCGTCGCTTTTCGCTCCGTCGAAAATCAGGCGCAGGCATTTGCGCTTCTGCGGGGGGTCGGCAAGGGTTTCTGCCGGTTGATTCAGAATACGAGCGCGGGGCAGAACCAGTTCCTTTGCCTTATCGGAAACGGGCGCCGAAAAGACCTGCTTCACGCTGCCGGTTTCCACGATTTTTCCGCCGTCGATCACGGCGACTTTGTTGCACACGCTTTCTACCACGCGCATTTCGTGTGTGATGAATACCATCGTAATGCCGGTTTTTTGATGAATGGAAAGCAGCAGTTCCAAAATGGAATCGGTGGTTTTGGGGTCGAGGGCGCTGGTGGCTTCGTCTAAAAGCAGTACTTTGGGGTCTGCGGCAAGGGCGCGGGCAATGGCGACGCGCTGTTTTTGTCCGCCCGAAAGTTGCGAGGGGTAAGACCTCGCCTTGTCCGAAAGCCCCACAAGAGCAAGCAATTCTTCCGCGCGCGCTTTGGCTTTTTGTTTGGGAACGCCGGCAACCGACAGCGGAAACCGCACGTTATCCAGACAGTTTTTCTGCTCCAACAGGCAGAAATTCTGAAAAATCATGCCGATTTTCTGCCGGGTCTTCAAAAGTTCGCTTTTGTTGCAGGAGATCAGGTCGCGCCCTTCGATGAGAACGGTGCCCGAAGTGGGGCGTTCCAGCAGGTTGATACAGCGCACCAGCGTGGATTTTCCCGCGCCCGAAGCGCCGATGATGCCGTAAACGTCGCCCTCTTCTACGGTCAGGGAAACGCCGTCAAGGGCGGTAAATTCGCCGTTTGCGGACGAAAACGTTTTGGTGATATTTTTCAGTTCGATGATCGGTTGCAACGGTTGCCTCCTGATAGAAAGGTTCGATTTTTGTATAACGTCCCGCTAAATCGGGAACGCGGCGCTTATTTTTGTCGCGGCGTGCCGGGGTCGTGGCATTGGAACTTGCGTGCGGCGCCGGGGTCGTGCCGTGTTCGTTTGGGCGCGATACCGAGTTGTGTGCGGCTCTTATTTTTGTTGCGGCGTGCCGGGCGTGTTCCGGTCGTTTTTTTAGAGTCGCATAGTCGCCGCCGCTGAGCCGTTGTGCCGATTTTATCAAATTCACACATTCGGCGCGCGCCGCGACGGGCATTGCAGTAGGTATTGCGACGGGCATAAAATAAGGGCAGAAAGCCTAAAAACTTTCTGCCCCGTTTTCGACTTTTTATGCCGGAAGGAAAAAAGTTTCCCGCTTTAACTATGACGCATGAGAAAAAGGCACATGGCAAATTCCATGCACATGGCTTTTTTATGCATCATGCAAAAAGCTGGTTTCATCAAACGGTTCCTCCGGAAATTGATGGGGGAATTATAGCGGTTTTGCGCGTTTAAGTCAAGAAAAAACGCCCCGAAATGCACTTTTACGGCATAACGATTGTTTATATCGGGTATAAGAAACGGCCTTTGCAGACGGCGGCACTCCGGGCAAGGCTACGCGTGAAATGAAAAAAAAGAAGAGAAAAACCGGAAAAATCAGTTGACAGAACGTCTGAATTGTGGTATTCTAATCAAGCCGCCGGAAAAGGGCGGACAAATTGCCGGTTTTCGGCACATCGTTTTTGGGGATATAGCTCAGTTGGTTAGAGCGCCACCTTGACATGGTGGAGGTCATAGGTTCGAGCCCTACTATCCCTACCATCTTTGTAGTACGAAAAAGCTACAAAACATAAAAAGCACAAGATCTAGTAGGTCTTGTGCTTTTTTGTTGCCATATCTTGTGGTTCGCGCCCTTCGCGGAATATTTGAATTCAGGAGCTGCATTTTGACCTATTTTTCAAAAAACAGGACTTGAACTGACGACTTCGTTTTAATCACCGCCTGACACCAACAATTTAATACAAATCTTTTAAGAGAGAACAAGGATAAATGTTCTCTCTTTTTTTATGCCGTTTCGAGG